>NZ_QSBX01000035.1:18352-29690 GCF_003465835.1 Anaerotruncus sp. AF02-27 | reverse complement strand
AGCGGTGCCGAAGATACTTGGGTGGTGACGCCCTGGAAAAATAGGTCGATGCCAGCTCTTAAAAAACCGCTAAATAGCGGTTTTTTTCTTTTGTTGCAGCAATTTTCGGGTAAAATGACACAAATTGTATGGGTTGGGACAAAACTTGAAGCCATACATTGCAATCAGTCGTTTGATATGGTAGACTGAAATTGTTGATTTTATCCCGGCGCTGCCGGAGATTGGAGTTACTTATGTACATACAAAACAAAAGCATCCCCATGGTTATCATCCTGTCGATTGTCACCTGTGGCATCTATTATCTGATTTGGATGTATCAGACCTCGGAAGAAGTCAACAACACGCTTGGAGATACCAGAGACGGCTCTGGACTGGAAGTTCTGCTTACGATTGTAACTTGCGGCATTTATGGGCTTTATTGGCTCTATAAATATAATCAGAAGTTGGTGCGGCTTGGAAACAATATGGGCGTCTCCCTGAGCGATAACAGTATCATCTGTCTGGTGCTGGCAATCTTTGGCCTCACGGTCGTTGCGCTTGGTATCATGCAGTCGCAAATCAATGAACTTGCGGATAAGGGCGCGGGCGGCCCTTCGAATCCGAATGGCTATTACACACAGGGCGCGCCAAAGGCACCGGAAGAGCCAACTCCGCCGGATGCCCCGTCGGCAGAATAATTTGAAAATTAGTCACCTTAAACAACCTTGCTGGAAAAGATTCGGCAAGGTTGTTTGTTTTATATGTTGTTTCCATAGATGGAAAGTGATACAATATATAGTATTACGAAATTTATATGATACACAATATAGAGATTAAGGATGGATTGACCGATGAAAATTGGAAAAAACGCAATGACGGTTCTGGAACGGCGTTACCTGATGAAGGACGAGGAAGGCAAAAATATCGAAACAGTGGAGCAGCTGTTTTGGCGCGTGGCGCGCGCCATCGCTGAAGCGGACAGGCATTTCGACCCCGCTGCCGATACCGAAGCGTTGGCCGGGCGGTTCTACGAGATGATGACCAATCTCGAATTTTTGCCGAATTCCCCCACCCTGATGAACGCCGGCCGCGAGCTGGGACAGCTTTCCGCCTGCTTTGTGCTGCCCGTGGGCGATTCGATGGAAGAGATCTTTGAGGCGATCAAACAGGCCGCGCTGATTCATAAGTCCGGCGGCGGCACCGGCTTTTCCTTCTCCCGGCTGCGTCCGTCCGGATCGACGGTGCGCACCACCGGAGGCGTGGCCAGCGGCCCGATCAGCTTTATGCGGGTTTTCAACATGGCCACCGAAGCGGTCAAGCAGGGCGGCACCCGCCGTGGGGCAAATATGGGCATCCTGCGGATCGACCATCCGGATATTCTGAATTTCATCGACTGCAAAAAAGACAACGCTGATATCACCAATTTTAATATATCGGTGGGCATCACTGAAGAATTTATGCATGCGGTGCAGCATAACAACACCTTCAAGCTGGTCGACCCCAAAACCAAACAGCCGGCCGGTGAGCTGGATGCGCGTGAGGTTTTTACTAAGATTGTGGAAAGCGCATGGCGCAATGGCGAGCCGGGCATCATCTTCCTCGACCGCCTCAACCGCGACAATGTCGTCCCGAGCCAGGGGGAAATCGAAAGCACCAATCCCTGCGGGGAACAGCCGCTGCTGCCATACGAGAGCTGCAATCTCGGTTCGATCAACTTGGTCAATATGCTCAAAAAGACCGGAAAAGGCTATGCCATCGACTACAAAAAACTTGAAAAAACCGCAAGGGACGCGGTTCACTTTCTTGATAATGTGATCGATGTGAATAAGTATCCGCTCGAGGAAATCGACTTCACCACCAAGCAGACCCGCAAGATCGGCCTCGGCGTGATGGGCTGGTCGGATATGCTCGCCTATATGGGCATCCCTTATAATTCGGAAGAGGCGGTGGAATTGGCCGGAAAGGTCATGAAATTCATCACCGAAACCGGCCGCGCCGAATCGATTGAGCTGGCCAAGACACGCGGACCGTTCCCGCTCTTTAACGAAAGCATCTTTGCCGGCGGCCCGCCGCTTCGCAACGCCACCATCACCACCATCGCCCCGACTGGTACCCTTTCGATCATCGCGGGATGTTCTTCCGGGGTGGAGCCGGTATTCGCTTATGTTTTCATCCGCAACGTTATGGACGGCACCGAAATGATCGAAGTCAACTCGGTGCTTCGGGAGGTGCTGGAAGAACGCGGACTCTACAGCGACGAACTGATGAAAAAGATTGCGGCGGAAGGTACGCTCGCGCATATTGAAGAAATCCCGGAGGATATCAAACGGGTATTCGTTTCGTCGCACGATGTCAGCCCGCTTTATCATGTCAAGATGCAGGCCGCGTTCCAGAAATATACCGACAACGCGGTCTCCAAAACGGTCAACTTCAAGCATGACGCGACGGTCGAGGATGTGCAGGAGGTCTATATGCTGGCCTATGAGCTCGACTGCAAGGGCGTGACCATCTACCGTGACGGCAGCCGTGACAGCCAGGTGTTGAATATCGGGTCGGTTAAGAAGGAAGGGGAAACCCCAGTTGAAACGGACCCGGAAGGCTACCCCACCAATATCCGTCCGCGTCCGCGTCCGGAGATCACCTGTGGGCTGACCGAACGGATGAAGATTGGGTGCGGCAATCTTTATGTGACGGTCAACTATGATGAAACCGGCATCTGTGAAGTATTTACCTCGACCGGCAAGGCGGGCGGCTGTCCGAGCCAATCGGAAGCGACCGCGCGGCTTGTTTCGATCGCGCTGCGGTCGGGCATCTCGATTGATGAAATCCTCGACCAGCTGCGCGGCATCCGCTGCCCGTCGACCATCCGGCATACGGGGATGAAATGCACCTCCTGTCCGGATGCGATCGCCCGCGTGATCAAAAAGACAGCGGACATGATCGCGGCGCAAAAGCCGGCTTCGAGTGCAATTCTGGAACCGAAGAAGGCTCCGGAACAGCCGGTCATTGTGACCAAGCATTCCAAATTTTGTCCGGACTGCGGCAGTGAGCTGGAACACGAAGGCGGCTGCGTAAGCTGTAGATCCTGTGGATATTCGAAGTGCAACTAAAGGGATGGAATAAAAGGGCTCCGCGCTTAAGCGCGGAGCCGGGGGAACGCCGGGGGAAAACTTCTTGAAAGAAGTTTTTCCCCGGACCCTTTTTCAAGAATTTTTGATTCGGTTGCGCCGCGAAAAAACAAAAGTTTCGTCAACCTTTTCAAAGGTTGCGGGGGATGCGGGGGCGGCGCCCCCACGCCGGTGCGCGCACGCACCGGAATCCCGCCTGGGCCCGCAGGCCCTGCTTCGGGCGCATTTGGGGGTATGGGGGGATTTGCAAGAGAAATCCCCCCATGTGCGTCCGTAAGACCTTTCAACCGGCGGTTAAAACTCGAGGACGAGGGAAGAGCGGATAGATTTGAAACGGACGCCGCGGACAAAGGCACGGGCGGAGGCGCGGTCGATGAGTTCGTCGTGCACGTCGCGCAGATCGAGCAGGAGACGCATTTGCTGTTCGGTGAGGGTATGGGCGAGGAGATCCTGGGCCTTACTGGAAGCGGGCGAGGATTTCATGCGCTTCGGAGGCTTCCTCGTAGGTGGCGAAGGTTTTGAGTTCAGAAAGGAAGAATTCTTCAAGGGCGATTGGCATAAACATTATTCCTCATATAATATTCTTTACAAGAATATTATATGAGGAATAATTATAATTGTCAAGCATATTTTATGAGATAATAGCATAAGAGGTGAGCGCATGAAGAACCTGAAGAAAATTCGTGTCCTGCGGGATTTGACGCAAATACAGTTGCAAATGGAAACCGGTATTAATCAGAGTATCCTTTCCAAGTATGAGACAGGGGAGTACACGCCCACAACTGAAAACCTGCTAACCTTGGCGGCATTTTACAAGACAAGCGTGGACTTCCTTTTGGATCTTACGGACGAGGAAAAACCCTATCCAAGAAAGAAGGGAACCGATGGCGGAGCTTGAACAAATTGTCCGCGATGCGGGGATTGATCAGTGGGGCGTGTGCGCCTTTGCCGATGCGCTCCCGCTGTTGGAAGTCCGCGCAAAGGCCCGTATCCCGGAAAATGCGAAATCAATAATTGTATTTTTATTTGGATATTATACAAATAGTTATGAATTGCGCAACATCTCCCGATATGCAATCGTAGACGATTATCACACCGCAATTCGGGGAATTTTGGAAAATTTGGCGCAAAACATAAACAAAAAGTATATAAATAATATATTTATACCATTTGTGGACGCTTCGCCGCTTGTGGAGGTGCGCGCCGCATATCTTTCCGGCCTTGGCGACGTGGGCCGAAATGGACAGCTGCTCAACCCCGTCTATGGGAGCTATTGTTTCATCGGGGAGATCGTCACCGACCTTGTTTTGCCGCCCGGCCAGCCGCAAAGCAAAAAAATGTGCGTCAATTGCGGACAGTGCCTTGCTGCCTGCCCGACCGGCGCACTCTCGGAAGACGGCTTTGACAAGACGAAATGCCGTTCCTTTCTCACGCAGAAAAAAGGCGCGCTGAGCGAATGGGAACGCGGACAGATCCAAGCGGGCGGATTCGTTTGGGGCTGTGACAGGTGCACCGACGCTTGCCCGGTCAACCGGCAGGCTGCCAAGAGCAGAGTCGAAGCCTTTTACCGGGATAACCAGCCGGTGCTCGGGTATGATACAATTGGAAAACTCTGTGAGACGAAAGCTTATGGCTGGCGTGGAGAAAAAGTGCTGCGCCGCAATCTGGATATCATTTCCGGCAAGGATGTGGTATAATAGCCGCAAAGCGGCTATTATACCGGTTTATGGCCAGGCAGATGCGTTGGCAAAGCCGACTCCCTGCCCGATGGCCCATTATCCCACTGCGTGCTTCGCACTTGTGGTACAATAGCCGCAGAGCGGTGGATTGCGCTTTTCAGGCGCTCGGAGACTCTGCGCCTTCCAGGCACCCCGGCCCTATTTCTTGCTCGTGCAAGAAATAGGGAAAAGAACACGCCAAAGTGGCTAGCCGCCCCTTTGGAAACCCCGCGGACGCCTTGCCAAACCCCGCGGACGCCTTTGCCCCCAGCAAAACGGTCAGCTCAGGACTGATGGTAACGTTTTATGCTCCCTGCACTGCGGTGGGGCTGGGGTGGATTCAGGGCTTACGAAAACGCTTGGACGGTGTTCTTTGGAGTCACGCAATCAGGACAAAAGGACTGAAAAGGAGATACAGATCTTGGAAATTATTACGCCCGATCAATATGGAGAATATGAGGCATTTGTCTCAAACCATCCGCAGGGATGCTTTACGCAGAGCGTCAACTGGCAGAAGGTAAAAAATAACTGGGGCTTCGAAGCGGTTGTTTCGCGCGGCGGTGCGGGCGAAATCGTCGGCGCCATGTCGGTGCTGATCCAAAAGATCCCGCTGATCGGCACCTCGTTTTTGTATGCGCCGCGCGGCCCGGTCTGCGACCTGCACGACCAGGCCGTGCTCGCCGACCTCAAGGCCGGCGTCGACGCGCTCGCTAAAAAATACAACGCCCATACCTTCAAAATGGACCCGGATGTTCTGATGAGCGACGCGCAGTTTTTAAAACTCGCAAAAGGTATGGGCTTTACCCAAAGCTACGGCCCCGATGGATTTGAAGGCATTCAGGCCCGATTCAATTACCGGCTTTACCTGAACGAACGCACCGAGGAGGAAGTTTTCGCGGCGCTCACCCAAAAGACCCGTTACAACTGCCGCGTGGCAATGAAGCACGGTGTGGAAATACGGGTGGTGGGACAGGAATATCTGGACGATTTTGTGCGGATCATGCAGACTACCGGCGAGCGCGACGGCTTCAACGTCCGTCCGAAGGCCTATTTTGCCCGGATGCTCGACGCGCTTGGCGAGCATGTGCGGATGTATATGGCCTTTTATCAGGACCAGCCGATTTCCGGCGCGATCACCACCAACTATGCGGGCAAGACCTGCTATGTCTATGGAGCGTCGGATAATGTCTACCGCAATGTGATGCCAAATTACCTCATCCAGTGGGAGATGATCAAATGGGCGATCGAAACTGGATGCGCGGTTTACGACTTCCAGGGCGTTTCCGGCAATATGGATGAAAATGGGCATATGTACGGCCTTTACCGCTTTAAGCGCGGGTTTAACGGCACGCTTGACGAGCTGGCCGGAGAATTTGACTATGTCTACCAGCCGCTCAAAGCGAAGATGGTGGACAAAGCGATTGCCCTCAACGGGACGATCGGCGCGGTGAAGCGCAAACTGAAAAAATCATGAGGCAGGCGGGCAAAACACCGCTTCATGACGCGGTGGAAGCATATCTCCAAAAGGACATGGCCCGGTTCCATATGCCGGGGCATAAGGGCCGTGGGACAGGGGAATTCGCAGAAATCCTGCCGTGGGACATCACCGAGGTGGAGGGGGCGGACAGCCTTTTTCACGCGGATGGGCCGATTTTGGAGTTGGAGCGGCAGTTCGCGGAGGTTTACGGCGCGTATCGGACGCTCGTTTCGGCGGGTGGGGCGACGCTGTGCATCCAAACAATGCTGGCGCTCGCATGCGGCAATGGCGGCAAGGTGATCATGAGCCGCAACATCCACCGGGCCGCGATCAACACGGCAGCGCTGCTTGATCTTTCGCCGGTGTGGATCTATCCGGAAAACGACGCGGGAGAATGGTTCCTTGGGCGGTATACACCCGCCTCGGTCGCGGCGGCGATCGAGACGAACCCGGATGCAAAAGCGGTCTACATCACCTCGCCCGACTACTTTGGGGTGATGAGCGACCTTGCCGGGATCGCCGCGGTCTGCCGGGAACATGGCGTGCCGCTGCTGGTTGACAACGCGCACGGCGCGCACCTCCGGTTTCTCCCGGAGAAATACGGGAAGCCGCATCCGATCGACTGCGGCGCGGCGCTCTGCTGCGACAGCCTACATAAGACGATGCCCGCCATGACCGGCGCGGCGCTTTTACATATTGGAGACGGGCAGTTCGCGGCGGATGCGAAACGGATGATGTCGCTGTTTGGCTCGACCAGCCCAAGCTATCCGATGATGCTTTCCTGTGAGATTGCGCTCCAGTATGCGCGCGGCGGCGCCCGGGAGGGCTTTGCCCGCACCGCCCGGCAGATGGACCGGCTGCGGGGACTTTCCCTTGCGCATGGCTTCGCGCTGCCGCAGGGGCTTTCCGATCCGGCAAAGCTTTCGCTCGGCTTTGGGCCGCTTGGGATGGATAGGGAAACATTTGGCGCGCACCTGCGCGGTTTCGGCGTTGAGCCGGAATACGTGAGCGGTACCGCCTGTGTGCTGATGGCCAACGCCTATAACCGCGAAAGCGACTACGAACGGCTCGCGCGGGCAATCGGGGCGCTCTCGCCATCCGGCTCGCCCGCCCCGGCCGCGGGCGCCGCGCTCCCGCGCCCCCAGTCGGCAATGCCGTTGCGCGCCGCGGTTTTTTCCACACAGGAAATTGTTTTGGTGGAAAACGCGATTGGACGGATCGCGGCCGGAGAAGTTTCCCCCTGCCCGCCGGGCATCCCGGTTGTGATGGGCGGCGAAAGGATTGACGAGGAGGCCGCCGCCGCGCTCAAGGCTTATGGAATTACAGAGGTATGCGTTGTAAAAGATTAAAACTGCGGGAGAGGAATTGCCGATGCTGCTTGGACTGATGAAGGGGATTGCAATCTTTTATTATTGGACCTGGTTCATTTGGCCGTTTGTGTTCGTTTTTTCGCTGGCGGTCGGGATCGCGGAGATCGTGAAGGACGAGAAGGCTTCGGGCAAAAGCCTGATCATCTCGGCGGTTTCGCTGCTCATCATTCTGGCGGGACTGCTTTCTCCGGCGTTTGGCTGACCTTTTTCCAAAGGGCAGCGGAAAGTAGCGGGTTCTCTGCGGAGCGCAGCGGACAAGTCATGCGGTTTCTGATATGCTTTCTTTGCATTCTGCCAACAAAAAACTATGGCATTTTACACCCGGATATGGTAAAATAGCAATACAGAAAGGGACTTCCCTTTCGGGCGCTAATTTTCATGCGTGAAAGCTCCGGCAATGGGGCCGGGGCAAGGGCAACAAGGAGGGTGACCTTATGAAACTGATCTTTGCGATTGTGTCCAATGACGACAGCGCCAAGGTTTCCAAGGAGCTGACCAAAAACAAGTTTTCGGTAACCAAGCTGGCGACGACCGGCGGGTTCCTCATGGCGGGGAACACCACCTTCATCATCGGAATCGACGACGATAAGGTCGACGAGGTCATTTCGATCATTGGCAAGCATTCCAAAAAGCGCACCCAGATGGTGCCGTCCTCCGCGTCTTACGGCGTGGGCATGTACACCTCCTTCCCGGTGGAAGTGCAGGTCGGCGGCGCGACGATCTTTGTAACCAACGTGGAGAGATTTGAGAAACTTTGAAAACATTACTCTATCATAATCAGAAAGCTACCGGTACGCTCGCCAACCTCAGTGCTGGCGGGCGTTTGCCGCATGCGTTGTTGGTCGAAGGCCCCGAGGGTTCCGGTAAAAAGACGCTGGCCCGCCTTTTTGCGGAGCTTTCGCTCTGCGAGGAGGCGGAAAAGCCCTGTGGGATCTGTCCGCACTGTTTCAAAGTGCAAAAGGGGATCCATCCGGACGTGCGGTATTACACTGTGCCGGAAGGGAAGAAGGAATTTCCCATCGACCTGGTGCGCGAGATCCGGCAGGACGCCTACATTGCGCCGAATGAAGGTCCGTGCAAGGTTTATGTCATCGATAAGGCCCATGCGATGAATACGGCGGCGCAGAACGCGCTGCTCAAGATCATCGAGGAGCCGCCCGCCTTTGTGCGGTTTGTGCTGCTCTGCGAAAACCGATCCCGCATGCTGCCCACCATCCTCTCACGGGTTTTGCCGCTGGAGCTGGAGATTCCCACCGTGGAAGAGTGTGAGCAGGCGCTGGCCGCGCTTTCTCCCGAAACGGACGAAACCCAGCGCCGCGCGGCCGCCGCGGGTGCCGGCGGAAACATTGGGCGGGCGCTTTCGCTCATCGGGTCGGCCAAGCCTTCCAAAGCGGCCGCGGATACCCGTTCGCTCTGTGAGGCGCTGCTTTTTGGCGAACGGTATAAGGCGCTGCAGATCCTGGCCGCTTACGACCGGGACCGCGAGGGGCTTTTACAGCTTTTTACCCTGCTGCGTGAGGCGTTCGCCCAGTATGCGGTCGAACGGTACCGCCCGGAGGGGAACCCGGACATGCGGGTGGTGAACCGGCTGACGCCGATGCAGGCGCTCGGCGCGGCCCAGGCGGTTGAAACGGCCGCGCGGCGCGCCAACCAGAATGTGAGCATCGCGCTTTTATCGGCGTGTATGGTGGAACAGATCAAAGCTACACTCAGATAGATGGAGGACGTTATGGCGGAAATTATCGGTGTCAGATTTAAAAGCGTGGGCAAGGTTTATTATTTTGATCCCGGCCCGCTCCAGGTGGAGAAGGGTGCGAAGGTGATTGTTGAGACAGCGCGCGGCGTGGAATGCGGCGAGGTTGCGATGGCAAACCGACAGGTGAGCGACACAGCGATTGTCAAGCCGCTCAAGAAGGTGATGCGCCTTGCAAACGAGGAGGACCTCAAAAAGGTGTCGGACAACGCGGCGCGGGAAAAACAGGCCTTTTCGGTCTGCAATGAGAAGATCGCCAAGCATAAGCTCAATATGAAACTGGTGGATGTGGAATTCACCTTTGATAATAACAAGATCCTGTTTTACTTCACAGCCGACGGACGGGTTGACTTCCGCGAGCTGGTCAAGGATCTGGCGTCGGTGTTCCGCACCCGCATCGAGCTGAGGCAGATCGGCGTGCGCGACGAAGCGAAGATGCTGGGGGGGCTCGGCATCTGCGGCCGTCCATTCTGCTGTTCTTCCTTCCTGGGGGAGTTCCAGCCGGTCTCGATCAAGATGGCCAAGGAACAGGGGCTTTCGCTCAACCCGACCAAGATTTCAGGCACCTGCGGCCGGCTGATGTGCTGCCTCAAATATGAGCAGGAAGCTTATGAGGACCTTCTGCGCACCACGCCGAAGGCGGGTTCCTGGGTGCGTACCAAGGAGGGCCGCGGCGTCGTGACCGAGGTGAACCTGCTGACCGGTATGCTCAAGGTCGCGCCGGAGAAGGATCAGGCCGCGGCCAAGTACATCCATAAGAGCGAAGTGCGTCTCATCCGAAACAATAACCAGGGCGGCGGGGAACCGGCCTCGGACGATGGCGAAAAATAACGAATTTTACAGGCGGAAAATGGTTTAAGTCTTGCATTTTTGCAAACCTGTGGTAGAATAAGCTTGTGAATATCATATCGATTGTGCATCGTTGCATAGTCTATGGTATCGCTGTTGCGCGGAAATTTGCGCGGCGGCCAAAATCACAAATTTTTTTGGAGGTGTTCCCCATGGCATATGTAATTCATGACGATTGCATCTCTTGCGGTAACTGCAAGGAGACCTGCCCGGTTGGCGCGATTTCCGAGGGCGATGGAAAATACGAGATCGACGCCGGTACCTGCATTGAATGCGGCGCCTGCGCGGCGGATTGCCCGGTCGAAGCCATTAAGCCGGAATAAGCAATCATCATAAGCGTACATAAAGAAAAGCCTTCGCTTTGTGTGAAGGCTTTTCTTTTACCTGCGCGCGGCCCGGGATTTTTCTGTAAGGAGCGGATGCTTTTGTTCAAGGACACCTTTGAGCCGCTTGGGGAGCGGATAAAGCTGTGCGTTACGCCGCAGCATAAATTCGGGACCGATGCGTTTCTGCTTTCGGATTTCGCCGCGCCGCGCAGAAAGGATCTGGCCTGCGATCTCGGCGCGGGCTGCGGGATTGTGGGAGCCTTGTGGTTCCGGGACGAAAAAACCGCCCCGCGGAAGGTCTGCGCGGTGGAGGTGCAGGAGCAGGCGGTTGCGCAGATGCAAAGAAGTGTCGCTGTGGGGGGGCTTCCGGCGGACCGTTTTTTTCCGGTACGTGCCGACTTGCGTGATCTTTCCGGCGTGCTGGACGCCGGTATGTTCGACCTGGTCACCTGCAACCCGCCGTACAAAACCGCTGGGACCGGAATTTTGAGCGAAAGCGAAAGCGACCGGATCGCGCGGCACGAAACCCTCTGTGAAATTGGGGATATCTGCGCCGCTGCGGCAAGGCTTCTGCGCTTTGGAGGACGGCTCTGTCTCTGCCACCGGCCGGAGCGGCTGGTGGACGTGGCCTGCGCGATGCGAAAGGCTGGGATTGAGCCGAAGCGGCTGCGGATGGTGCACCAGCGGCCGGGATGCGCGCCATGGCTGCTGCTCATCGAGGGAAAGCGCGGCGCCAAG
>NZ_QSBX01000035.1:0-18342 GCF_003465835.1 Anaerotruncus sp. AF02-27 | reverse complement strand
CGGCGCAAAGCCGTTTTTGCAGGTGGAAGCGCCGCTTATAATTGAGGGACCGGGCGGCTTTTCCCAAGAAGTCCTGCGCATCTATCAAAAGGAGGCGAACCTGTGAGCAGGTTATATGTGGTGGGCACGCCGATCGGCAACCTGGGGGATCTGTCGCCGCGCGCGGTAAAGACGCTTACCGAATGCGATTTTATTGCGGCGGAGGACACCCGCGTCACCCTCAAGCTTTTAAACCATTTCGGCATCAAAAAGCCGATGGTCAGCTACTATGAGCACAATCTGCGCGAACGCGGGCAGATGATTGTCGGCCGGATTCTGGCGGGCGAAAGCTGCTGTGTTGTGACCGACGCGGGCATGCCGTGTATCTCCGACCCGGGCGAGGACCTGGTGAAGCTCTGTGCCGAAGCGGGGATTGCCACCGTCGTGGTCCCGGGTCCGAGCGCCGCTATTTCCGCGCTGGCCGTGTCCGGTCTTGCGACTTCCCGGTTTGCGTTCGAAGGATTTTTAAGCGTCAAGCGCGCCAGTCGTTTTTCCCATCTCGAAGCGGTGCGGGACGACACGCGCACACTTATCTTCTATGAAGCGCCGCATAAGCTGCTGAGCACCCTGCAGGACATGCTTTCTGTGCTGGGTGACCGCAGGGTCACGCTTGCGCGGGAACTGACAAAGATCCACGAGGAAATTCGCCGCACAACGCTGCTGCAGGCGGTGGAATATTATACCGTAAACAACCCCAAAGGAGAATTTGTGCTGGTGCTGGAAGGCGCGCAGCCCAAAACGGAGGAAGTGCCGGAATTGCCGGAGGCGGTTGGAATGGTGCGGGCGCTCACCGATGGCGGGATGTCCCTTTCGGACGCGGCCAGGGAGGTTGCCCGGCAAACCGGTTATAAAAAGGGTGTGCTCTATAAAGAGGCATTGCAGGAAGCGCTGAAGGAAACCTGAAAGAGAAAGGCCGCCGGAATTTTTCCGGCGGCCTTTCAGGAAATGAGGTTCCCAATGAAAACGGGAGAAAACAGGGAGAGGCTCAGAGAAGCAGGTAGGCGAGCGCAATGAGCAGGACGTTATCCGCCTTTTCGTTATAAAGCAGGAAGATAAGCCCGAGAATCAGCAGGGTTTCGCCGTCAAGATCGAGCTTTTCGAGCAGCCCGTGGATCGGATCGGTGGGCTGTGGGGGCGCAGGCGGCGCAGGCGGTGCCGCCTGCTGCGGCTCGGGATCGTTTTCCTGCGGCAGCACGCGGGACTGCGCTTCGATCACCGGCTGTGGGACGGGGTAAGGCTCGTGGTATTCCCCGATGGTGGGTGTGTCGTAGAAAGAGGCCGCCTCCTGTGCGCGGGACTGGAATTCATGCACGCGGTTGACCGCTTCCTGCTGCATGCGCAGGATATCGTCTTCGGTATAGGTTTTGGTGCTGTTCCAACGCATCATCGGTTGTTGCCACCTCCGCCGAACAGGTTGCCAAGGCTGCCCAACAGGCCGCTGTCGCGCAGAGCGGGCCACATGCGGATAATCTGCATGATCCGTACCGCGTCGTCGATCTTGCTTGCGCGCGTGGGGGAGAAGTGTGGTTTGAGCGAACGCAGCAGCTCTACATTTTTGTCGCTTTGGTTATAGGCGCTCATGAGGCCGGCAATCTTTGAAAACGCGCCGAGATCCGGTCCCGAACCCGCACCGGCATTCTGCGCGGCGCTCGCGGTATTGGCCGCGTTTGCGGCGTTTGTACCGCCCATGTTCTGAAAATTCTGCAAGATGGATGCAATGGCGGCGGGATCGACCCCGCCGCCGGAAGGCGCCGCTTGGTTGCCAGGGCTGCCGGAAGGGGGAGGAGGCGTGTTCTGCGCGGGCTGCCCGCCGGGCGCGCCGGCGGCGCCGGTGTCGATCCCCAGCGACTGTGCGACCGCACGCAGCTGCTCCATCTTTTGCGGATCGCCCAGTATTGAGCTGATTGTTGAATTCAGATCATCCATAGTTTGCGCTTCACGCCCTTTCTGTGTAAACGGGAGCTATTTGCCCATGAGCCCTTTCAGCAGCATCTGTACTTTCGGGCTGTTCATCAGCTGTTCAATGGCAGCTGGGTTGTTCATCAGGTTCTGAATCTGCGCCTGCTGGTTCGGGTTCAGGTTCTTCAATATGCCGTCCATCTGACCGCTCTGCATCTGTTCCTTGAGTTTCTGCGGATCAGTACCCATCTTCTTGCCCGCCATCTGCATCAGGGAATCCATCTGGTCCTGCGAAAGGTTTAGATTGTTACTCAACTTTGTCACCGCCTGTTTCATTTCAATTAATAGTATGATATATTAATAGCAGATATTCTCTGGAATGTTCCTGTCCGCAAGTCCAATTGCAAGGAGTTTGTGTTATGCGAATCATTGTCATGTCCGATACCCACCGTGATTTCCATGCGCTGATGGAGCTGGTGGAGAAGCACCGCGAGGCGGATATCTTTATCCATCTTGGAGACGGCGCGCGGGAACTTGCGCAGGTGGTTGAGATTTTTCCCGAACACAAATTTTTGAGCGCGCGCGGAAACTGCGATTTCGGATCGGAATCGGCGCTGGCCGGATGTTTTTCCTGCGGACAGGCAAAGATTTTTTACACGCATGGGCATATGTATAACGTCAAATACGGCCTGGCGGACCTTGTGCGCGCCGGGCAGGAAATGCAGGCGAACGTTGTCCTGTTCGGGCATACCCACATCCCGATGGTCGATTACCGGGAGGGGATGCACCTGATGAATCCCGGCAGCCTGGGTATGCCGCGCGGCTCGAACGGAACCTACGGCGTGCTCGATGTAACCGAACAGGGGATCGTCTGTTTTATCAATGAGCTTTGAACAGATCACAAAAAATGGGCGGGACGCAAAAAGCGTCCCGCCCATTTTTTATCCTTTATGTCTCCTTTTTGAGCGAAAGCCGTTCGGAAAGCTCCCGCAGGGCGGTGTTCGCACAGACCACCAGGAGTTTGTCGCCCGAAAGGATCTGCGAATTGCCGCGTGGGATGATCAGGCGTCCGCCGCGGGAGATCGAAACAATAACCGACTCCTCCGGCAGGTGCAGATCCACGAGACGGATGCCGTCAAGGTCATATTTCTCCGGGATCTGCAGCTCGGACAGGGAGGCTTCCCCGCGGTTTAACGGCATAAGCTGCTTGATGGCCGCGGTGTCCACCTCACGTTCGAGCAGCCGGGCGATGTTGTCGGTGGAGGAGATCGGGATATCCACCCCCAGCTGTTTCATGGCGGCGGCATTTTTCGGATTGTTGATGCGGGCGACGGTACGCCCGACATGGAAAATTTCCTTTGCCAGCTGGCAGGCGACCAGATTGTCCTGGTCGCGCCCCGTCACCGCAATGAGCGCGTCGGCGCCGTCCGCCTCGGAAGCCTCGAGAATATCGATAATGGTGCCATCGCCGCAGACGACCGGTACGTCGAGATCGTTGGCAAGACGGGTACAAAGGGTTCGGTCACGTTCGATCAGGCGGGGGGAATGCCCGTGTTCCAGCAGCGTCTTGGTCAGGTAGTAACCGACCTTTCCGCCGCCAACAACAATGATTTTCATAGAAAAAGCCTCGTTTCTTCTTTTTTGCGCCTGCCCAGCGCGGGGGTGCGCCCTTCACACGCCCGGAGATCCTTTCTCACTTGTCCAAGAAAGGAAGCAAAGAGGGACAACGCGGGGACACCCCGCAGCCCCGATCTACGGCCTAAGAGCCGCCGCTTTGCGGCAAAGATCGCGCGCAATCTGCTGAGACAAAACGGTGTGTGCCACGTTTGGCAGCCTGCTCGCCTGACGGCGAAGCGCGCTCCGGCCCATAGGCCGGGAAGCGAGTCCCTAGCTCCTTTGGCGTGTTCTTTCCCATTTCTTGCACCGAATAGCAAAGGCACAGGCAAAAATGCCGCGTACCACCCAGACTCCAAAGGAGCCTCCGCTCTACCGGGAGCATAAAACCAGTGCAGCATCGGAAGGCTCAGCGCAGCGAATACCAGGGCCTCGCGGCGCGCGGCGAAACGCACCAGTAATTCTCAAGCAGCAGAGCCGCTTGATTCCTATGGACGCCTGGAAGGCGTAAATCAGTCGATCACCTTGGCATAGAGGAGTCGGTCGTTTTGGCCGACCAGCTCCTCAGCGTTCGCATGCGCGAGAGTGAGATTGCCGTCGGCATGCAGAAGGCCGAACAGCACCTGCCTGCCGGAATCCTCCGCGCAGAGCTCGCGCAGCCGCATACCGACCTGTCTGGGCTGCGGCTCAGCGGCGTCGAATGAAACGGTGGCCGAATCGAGATAGACATTTTTGACCTTGTCGTGGTCGGTGAGCATCGAATAGATCGCGTCGACCGAAAGGTTGTTTGGGCAGATGGTATGCAGCCCGAAATGGGAAAAGACGCTGCCGCGCGGCGGGTCGTAGATGCGGGCGAGCACCCGTGGGACCTTGAAAATTTCGCGGGCAAGCTGGCAGACCATGACGTTCATGTTGTCGTCGTTGGTGACCGCAACCAGTGCGTCGCAGCCTTCTATGCCGGCGCGTCGCAGGACATCCTGGTCGATTGGCACGCCGCTCACCGTATAGCCGGAAAAGTCATCCGAAAGCCCATCGAAATGTTCGGGAAAGTTATCGATAACAGCGACATCATGCCCCATTTTGGAAAGCACGCTCGAAAGTTGTGAACCGAGCTTTCCGCAGCCCACTACCAGTACGTTCATCTGCAAAACTCCTTTGAAGGGGAAGCCTTCGTATTTCGTACTCACAAGTATACACATTTTGCTCGGATTTGCAAGGGGAAGCGCGCCGGAAGGCCCGAATTTCGCGGCTTTTCCGGGCAAAAACGGTTGACGAAAGCCGAAACTATGTTATACTGAAAAAGTGACAAATTGGACAGGAAAATTTTGTGTTATCTGTTAGTGGAGGATCTATGATTACCGTTTCGAATGTCAGTTTAATGTTTGGCGGCACCAAGCTGTTTGCAGGCGCCGACCTCAAGTTCACGCCAGGAAACTGCTATGGCATCATCGGCGCGAACGGCGCGGGCAAGTCTACCTTCCTGCGCATCCTCTCCGGCGACCTTGACCCGACCACCGGCGAGGTGGTGATCCCCAAGGAATGCCGCGTTTCGGTTTTAAAGCAGGACCAGTTCCAGTATGACCAGTATCCGGTCATCGATACCGTCATCATGGGCAATCCCCGGCTTTATGAGGTGATGAAGGAAAAGGACGCGCTCTATGAAAAGCCGGACTTTTCGGACGCCGACGGGGAGCGCGCCGCCGAGCTCGAAGGGGAATTCGCCGAAATGAACGGCTGGGACGCCGAGACCGACTCCGGAAGGCTCCTGCAGGGGCTTGGAATCGGGCCGGAGCTTTATGGCACCCCGATGGGTGAGCTCAAGGGCGGCGAGAAGGTTAAGGTGCTTTTGGCGCAGGCGCTTTTCGGCCAGCCGGATATCCTGCTGCTCGACGAGCCGACCAACAACCTGGATGTCAAATCGATTGAATGGCTGGAGGATTTCCTGCTCGATTTCCCCGGCACGGTCATCGTCGTTTCGCATGACCGGCATTTCCTCAACACCATCTGTACCCATACGGTGGATATCGACTTCAACCAGGTGCGCATGTACGTGGGAAATTACGATTTCTGGTATGAGGCCAGCAAGGCGATGCAGTCGATCCTGAAGGACCAGAACAAAAAGCGCGAGGATCAGATCAAGGACCTGCAGGCGTTCATCTCCCGGTTCTCCGCCAATAAATCGAAGTCCAAACAGGCGACCTCCCGCCGCAAGCTGCTCGATAAGCTCACTGTGGATGAAATCCCGGTTTCCTCCCGGCGCTATCCGTGGGTCGGCTTTAAGCCGGATCGTGAGGCCGGCAAAGACATCCTCGAAGTTAAGGGGATCAGTAAATCGATCGATGGGGTCAAGGTGCTTGACGATGTGAGCTTTCTGGTGAACAAAGGCGATAAAATCGCCTTTGTGGGGGAAAATGAACAGGGGCAGACCGCGCTGTTCCGGATTCTCGCTGAGGAGCTTGAACCGGATGAAGGCAGCTTCAAATGGGGCCAGACCGTATCGACTTCCTATTTCCCAAAGGACAATTCCCCTTACTTCAATAACAGTGAGCTTACCATGCTGCAGTGGTTTGCACAGTATTCGCCGGACGACACAGAGACCTTTATGCGCGGCTTTTTGGGGAAGATGCTCTTTTCGGGCGACGATGTGTATAAGCAGGTGAAGGTGCTTTCAGGCGGGGAGAAGGTGCGCTGCATGCTCTCGCGCATGATGCTCACCGGCGCAAACCTGCTGATGCTCGATCAGCCTACCAACCACCTCGACCTCGAGTCGATCACCGCGGTCAACAACGGCCTGATCGATTTTCCGGGGACGGTGCTCTTCTCGTCGCAGGACCACCAGTTTATCCAGACGATCGCCAACCGGATTATTGAGATCCATATGGATGGAACCATCACCGACCGGATGATGAGCTATGACGATTATCTGGAATTTCGCAAGACACAGCAGGCGCACTGAATCTGAAAAGGCCCCCGCAAAAATTGCGGGGGCCTTTTTGGGTGGCATTTATGGCTGTGCGCTTCATGCCGCTAGGAACCGTAAACCCACATGACGGCGCTCTGCCGTATGGGAATATTTTTGCTGCTTTTACCAATGCTAAAACATCAGAAAAAACAGGAGCGTGGTAAAATGAAAGCGATTGCCAGCCGGCGTGTGAAAAGCACCGGTCCGCGCGAAGCGGCAGGCCAGAAACTGAAAAATCGGGAAACCGCTGCGGCAGGGGGATGGAAGCATTGAGCGAATCGATTTGGAGCAAAACTGTAAAATTTCCGGAACGCACACCGCTGCGGGGCGACCTTGCGGTGGATGCCGCTGTGATCGGCGGCGGTCTGGCAGGGATTCTCACCGCGCATTTTCTCAGGGAAGCGGGGCTGCGGGCGGTCGTTTTGGAAGCCGCCCGCGTGGGAAGCGGACAGACGAAGAACACCACTGCAAAGATCACCTCGCAGCACAGCCTGGTTTACCACCGGCTGACCGAGCGGTTCGGTGAAGAGAAGGCCCGGCAATATGCCCAGGCCAATCAACAAGCCATCGCCGAATACCGGCATTTGATCGGATCGCAGCGGATTGCGTGCGAATGGGCCGACTGTCCCGCCTATCTCTATTCCACTGCTGAACGGGAACCGCTGGCCCGGGAATTCGAAACGGCAAAAAAACTGGGGATAGACGCGTCTTACTGCAGCGAAACCGAACTTCCCTTTCCAGTGGCCGCCGCCCTGCGCTTTGATCATCAGGCGCGGTTTCATCCGCTGAAGTTTCTGCGCGCGGTCGCGGACCCGCTTGAAGTTTATGAACTGACCAGGGTCACCGCGGCCGAGGAAAACCGTGTGGTCACAGACCGGGGGACGGTGACAGCCGGGCATATTATTTTTGCCTGCCACTATCCGTTTCAAAATTTCCCCGGCTATTATTTCATGCGGATGCATCAGGAGCGCAGCTATGTGATCGCGCTGGAAAATACCGCTCGCCTGGAGGGGATGTATCTTGGCGTGGATCAGGATGGCCTTTCTCTGCGCCCGGATGGCGGGCTGCTGCTTCTTGGCGGCGGCAGCCACCGCACTGGGGAAAATTCGGCAGGCGGGCAGTACCAAAAATTGCGGGAGGCGACCGGGCGGTATTGGCCCGGGAGCCGGGAGGCCGCCCATTGGAGCGCACAGGACTGCATGACGCTGGACGGCATCCCGTATATCGGCCGGTTTTCCGCGTCCACCCCCAGCTGGTATGTGGCGACGGGCTTCCAAAAGTGGGGGATGACTTCCGCAATGGTGTCCGCCCGAATGATCTCTGACCTGATCGTTAAAGGGGAAACCCCTTGGGAACCGGTGTTTTCTCCGCAGCGTTTTACCCCATCCGCCTCGGCGAGAACATTGATGCAGGAGACGGCTCAGGCCGCCAAGGGACTGACGCGCAGGATCTTCACACCGCCCCAGGCGGATATTGAGGCGCTGCCGTGCGGCCATGGCGGCGTGGTGGAATGCGGCGGGGAAAAGCTGGGCGTCTACAAGGACGGGCAGGGCGAGACATTTGTTGTTTCGATCCGCTGTCCGCATTTGGGCTGCCAGTTGGAATGGAATCCGGACGAGAGAAGCTGGGATTGCCCCTGCCATGGCTCCCGCTTCGACTATCGGGGAAATCTCATTGATAACCCGGCACAGGAGGATTTGGAACATGAGTGAAAACCGCTTGATCCACGAGAAGTCGCCCTATCTTTTACAGCACGCCCATAATCCAGTGGAGTGGTATCCCTGGGGCGCCGAGGCTTTTGAGGCGGCCTTGCGGGAGGATAAACCGATTTTTCTTTCCATCGGGTATTCCACCTGCCACTGGTGTCACGTGATGGAACGGGAATCCTTTGAGGACGCGCAGACGGCGGAGCTGCTGAACCGGGCATTTATTGCCATCAAGGTGGATCGGGAGGAGCGGCCGGACATCGATGCGGTATATATGGCGGTTTGTCAGGCCCTGACCGGCGCGGGAGGCTGGCCGTTAACCATCCTGATGGGACCGGATCAGAAGCCTTTCTGGGCGGGGACATACCTGCCGAAACGCAGCCGTTACGGGCAGCTGGGCCTGGTGGAGTTGCTGGAACAGGTATCGTCTCTGTGGAGGACCGGCCGCGAGCAGCTTTTGCAGGCTGGGGACGAGATCGCAGCGCATATCGCCAGCCAGAAGCCGGCGCGCGCAGCCGAACCGGACAAAGCGCTGCCGCGCGCGGCGGCAGCGCTTTTCCGGCGCGGGTTTGATCCAAGAAACGGCGGTTTTGGAAATGCGCCCAAATTTCCAGCTGCCCATAACCTGCTGTTTTTGATGGAATACAGCCGCCTGAATAAGGACGCGGACGCCATGAGCATGGCGGAAACCACACTCATCCAGATGGCTCGGGGCGGCCTGTTCGACCAGGTTGGCGGCGGGTTCTCCCGTTATTCCACCGACGAAAAATGGCTGGCGCCCCACTTTGAAAAGATGCTCTATGACAATGCTCTGCTGACTTACGCCTATCTGGAAGCGTTCGCAAGGACCGGACGGGAGTTCTACCGCGGAATTGTCAGGCGGACGCTGGACTACGTCCTGCGGGAACTGACCGGCCCGGAGGGGGAATTCTACTGTGGACAGGATGCGGACAGCGGCGGCGAGGAGGGCAGATACTACCTGTTCACCCCTGATGAGGTGAAGAACGTGCTGGGCCAGGAGGACGGAGATCGGTTCTGCCGGTGGTATGACGTCACTGCCCGGGGAAATTTCGAGGGGAAAAACATCCCGAACCTGCTCGGCAACGATTCTTTTGAACAGGATTCTCTGGAATTGGCGGACATGCGGGAAAGACTCAGCCAGTATCGTCGCAGCCGCGAAGAACTCCACCGGGACGACAAAGTGCTCACCGCTTGGAACGCCCTGATGATTGCCGCTTTGGCCAAGGCATACCGGGTGCTGGGGGAGGTGCGGTACCTGGAAGCGGCAAACCGGGCGGCGGCCTTTTTGCGGGAAAACCTCACCCGCCCGGATGGGCGGCTTTGGCTGCGCTGGCGGGAGGGGGAAGCCGCCCACGACGGGCAGCTGGATGATTACGCCTTTTATGCCTGGGCGCTGCTGGAGCTCTATGCCGCCGGAGCCGATATTTCTCACCTGCGGGAGGCCATCCGGCTTTCGGGTGAACTGGAAATCCATTTCTGGGATGCCCGGCGCGGTGGTTTCCATCTCACCGCCGCCGATGCGGAGCAGCTGATCACCCGGCCAAAGGAAGTTTATGACGGCGCGATGCCCTCTGGAAATTCCGCCGCAGGGCTGGTGCTGATCCGGCTCTGGAAACTGACCGGTGAAAGCCGCTGGCAGGCGCTTGCCGACCGGCAGCTCGCCTTTTTGGCGGGAAGCGCCGGGGATTATCCGTCGGGACATTGCTTTGCCTTGCTGGCGTTGATGGAAGCGCTTTATCCTTCCCGCGAGCTGGTATGCGCTTCGGCGGACACCCCTCCGGAAGGGCTGCGGGAGATCGCGGAGCAGTATCGGCTGTATACGCTGGTCAAGACGCGGGAAAACGCAGAACAGCTGGCGATCTGCGCGCCGTTCACCGGGGCCTATCCACTGCCGCAGGCGGGAACCGCTTTTTACCTTTGCCAAAACGGGAGCTGCGCCGCGCCGGTAACGAGCCTCGGCCAACTGGAGAAACTGCTTTAAGACCGCCCCCGACGAACAGCCGATGGCTTGCGGGGACATGGTGGGTTTATGGCGGACATCGGCCCCGCCGCCCATATCGGGCAAATGATCAAACGGATTTACAATTTTCAGGCAGGGAAAGATGTGCGAAAATTCCGAAGCGGCCAGCGGTGCACAGACACCCGGGAGATATGCGGCAGGGCGTGCAAAAAACAAAAAAGAGCGCCCTGCCGTTTTTTGCAGGGCGCTCCTTCTGCTGAGAAGCCTGAACAGAGGCCTTAGCTTTTGGGAGTAAGGGTGACGCTTTGCGCCATGACGCGCTGCTGCTCGGGGGTGATGCGCCCCGCGTCGAACGAGGCCGCGATGTAGACCAGCAGTTCCTTATCATAGGCAAGGATGGCGGGCAGATAGGTGACCGGGGCGGAGGGCATCCGTCCTCCCCACTCCGGCCCCGTGTCCTTCGTGTAAACATAACAGGTGGCATTGCAGGTGGTTTCGGTTTCCTTGACCGGGGTATATTCACAGTCCCAGCTCACCATTGAGCCAAGCATCAGCCCGCTGTATACCGAACGGTAGAAGTTTTCCGGCGTGGTATCCGGATAGAGCTCGAAGGTGCAGTAGCCCACACTGCCCATGACGGTTTCCCCGCTGTCGCGGATATCCATTGGTGTGAATGGGATGGAGTGCGCCTGATCTTCCGGAAAAGATATCGTCCAGCCGTATGGGACCAGCATTTTCATTGTGAACGGCGGAATTTCATAGATTTCGGCGTTATAGTCCTCCTTGCCGTCCTGATAGGCGGGGAAGGTGACCTCTGCCCATTCGTAATTCTCCAAAAGGGCATCATCCTCTGGGGATACGCTAGGAGCGTTTTCCGGTGCGGACGACGCCGGCTCAGGAGATTCTGCGGGCGAAGAAGCCGGGCTTATCAGCTCCGGCACAGGCGGCGGAGCGGCGGGTTTTTCTCCCGGGGCGCCGCAGGCGCAGAGCGAAAGAGCCAGCAATAGGCAAAGCAAGCGCGGAAAACATCGGTTCATAGCATTCACCTCATCATTTTATTTGCGGATACAGCCAAAGCTTAGACCGGGTGGATGCTCCCGTCGTCCGCGATCCCGTAAATGGCATAGAGGCGGGAAGAGCCAAGCGCGGCAAGCTCCTCACGGACCACGCCGAGGTCATCCGGAAAAAATCGGATCGAAATGCCGCAGGAGGCCGTAATCTGGCGCGGCGTGGGCATCATGGAAACTTTGCAGCGGGCTTTCAGCCGCTTTTCAGCATGGATGGCCGCATGGGTCGAATCGAAAGCGATTACGCCGTACCGCATCAGAGGGTGACCACCTTGTCCGCCTGTCGCATGCGCTCGGTGATGTCGTACATGTTGCTGGCTGTACCGATCCGCAGCTGCCCGGCGATGCCGTAAAAATTGAGACAGGTGCCGCAGACCAGAATTTCCACGCCTTTTTCCACAAGGGCCTGGAGATGTTCCACAATCTGATCATCAAAGACCGGAAGCTTGACGCCCGCGTTTATGAACAGGATCGAAGCGGGCGGATCGTCCGATTGGGCGATGGTGTAAAAATACATTTTTATGAGAGAAGTCCCAAGCTCCGGGTCACCGTCCCCGATGGTGTCACGGGGGACAAAAACCGACCAGCTACCGTTTTTCGGTCGGAGGATTGGCTGTGCCTCACAGACGGGGCCTCCGGCTATCGAAAAAGAAACCGTGTAAACGCCATCCGCTTCGGCGGCGTCAATGGCGTAGCCCTGGCTGTCGGCCAGACGGGTGAGGTTCTCCACTGCGG
Source organism: Anaerotruncus sp. AF02-27 (assembly GCF_003465835.1). NCBI lineage: Bacteria > Bacillati > Bacillota > Clostridia > Eubacteriales > Oscillospiraceae > Anaerotruncus > Anaerotruncus sp. AF02-27. The sequence goes on along the minus strand of NZ_QSBX01000035.1, from coordinate 6,339 downwards.
CCGGGTTGTCCACCAGGACGGTGAACGCCCGCGCGCCCGCATCGATCTCCTTTTTTGCCAGAATGACCGGAATCGGACAATTTTTGCCTTTTGCATCGACTGTGATCATAGCGGATACTCCTTGAAAATTTTATATTTTGATTTTGGTCCAACGGCCGCCGGCAAAACGCAGGCCGTTTAGAAGAGAACGCAGCGCCTGATCCACGGTGAGACCGAGCCACGCGCCCATCAGGCCCATTTGCAGCGGATAACAGAAGAGCCAGCCGGAAAACGGGCGGATAAAGGTGACGCTGATGAGCGAAACAACCGCGACGAAAACGGTATCTCCGGCGGCGCGCAGGCAGCCGGAAAAAGTGACGTTTGCAATCTGCATGAAAACGATGAGGATCATGGGAGTGATGATGACCGGTGCGAAAGCAAGGATTTGCGCTTCCTGCGAAAAAAGCATAAAGATATATTTCCCTACAGAAAGGTAAATAACAGCCAGGACACAGGAGAAGAAAAGCCCGATCCGCTGGCAGACGCTGCCGTAGATGCGCGCGAGGTCAGCGCGGTTTTCCCCAAGGCTGCGGCCGACCAGGGCGATTGAAGCAGCGGAAAGCCCGTCGCCGAGGGAAAAGTTGATGGTCAGCAGATTCATGCCGATCTGGTGCGCGGCGAACGCCACGGTGCCAAGATGGGCAACGATGATAGCGTAGGTGAAAAAGCCGATCCGCAAAAAGACCTGTTCCGCCAGCGTGCTGGAGGAGATGCTGGTGATGGTGCGGATGGTCCGCCGGTCAAAACGCACATGCCGCAGGCCGTGGAAATACAAAAACTGGTCGGGATGAGAGACCGAACGGACGCTCAGGACAAGTCCGAATACGGTGCCGATAACCGTTGCGATCGCCGCGCCTTTGACGCCAAGCTTGGGAAAACCAAAATTGCCGCCGATCAGCAGGTAATTGAAAAGGAGGTTCACCCCGTTGGAAACCATATTGGTGCGCATGGCAATACGGGTGTTGCCCGCGCCGCGCTGGGCGGCATTGATCACCAGTGTGACCGAGTTGAAGATGAGCCCTCCCATGATGATCCTGAAGTACGCGACCGCATCCGCGTGGGTGTCCGGCGCGGAACCGGCAAAACGGATGATCTGGTCGGCAAACCCCACGCAGAGCGCCGTGACAACCACCGTGAGCCCCAGCGTGATGAGAAGCGCCTGCACGAGCACCTTGTTGGCGCTTTCCTGATCCTGTTCGCCGCGCCTGCGCGCGACCAGGGCGGAAACAGCCACATTGAGCGAGACGAAGATCGCAAGCCCGATAAATTTCGGCTGGGTGGTGAGCCCAACCGCCGCAATTGCATAGGAGCCGAGTGAACCGACCATGATCATATCGATCATGCCGACAAGGCTCACCAGAAAAGATTCCACGATCGACGGCCACGCGACCTGCATTGTGTTTTGTAAAAGCTCCCGTTCATCCGGGATTTCCCCGGCGGCCGGGGTCTTGCGCAGAATTTTATCGATATGGATGAGGTGCACGGTAAATTGCCTCCGCTTCCAGTGTAATCTTTTTTTAGTTTACACCTTAGGTCAGTTTACAAGGAACTACACGCAGACCGTGAAACGGGCTGCTGACAACAAACGGCGGTATGCTCCCGGAGAGGGCAGCATACCGCCTGTTTTGTTGTCAGGGGTTTCCAAAGGGGTTTGCCCCTTGGCACACGACTTTGCTCGCAAAGTGTAGTGTGTTATACGCTCTGTCGGCGTTGCTGCGAAAATGCGGTTGCCGCCGGGGAGGGCAAGGGCATTTTTACGGCAGGAAAACAGGGCTGTGATTGCGCGGCGTGGAGCCGCAAGCGCAGGACTGGTTTCATCAGCAGACAGGGCGTATATGAATGCCCCCGTCCCTCGTCCTACGCCGAACTATGGGACAAAGTGTCCCAGACGGATAGCCACACTTACGAAAAAGCAGACGGATTTTTCTCTCAAAATTGAAATGGGCGGGAAGCCATTTTAGGGCTTTCCCGCCTTGATTGCCCATTAGCAAAGACGGGCGGGGCTGTCAACGGCGGCGCATGAAATGCGCCGTTCATCTTGACCGTTGACTGGCTCGACTGGCTTTGCTATCTCCCCAACAAGTTATTGTTTGTTGTTTTCCCAATTATCTAAACGGGCTTGCATAGTTTCTCGCCATTCTTCACTTGGACAAGCAGTAATCAATTTTCGATACTCTTCACTTGATGGTGCTTCTATCAAATAAGACTCTACCAATTTTAGCAAATCCCACTCTACTCCATACATTCCACCTTCGGGGAAAATGTCAATCAATACGCCTACTTCTTCTCTTGTCAATGGCGTTTTTACATTGGAGAGCAATTCGTCATACATGTTGATGGTTTCTTCTGTAGGGTCATCTTTCACTGCGTCTGGCATTTGACCGAGAAGTTTCAATTTTATAATTGCCTCCTGCACCTTTACTCCCTCCAATTTCTCGTTCTCTATTTTCTCCCCCGCTGCGGGTTTGGATTTTTCAGCAAGTCCGACTTCTGCGCAATCCTTTTCAGCCACTTTCTTTCTTCTTCCGACAGCTTCCCGTAGTTCAGCTTGAGCCGCTTGCAGATAAACGCCAGCGATGCTTGCTCCGGGTCGCTGTCCTCTTTAGCGGTTTCCTCGGCGGTCTGTAAAAAATCTTCCAGCGGATTGTCCTCCGGGACGCTGAAAAAATCGTCCTTATGTGCTTTCCGCAGGTCAAGAGCTATCTTGTTTATGTCCTGCTGTATCACATAGCGGCAAAAGCTGTCATCGTCAATATGGGCGGCGACAAGCTGCCTTAACTGCGGGTCGGACAAGCCGGGATTGTGCTGCTTCATAATGGTTGCGCTCATAATATCCACAATGGCATTTGCGCTCTGTACCTGCTTGACTGCCGTTCCGTTCACATAGATTTCAAGGTCAGCCATCAGCCGGGGGAAATCCGGGTGTACCGCCAGCTCACACAAGAGGGAAGTATCCACCCGCCCACTTTTCAATAGTTCAATCATATCATCACTCAAGCGCAGGTCTGCAAGATCGGCGTTTGGGTGATTTTTTGTTTTAGAGCGTCCCAGCAGGTAATCAACGGTCACTTCATAAACCTTTGCCAGCTGGATAAGGGCATGGTGGCTGATGTCTTTGAGATTGTCTCCCTCATAACTGCCTAAAGCAGATTTGGAAAGATGAGTTTCCTCCGCAAGCTGTTCCAGCGTCAGCCCTCGTTCCACACGCAGGTCTTTCAATCGTTCCTGTATGGATAGTTCCATGCTCCCCCTCCTTGTCTGCTTGATAGTCAAAAATATTTTTAATTTTCTCGCAGATAATTTACTAACTCTTTTTCTAACAATTCATACATGGTATTCCGCAAAAATTTTACTTTGTCTTGCTCATGGGCATAGTACCAGACAGTTTCTTCGCCGGGGCGAAGTAGGAGTAAATCTCCGTCAGCCTCTTTCCAAAATTCGCCTAGTACACAATAATGCTCCTCGTGAATAGTTAGATTAAAGAGCTGGGATAAGCTGATACTCAAACCTGTAGATACATTAACTCCCTCAGTTATGAGAAAAAATTCCCGAACTTGTGTTGGGAGAATAAATCCTAATTTCTTTTCTATCTCTACAATCTTCTCCACAGTTGCAGCAGATTTTATTTCATCAGAGGAGTCCAAGACTTTTGCCAACATTTTTGAGAACTTAGGGTATTGAGTAAACCATTCGGGGTGCTGTGCCTTGAATTTCTTTTGCTTTTCCCGTTGTACTCGTTTCTGTTTCTTACAGTAAGTGTCCAATTCCTCCAGATACCGTTCTTGATAGAGATTGCTAATTTCAAACGCTATTCCGTTCTTCTCCAGAATAGTGATGGCTCCCTTTTGGCTACCAAATACTGGTACCCAAGAAAACCCATGCGACCGGGGTTTTAACTTCAAAAACTCGCCGTGGTTCAATAGTTTTTCCACTTCGGATTCGTGTTCGTTCCACCAACCCCACCAACTCTCAGGATTTTCCCTGCCCTCTACTAAATTTAAGCACTTTGAAAATAACTCCAACTTATCCATCTCTATCACCTCGCATTATTTTTTTCTATTCTACCACAATTCCGAGAGCGTGGAAATAGCGAGTTTTCCGAGGTGATTTCCTACCTTTCGGATATACGGCACAGACGGTCAAAAAAGTGTAGACTTGAGATAGTTCATCGATGGACAGCACCTTGAAAACCGCATGACCGTCCGAAAAGGAATACCCCGGCCGGGGAAGCACCGCAAGGAGCCGGACTTCTGGACACTTTGTCCAGAGGTCACTTCGGGACAAGTGTCCAGAAGCTGCGGGGAGCGTGCCAACGCCGGAACACGCCGCAGGAATGGGGCAGGAAGCCTTTTCGGTGAGAGCGGCAACGGAAAGCAAAATGGAGGAAACACATGAGAGATAACCCCTATAAAGACTTGCCACCGCTGGAACGCAGGCCGGACGGTTCCATTTACCGCATGACACCGGCACAGAGGAAACAGGCAAACGCCTTAATCCGCCGGGAGTGCTGCAACTATGAGGACGGGAACTGTATGCCCCTTGACGATGGGGATACCCACACCTGCCCCCAGACCATTTCTTTCTCGGTCTGCTGTAAGTGGTTCCGCTGGTCGGTCTTGCCGCTGGACGGGACGCTGGAAGCGGAGATTTTCCGGGATAAGGACTTGAAACGCTGTGCGGTCTGCGGCAGAGTGTTCGTCCCAAAGTCCAACCGGGCGAAATACTGTCCCGGCTGTGCCGCCAGAGTTCACAGGCGACAGAAAACAGAAAGTGAACGGAAAAGGAGGTCTACTGTGGACAGTTAGGGGCTGAAAAGTCCTTGATTTTCAAGGCTTTGCAAGCACAGAACAGGGGCAGGTAATCGAAACTACCGTCTACCCCCGAAAACGGGCTTCTAACCGTCCACAAAACACGATATGACAAACACCATTTATATCCATCAGCCGGAACAGGCGTTCAGCTTCACCCGGCTCCCGAATTTCCTCTTTGAAGCCCCCACATTCAGCCCTCTGTCCAACGAAGCAAAGGTACTGTACGCCTTTATCCTGCGCCGGACGGAGTTATCCCGCAAGAACGGCTGGGCGGACGAGTACGGGCGGATTTACCTGTACTATCCAATCTGCGAGGTGGTGGAGCTGCTCCACTGTGGGCGGCAAAAGGCGGTGAACACCCTGCGGGAGCTGCAATATGCCGGACTGGTGGAGATCCAGAAGCAGGGCTGTGGAAAACCCAACCGCATTTACCCAAAATCCTATGAAGCGGTTCCAAATACCGACTTCAAGAAATCCCGTTCTGGTACGCCGGAGGACTGAAAACCGCACTCATGAAGTATGGAAATCACTCCCCGGAAGTACGGAAACCGGACGGTATATAGAAATACAAAGATAAAAAGATTGATTTATATTCAATCCATTCCAATCCTATCCGAGCTAATTCCTGTGAGATTTTCCCTGTGGAAAACCCCGGATAGGAAAGGAACGGGGAAAGGAGCAGAATGGCACAACACGCAATTTTGCGGTTTGAGAAGCACAAGGGAACCCCGGCAAGACCGCTGGAAGCCCATCACGAACGGCAGAAAGAGCAATATGGCAGCAACCCCGACATTGACACCAGCCGGAGCAAATACAACTTCCATATCGTCAAGCCGGAGGGACGCTACTACCACTTCATTCAGAGCCGGATTGAACAGGCGGGGTGCCGAACCCGCAAGGACAGTACCCGGTTTGTGGATACGCTGATTACCGCCAGCCCGGAGTTTTTCAAGAAGAAGTCCCCGAAAGAGATACAAGCCTTTTTCCAGAGGGCGGCGGATTTCCTCATTGGCCGGGTGGGGCGGGAGAATATCGTGTCGGCGGTGGTACACATGGACGAGAAAACGCCCCACCTACATTTGACCTTTGTTCCGCTGACAAAGGACAACCGCATGTGTGCAAAGGAGATTATCGGCAACAGAGCCAATCTCTCAAAATGGCAGGACGATTTTCACGCTTATATGGTGGAGAAATATCCCGACTTGGAGCGTGGGGAAAGTGCCAGCAAGACAGGCCGGAAGCATATCCCCACCCGGCTTTTCAAACAGGCGGTTTCCCTCTCCAAACAGGCCAGAGCCATTGAAGCCACGCTGGACGGCATTAACCCGCTGAACGCCGGAAAGAAAAAAGAGGAAGCCCTCTCCATGCTGAAAAAGTGGTTCCCGCAGATGGAGAACTTCTCTGGGCAGTTGAAAAAGTACAAGGTCACGATCAATGACCTGTTAGCGGAAAATGAAAAGCTGGAAGCAAGGGCAAAAGCCAGTGAAAA
>NZ_QSBX01000034.1:3103-31339 GCF_003465835.1 Anaerotruncus sp. AF02-27 | reverse complement strand
GCAACATTTTCTTTCGTCAAGCCCGCTTTGGAGCTTGACTTTTTATTTGCAGGCTTAATAAATTCCGATTTGTACTCTTTTCAAAGTCCAAGTCCATCAACCCATGCCGCAAGCTCCTGATGCCCGACGCTGCCCTTGAAGACCTTGCCTTCCAGCAGCTTTGCGCCTTTGCAGCTCGGCGCAAGGCGTTCGTTCGTCTTGCCAATGTTGCTTCCGCCGGAGGTCGCAAACGGGATGATCGTCTTGCCGGTCAGATCATAGCTCTCAAGGAACGTATTGATAATTGTCGGTGCAACGTACCACCAGATCGGGAAACCAACAAAGATTGTGTCGTAGTCCTTCATGTTGTCCCGCTTCACTGCAATTTCTGGACGAGAAGCAGGATCGTTCATCTCAATCGTGCTGCGGGCTTTCTTGTCCATCCAGTTCAGATCAGCTTTCGTATAAGGAACCTTCGGCTCTATCTCGAAAATGTCCGCGCCGATTGCCTCAGCCAGCGTCTCGGCTACCTTTGCGGTTACGCCGGACGCAGAAAAATATGCTACAAGTTTGTTGCTCATAATTGCCTCCATGTTTATTCGTCTTGATCCAGACCACCATTCAGAACAAGATACAACAGTACCTCCATCAAATTTGCAATCTTTCCAAGTGTAATGTCCTCATCTTTGGACTTCATAATCAACTGAAATACTCCATAGAACACGTCGCTCTGGTTAAGATCAGTTTCCGTTTCAAACCGCTCAAGAAGTGCTTCTATGCGCTCCAAGTCCGGCTCATCTTCCGGCTTAAACGAATCCTGCATTCCCAGCAGAGATGCAAGCCGCTCATCCTTCATGATAGCGTCGTATTCTATAAGCTGCTTTGCTCCTTCTGGCAGCCACTCGTCAAAATAATTGATAAAGATGTGGACGCGAATGCCGCCTTCCTCAGCGGGAGAGAAGCAGACGGTATGTGCCTTATCCGCGATCTCTTTCAGGAAAGCGAGGTCTTCCGGATCATCGAACTCCACGAATGGAAGAAACAAATTGATTTCAGAATGCCAGTGGTGGTAGTCTACGATCCCTTCAATACGTCCGTGATGCTGCTTGACAAACGCATCACAGCGTTCCAAAAGATACTCGTAATTCTTCTTATCCTCCGGCACAATGATCTTAGGTATCTTGTCCATCGCCTCAGAGTACGCTTTCAGCATACCTCCGTTAAGCACACGGTCATAGACCTCTTCGGACCATTCATCGCGTTCAGTAGGCTCAACTTGTCGGTAATCCTTTTCATAGATTAGATCGTCCATAGCGTTACCCCTTTATGATTGTCTCAAGCTGCTTCTCGGCTGCATTGGGAAGAAGCGTGTGCAGATGTCTCAGAATATGTTCTCTGGATTCCTGCGGGTCTCGCTGATAGGCGGACGTGATAAAGTCGTACCCGAAAAGCTCTTCCGGCGTCGCATACTCTGCAACGCCCCAGCCATAAGGTCTTCCGTACTTGTCCTGCATATAAACGAAATCCGCAATGCAGACATAGCTCTGCATTTGCAACCTTGTGATACACGTTTCAAAGCCGGTGTTGCCGCCCTTGCGATAGTTCCGTAATTCTTTCAGACGCTTGGAAAGAACTGTGCCTTCATCAGCTATGGTTTCGTAAAGCTCTTTGTCCTTATAGGACGTCAAGCCATCATCCCACCGAGCATCAAAGTCATATCCGTCTCGCCGGAAGTTTGCAAAGTCCGGAATCCAATCACGGCTCACGAAGCCAGCTCTTTTATTGAAAATCTTGCCGTAGAGACATTTGCCGCTTCGCGCAGCCGGACCTTTCCACTCCCACGGACCGTCTGCATCATCCGCAAACCACAATTCAGGGGCGCACAGCTCTTCAACAGAAAAGCCGGGAATCTCGTTCTGAAAGAAAGGCAGAAAGCCGTATTCTTCAACAGCGGCAATCAAGTCATCGGCACTATGCAGTTGTCCGACATAACGCTCTGACATTACTCTGCCTCTTCAATCACACCATAATCAATCAGAATATTTTTCTCCGCATATTGCGGGTAAACAATACCCATCATCTCATACTGATAACGTCTCACGCGGCGATGCTCCTGAACCGGCTCCGGTGCATACGCAGCGGTTTCACAGTGCGCATATTCTGGCATTTCCGCAAGATCATCCCGAACTGCGCGGATGAGTGCGTCTGTGACTTCTTCAATGCTGCCGCCAATCTCCACAGCAACCAGCTCATGCTTGAGGACGGACTTGTCCAGATCACCAGGGGAACGGAACAGTTTGTACTTCATAATGCACGTCCTTTCTCTGTCTATCGCGGTTACGTTTCTTGTGTAAGGCTTTTTGCTGCTTCTTGAACTCCGACTGTGTAACGAGACATAAGTAGAGAGAGTAGTTCAAGCATCATCTGCATACGGCAATTCAGTGCCATTGCAGGATTGTGTAGGTTTCGACATAGGGCATCCCATATAATGAATATATCAGACAGAAAATCCCTTAAAACCTCTGCTGTCAACCTTCCGGCTTGACATTTTTGAGGAAATCTGAACGCGGTACATACGGTAAGTTAAGCTGCCATCCCATGCGATTCAGCTCGTTGAGCTTGATCAGCATCAAGTTCACATTCGTCTCCATGATGGAGGAAAGCTGTACCACATCATACCCTTGCTTCATCAGTTCCATCAGCTCGTCATCGTCGATCCGCAAATGGGCGCTGAACGCATTGGCTTCATATTCCATCTCGTTACGCATATCGAACAGCGTAAACTCCTGCAATCCGCTTGCGCCTTTGGCTTGCTCCCGGTGCAAGCAGTCGTGACCAATCTCATGTCCGCAGACCATGAGCTTTACAATATACTCCATATTGGAGTTCAAAAGAATGTGCCTCTCCTTATGCCGGTAGGTGTACATTCCAAGCAGTTCGTTCAGTCCATCAATGAAATGAACGTAGATACCCAACTCTTTTGCAATACGCACGGTGTCCCGTGTTCCGCAGCCTCGTACAATATCCGTGGCTTTGCGGTGAATGAGTTCAGGTCGTAGAAGCAATTTTCATCACCCCCGCTATACCGATGGTTATTCCGTAATTATATAACATCAGCAGTCCAATAAACCGCCCTCAATCCTCATCGAGATGCAGTTTGTATTTCTTTGGCGTGTATTTTTCGACATTTCGGGCTTTGGAATCCCAGTAGATGTCCTGCAACGCTTTCATGACGGCATCTTTGTCCTGCTCAGAAAGCGTTCCGCCAGCAAATAAACCGGAGATACCATCCACCAAGTCCTGTGCCTGTTTCTTTCCACGCGCACCATATTTCTCTGTTGCCTGAACAACGAAGTTCTCATCTTCCGTCAGAAGATAATTGACATCAACACCGAAGAAATCGGCAATCTTCTTATATGCTTCCCGTGTGCGGGGCAAAGAAGTCCCTTTTTCATACAGCGTGATCATTTTGCGCGTAATCCCCAAGCTGTCCGCGACTTGCTGCTGGGTTAGTTCCTTCTTTACTCGTTCTTCCTTGAACTTCTCAGCAAACGTCATGTCTCGTTCACCACTCCTTCACAAAAAGTTTGCGAAACTGAATTTCCCATTTCTATTGACATGGGTAGTTGAAGTATGTATAATAGATATGCGTAATTCAATTACCCACAGTATATCGCGGATTACTCATCAAGTCAAGAGGAACGCGAGAATATGCACAGAAAAGTTACAAATATAAGTTGTTTCACCGAAACAGCTCAATGGCAAGGAGTGAGGATGCAAAACATGGAAGCACGATGCAGGAAGGCGTATGTTTGTGTCAATCTGGATGTAGACAAGGAAGGGGCTATCCGTCCGCGTTTCATCAGGTGGGACAATGGTTTGATTTTTCAGATCGACCAGATTCTTTACAAATGCCGCGCCACATCCAAGAAGGTTGGTGGTGGCGGCATCCGTTACACAGTCATGATTAAAGGAAAGGAGTCGTTCCTTTTTCATGAAGGAGACAAGTGGTTTGTCGAAGCAAAGGAGAATGCCCAGTGATCTTATCCCAGAAGCAAATCGAAGAAATTGCAGCAGCCGTCACGGAAGACTTCAACAAGTTCTTCTTTGGCACGGAGTCCGAGGAAGTCCGTATGGCTCGTGCAACGCCGATTGATCAGTTCGCAAGAGACTATCTCGGCTTGCAAGTGTCTTTTGCCCGCCTGTCCTCCGATGGAAGTATCTGCGGCTTGACCGCTTATACAGATACAGAGTACATCGTTGAGGAAAAGGGCGTTAGACGAACACTCCCGCTTAAATGTAATCAGGTGTTGCTCGACGAGAGCTTCATCCGTCAGGGACAGATAAAGAAGCTCTGCGGGAAGCGGCGCTTCACGCTTGCCCACGAATGCGCTCATCAGATTCTCTATCAGATGGAATCCGATGAAGTCAAGCAATGCTGCAACCGGCAGTATTCCGCACGAACAGCCTATTCGCTGCGCGATCTCAAAACACATGAGGACTGGAATGAATGGCAAGCAAACGTCCTCGGCGCGGCAATCCTGATGCCGCAGAAAGAAATTGACCTTGCCGCATGGTATTTCATCCCTGAGAAGAAGTTGACGTCCTATGACGGCTACTTTACATACCGGGATCGCCTGTCGCTCAGAGCGATATGCGCACAACTCGGTGTTTCCCAATCCGCAGCCGTCATCCGTCTGCGCCAGCTTGGTTATCTCGAAGACCGCCCATATTCAGAGTTCAACGATCCGACGGAGGTATGGGCATGAAAAAGAATATCCGTGTTACTGAACCGTCTGCTGAAATGCAGATGAAGATCAGACGGGCGCGTATCGCCATTGCCAGCCAGAAGAGGCGAACGATGGAATGCCCGTACTGCCATCACAATACCATCATCGTTTTTGAGGACACAAGAGGTCACGTTCAGGCAAAGTGCAAACTCTGCGGAAGAGAAACCGTCTTCAATGTTCTCAGTATGAGAAGGTTATATCTCCACCTCAACAGAGGATAAGGAGTTTAACAAATAAATATTTGATAGCTGTGCTGTGGAGCCGCTGACTGGTGAGTCTTCCTAATGCCGCATGAACAGAGTGTTCGCACTCTGTTTTATCGGCATGGGATCACAACTCACCGTCATGCGGCTCTTTTTTTAGGCTTGTCCATCCGCTGCTCCGCGCCAGCGGAAAGGACAAGCAATGAAACGAATCCCTAAAACCCCTGTCGAGTTCGACTACGACCTCTGGACTACGGAGGACGGAAAGTGCATGGTGCGCGTAAAAATCACCGGCGAAGTAACGGAGGTTGACCGTGAGGTCATGAAAATACTTCGCGCTGAGGAAAAGATGCTCAGACGTTCGTATGGCTCTGATGGTGCATCTGAGGATGAAGACGGCGAAGAAAAAACTTCTGGTGCTGTACTGTCCCTTGACGCTATGCCGGAGGACGATGTGAAGACTGCCGCATGGCTTGCTGACTCGTATGATCTCGCAAAAGAAGTCACAATGCAGCTCATGGTTAAGACATTTTACGCCGGTCTGACAGAAAAACAGCGCGGTGTATTTGAGCATTGCATGATTGCTGGGGAAAGTCTAAGCAGCTATGCGCGGGAAATTGGCGTTGACTACACGACGGTTCAGGAAACCCGAAATGCCCTCAGAAAAAAATTCAAAAAATTTTTCTCCGGCACCCCCTAATTCGCTTAAAAAATGTCCGTTGTAAAGTGAAGGGGTTAATCAGACCGCTTCACTGTTCCTTGAAAACTGAATAGTTCAGTGCTGCGGATCTTTCCGCTTCTGCGAAGCAACACAGCTTCCGACGCCAAGACCTCCTGCAAGGGAGTGAGCGACCTCCGGAGAGCTATAACAGCCGTGTGGTGTGGCTGCTTGCGACGATGCAGATGCCGGGTATAATGATACTTCCGTCTTTTCTTTGAAGGGGCGGCTCGGAGCGATCCTCGGAGGGGTGAGAGTCCCATGATACCGATTGACCATTGGTAGTCCGCAGCATTCCCTATTCGGCAGGGGCGCGAGCTGCAAATATGCCGGAAGTAGAACACTGTGAAAACGTCCGAAAGGACTTATCAGTGAATACTATGGGCAGCGATCCTCATGACCGCTGCCTATCAATTTGCTGATAAAGTGTTCTCGCGGCTTAACGCATAAGAAGGTAAATATTGGGCAAGAATACTCGTGAAAAGGCGGTGATGTTATGGAGAATGAGAGAAGCAGAAAAGAACTTCTCGACTCCTTGGTGGATATTCGGGACGTCAAAATTGACCGTTCCATGTCGGTAGAAGATCGGATGAAATCCTATGTGGAGCAGATCAAAAATCCCTATATGTTTAAGGTCGGCAACACGGTAGTTAGGGTTTCCTACGCAAATACTCAGGCTACGATCAATGACAATTTCGTAAATCTGCTTGCAAGTATGTGAGAAAGCCGTCGGATAACCCCAAAAGAATCTTTTTTGTGAACAAATCTGAAAAGGCTGGATAATTGCTTTGGACTGTGCTATAATAAGCATGGACAAAATCAGCGAAACACCACTGCTACTTTAGTTTTCGGGTTATCAGACCGGAATAAAGTAAGGAGTGGCGTTTTATGCTGAAATTATCTTTGGATAAAGATTATAAAGCCGCCATCTACCTGAGATTATCAAAGGAAGATGGCGACTTTTCTATTTCCGGCGAAAAACTTGAGAGTGACAGCATTTCAAACCAGAGAATGCTCATTAAGGAATACCTCAAGAAGCACCCGGAGATTACCGTAGTAAAAGAATACTGCGATGACGGCTTTACCGGAGCAAACTTTGAGCGTCCTGACTTCAACAGAATGATGGAGGCTGTCCGCGCTGGCTTAGTTGACTGCATCGTGGTGAAAGACCTTTCGCGTTTTGGTCGTGAGTATATTGAGGCTGGTGACTACATCCAGAAGATATTCCCCCGCCTCGGTATTCGCTTTATTGCAATCAACGACAACTATGACAGCGCACAGCCCGGAGCGGCAGACAACGAGCTTGTCCTTCCGTTCAAGAACCTGATGAACGATTCCTATTGCCGTGACATCTCCATCAAAGTCAGATCAAACCTTGATGCAAAGCGACGGAATGGACAGTTTGTCGGCTCTCGTGTGGTTTTCGGGTATCTGAGATCACCGGACAACAAGAACCAGTTGGTGATTGACCCGGTTGCTGCGCCGGTTGTGCAGGATATTTTCAAGTGGAAGATAGAAGGGCTGTCTCCGGCTCAGATCGCAGACCGGCTTAATGACGCCAATGTCCCTTCTCCGATTGAATACAAGAAAGCGAATGGCTCAAAGCAGCGCACCTGTTTCCAGACGAAGAAGGTTGCTCTGTGGAGCGCCGTTGCGATATATCGCATTCTCAAGAACGAGGTTTATACCGGAACACTGGTGCAAGGCAAAACCACGTCTCCAAACCACAAGGTTAAAAAGACCGTAGTGAAGCCGCAAAGCGAGTGGGCGCGGACAGAAAATGCCCATGAGCCTATCATTGCCCATGCTCAATTCGATCTTGTTCAGAAGCTCATGCTGGATGATACAAGAAGCCCGTCCGGTGCAACCGGCGTCCATCCGTTTTCCGGGAAAATTTATTGTGCTGACTGCGGAAGCCCGATGGTACGCAGAGTATCACGCTGCGGAGATAAGGAATATGCCTATTTCATCTGCGGTGGCAACAAGAGCGACAAGACCTTCTGTTCGTCTCACAGCATCAAAGAATCTGTTGTATATGATACCGTTCTCGCTGTCGTTCAAGGACATATTGACGCCGCTATGAATATGGCAGATGCGTTGAAGCGGATTGACGATATGGCTTGGGAAAACCGCGAGATTGAGAAGATCAAAGCAAAAATTTCGTTTCAGGAAGAAATCATTGATAAGAACCGCCGCTTGAAAACCGGTGCTTATGAAGACTTCAAGAGCGATTTTATCAGCCGTGAGGAATACAAAGCCTTTACAGCTCAGTTCGACCAGCAGATCAAGGAGGCAAGCGACACCATTATGCGGCTCACCAGTGAGCGAAACAGCGTGATGGGAGGTCTGGCAGAACAACAAAGCTGGCTTGAGCAATTCAGAAAATACGCAAATATCAAGGAACTCACTCGAAGCACCGTGGTCAACTTAATCGACTATATTCACATTCGAGAGAATAAAGACATTGATGTCGGTCTCATGCACTGCGACCGCTTTGCATCTATCGTTGAGTTCCTGCGCGAACGTCAGGAAAAGGAGGACGCGAATAAAGTCATTCGCTTTGAAAGGAAGGTGGTCTAATGGCACGAGTATCGCGGAAAAAGCAAAATCTCCCTACCCCAGCAGTTGATACTCCTATCCGCCGCTGGAAAACCGCTCTTTATGTCCGCCTCTCCGTCGAGGATAATGGTAAAGGTTCGGACTCGATTGATAACCAGACCACGCTCCTTGAAGACTATGTTGCGTCACGCTCGTATCTTGAGAAGACGGCGCTGTTCGTTGACAACGGCTATACCGGAACCGATTTTCTCCGTCCAGAGTTTAACCGGATGATGGAAGCCGTCAAGATGGGCATTGTAGATTGCATCGTGGTGAAGGACTTATCCCGTCTCGGCAGAAACTATATTGAAACCTCTCAGTTCATTGAAAAGGTCTGCCCGTTCTTCGATTTGCGCTTTATCTCCGTCAATGACTCCTTTGACACTGCAACGGTAACGAGCGAAGGGCATTTGTCCGCTTCCTTGTCGAACATCGTCAATGATTTTTATGCGAAGGACATCTCGCGCAAGGTCACAACAGCCCTTCAAGCGAAGATGGAGCGCGGGGATTATATCGGAAACTATGCACCTTATGGTTATCGTAAAGACCCTGAGAACAAGAACCATCTTCTGATCGACCCTGAAACTGCGCCGATTGTTGTCCAGATATTCCAATGGAGAGCCGAAGGTGTCAGCTACATGGGCATCAACAAAAAGCTTAACGATGCCGGTATTCTTTCACCCAGTCAGCTCAAACGGGAGCGCGGGGTGGAAACGAACTTCAATAAGAAGGATCGGGTCATTCTGTGGAACAAACACATGATAACCGAAATTCTTCAAAACATCGTCTATATCGGGCATTTAGCTCAGAAGAAAGGCAGTCAGTGTCTCTATGGAAGCATCCCTTATCACATCACGTCCGAAGACGAATGGATCATCGCTAAAAACACCCATGAGCCACTTCTCAGTGAAGAACTTTTTGAAAAGGTGCAGGAGATCAACCGTGCAGCCGTAGAACGCACGAGAGCCAATTCAGGCAAGTACGATCATCTACCCAAAGCGAAAAATATCTACGGGAAGAAGTTTGTATGTGCCGAGTGCGGAGCAATTATGAAATTGCAACGTTCCATCAGCACGAAGAAGGACAAGGTGTATTTCACCTTCAAATGCCCGACCTACGCCGAGCATGGAACAAGAGGTTGTTCCGACGTGAAAATACGGAAGCAGGATCTTGACGATGCAGTTTTTTCCTTCATCAAGTCTCAGATGGAAGTATTCCTCGATATGGAGAAGACGCTTCATTCTCTGCTGGCAATGAAAAAAGTCATGATTAAGCAAGACAATACCGTTCAAGAGATACGGACACTGCGTCAAAAACTTGCGCAAAAACAGTCTCTCCTTAGCGGTATGTATGTTGATCTCAAGGAAGGATTGCTCTCTGACGCCGAGTACAGCCACCATAAAGAGATCGTCATGGAGGACATCCGGGCGATTGAGAGAAATCTATCCGAGCTGGAAGCGCCAAAGAATCAGACAGAGGAACAGATTACCGGCGAAATGAAGTGGAAGCAGATGATCCGCCGTTTCCACGACGCGACGGAAATCTCCGAAGAAATGGCGGACGCTTTCATCGAGACTATGGAAATTCATGAGGACGGCACATTGGAAATCAAACTCAGCTATATGGATGAGTTTGCAGCACTTACGAAGACTTGCGAGAAAATCAGGAAGGAGGTTGCTTGATGAAACAGCAAATCGCTATTTATCTGCGCTTGTCGCTTGAAGACGTTGACAAGCGCACAAACAAAGTCAAGGACGAGAGCAACAGTATCGCATCGCAGCGTATGCTCATCAATCGTCATCTGGATCAGAACCCGCTTCTCTGCGATCTGCCTCGTATAGAGTTCTGCGATGACGGTTTCTCCGGCACGAACTTTGATCGTCCTGACTTTGCAAAGATGATAGAGTGCGCAAAGCATGGAGAAATTAGCTGCATCGTAGTGAAAGACCTTTCCCGTTTCGGGCGAGACTATCTTGAAGTTGGTGACTATTTGGAGCATATTTTCCCGTTTCTCGGCATCCGCTTCAAGTCTATCAATGACCATTATGACAGCGCGAAACATGAAGGCAAGACTATCGGCATGGATATTGCCTTCAAAAACCTTATCTATGACTATTACAGCAAAGACCTGTCCAAGAAGGTTAAGTCTGCAATGGGCATGAAACAGGAGAAGGCAAAGTTTGTGAACACAGTTCCATACGGGTATAAAGCCGATCCTGCTGACAAGCATCACCTTATCATCGACGTGGAAACCGCTCCGATAGTCCGCCGTATTTTCATGGAAGTGATCAGTGGCAAGTCCTGTACACAGATTGCAAAGGAACTGAACACAGAGGGTATTCCAACGCCCGCCCAGCACAAAGCCGTATCCAGAAAGGCATCTTCCAAGAAGCCCCAGTGGACACATCGCGGTATCCTGACTATGATAGAGAGCGTGAAGTACGCTGGAACAATGGTCAACCATACCCGCGAAAGCCGATTCATCCGTGACAAAAACCAGCGGCGCGTTCCCAAAGAAGAATGGTATATCCGCGAAAATGCGCATGAGGCGATTGTGACAAAGGATGAATACGAACAGGCACAAGAGGCAATCCAGAGACGTAAAAAGTTTGTCCGAAGCTCCCATGACCAGTCAGACCGAGTTTATTTCTGCGCTCATTGCGGCGGAAAACTTGAGAAAGCCAATGGAACTGTATTTGCTTGTCCGTCCCATCGGTATCACGATGGCAGTCCGTGTGAAAACGTCCGCTGGCGAAAAAGCGCACTTGAAGAAATCGTCTTTGAAGCACTGAAAAGACAGATCGAGATCGTCAGTATTGAATCCGCAGCCGTCAGAAAAACAGCGAAAAGCAAAGGTGAAAGTCTGGAAAGACAGCTCGTCTTGCTGAAAGCTCAGTATGATGCCTGTGATCGTGAGAAGTTTACGATCTATGAAAACTACCGTGAAGGGAAGCTGACTCCGGAAGAGTATCTGTCCGGCAAAGACGCCCTTGCACAAAAACAAGCCGCCCTGAAAGAGCAGCTTGAATCCTGTGAAACCCAGCTTGAGGTCTTCCATCAGCAAAGTCTCGAAGCAGAAGAACAGCATGAAGCAGCAAGCCGGATGACCGGCTTGCCCGATGACAAACTCAGAGAGCATCTGTATGATGCAGTTGAACGTGTACTTGTTTATGACACTGAGACAATCGAAATTGTCTGGAAGTTCAACGAATCAAAAATCGACACCGATGAAAACATCGGAGTTGCGAATTGACTCCGGTGTTTCATTTCGGGGCAAATCTGTCGAATTTACTCCTAAAATAACATAATCTATCGAAACCTCGTAGGCGCATCGTAGCACCGTCCGGAAAGCCCAGAGCCATTGATATTAAAGGCTTTTCGGATAGTTTGTAAATTTTTTTTGCACCTACTTGACATAAAGGGACGACTTGGGCCGCGTAGTCATACCGAAAGAAATCCGGCGCACAATGCGAATTAGAGAGGGCGATCCTCTTGAAATATATACGGATAATGACGGCGAAGTGATCTTTAAAAAGTATTCCCCGATTGGGGAACTTTCCTCATTTGCATCGCAGTATGCGGAGGTCCTGGGTAAAATCGGCGGCTATCCGGTTGTGGTCTGCGACCGTGACCATGTGATCAGCGTGGCGGGCATCCCCAAAAAGGAATTGCTCGAACGCCGCGTATCCCCGCAGCTCGAAGAAGTGATGGAACAGCGCCGCAGCTTTGCGGTGACCGGCGACGGACGAAAGATGCAGCCGGTGGAAGGTGTCGACCGTTTTGCGCTGGTACAGGCACCGATCATCGCAGCGGGCGATGTCTGCGGGAGCCTGATGTTCCTGGCGGGGGATAACCCGAGCCCGGCGACCGATACCGAAATCAAACTGATCCAGGTGGGCGCGGCATTCCTCGGCCGCCAGATGGAGGAATAAACCATGGCGGAAAAGGGAAAAAAGCCGTGTGACGCACAGCTTTCGCCGCAGGCGAAGAACCGTGTGAGCCGTGTAGTTTCACAGATGATTTCAACGCCGCCCAGCCACACTGATCCGAACGGGAGCTACACCGGAAAACCACTCAACTACGGCGAGGTTCCCGTGCAGGATGCGGATGATCTTTAAAGGAAGATGGGTTCCATATTGTTTTCCGGCGCCTGATTCTGTTTGGAATCCCTCGCCGGCCAGCGCATATGAGGTCTCCGCGGCAGAGGAAAGAATGCCGAAGAAAAGCTTCTGGCTGCAGGTTTTATCCTGCGGCTGGGGGCTTTTCATTTCGGGGAATTCCATAATAGCGCCAGCAGCCATTTTCCAGACTGCGGACGGAAATCATGTCCTTATCGGATCAGTCCCATACTACGGGGCGTGAAATCGTACCGTGCGTGTCAGGCGGGCCTGTCCAATCCGTGATGACGTTTTTTAGAGGGCCGGGAAGGTTTATGGGAAACAGATGACGGGATTGTATTTTACAGCCTGTTCCATTCCGGTGGAATCTGTGGTATAATAACCGCAGAGCGGCTATTATACCAATTTATGCGCAGGACGATCCGGGCCTTTGGCGGCTTGCAAATCGCTGCGCTATTATGATATTCTATAGATTAAGGAAAACGCTGATATGGAAGGGGAGGAGACAGGTGTGGAATCTGTGTTAATGGAGATCCGGACATGTGCGGCAAGAGGTGGGGAAAGGACCCGGTAAACGCCCTGCGGACCGCCGGCAAGTTACATACAGAAAAACTCCTCTTTGAGAGTATACAGTTTGGATAGGCGTGTAAACCGATGGACCTGCTGGATGGAGGCGGATTCAATGAATGCAAAGGAAGCGGTTGCGCGGCGTATTATCGAGCTGTGCAATGGACGCAACATGGCAGTCAACGCACTTGGAAACCTTGCGGGTGTTTCACCCTCAACGATCTACAGCATCCTGAACGGGAAAAGCCTGAATCCCGGGGTGGTGTCGATCAAAAAGCTCTGTGACGGGTTGGAAATCAGTTTGCGGCAGTTTTTTGATTCCCCGTTGTTTGAAAATTTGGAGGAAGAAACCTGAGAGAATCGCGCCCCGGCCCTGGCCGGGGCTTTTTTGTGTCCTGCGGAGGGCTTTGCCGCAGCAGGAACCAAAAAATGCCGGATGCGTATACTGGAATTAAGAAGCTGTCGGGGGTGAGTGGATGAAACCGAGAAAAGAATTTTGCGACTGCAACCATTGGGCATGGTGCTGCGCGGGCTTTGGCCTGGGGATTGTGCTGGCGGTGTTCGCGTCGCTGAAGCTGGTACTCATCCTGGCGGGCGCGCTTCTGATCGCGCTGGGCATTCGGATTCTGCTGCTGTAATCCGAGTCAATCGAAGGAAAGGTTGGTCGCAGTATGAAAATTGTTGTCATCAAAAGCCCCAAGTTTTTGTCCCCTATCCTGCGGTTCTTTTTTAAAATTAAAAAGGAACCGGCCTGAAAAGTCCTACATAAGCGGGTGCGAAAGCCCCACGCGGGAAGGCTGCCGGACGGCAGCCTTCCCGCGTGGGGCTTTCGTTTGGCTTGCGTTGCGCGGTGATAGAATGACTTTTCTATAAGGATATTTCAGGAGGGATCGAATATGCTGACAGGCAGTGGGATGGCGATCGGCATCACCTGGTGTTTCGCGGCGATTGTTCAGCTGGTTTTATCATGGAAATTCGGGGGAGGCGGCAGGAATGACGCCCGTGGGCTGGCTTTTGCACTCATTTGCGGGATGTTGGGGATTTCATTCCTGTTTGACAGCGAGGCCTTCGCCTTTGTTGCCGCAGTGACCGCAGCCAGCCAGCTATTGGCCGCTGTGATCAGACGGGTAACGGATACAAAAAAATAAGCGTTTCATTTGCCGTGCCGGGGATTCCCGGCACGGTTTTTCTTTTTGCCCACGCCGTTTTGGCCAAACCGCGTGTTTTTGCCCGTTAGACGGCATATAACCCTAAGGTTGGACATATATTTGTGGTAGCAAACAGAAGGAGAGGGTATATTTATGGAGCTTAACCTGCAAAAACAGACCGTAAGTATCAACGAAGTCATATACGACGGCGTAGCCGAGCAGCCGCTCGAATGCGATGTGCTGCTGCCCGATTACTGTCCCGATATCCAGAAGATCCTGCGCTGCGAGGTGATGCCGCTTCTGCTCTCCAGTACAGTAAATGGGGATAAACTTTCGGTGGATGGAATGGCAGTGGCGCACCTTTATTATCTGGGGGAGGATGGCTGTATTCGCCATGCGGAGTATAAAATCCCCTACACCAAAATGATCGAACTGCGCGCCGCGCCGCAGAACCCTTCGGTGAATGTCACGCAGAATGTGGACTATTTCAACTGCCGCGCCGTCAGCCAAAGAAGGCTCGACATGCGAGGGGCAGTCAGTATTTCGGCACGGGTTACCGGCCAGACCGAGGAACAGGTGGTCTGTGGGGCGCAGGGCCTCGGTATGCAGCTTTGCCGCACGGCTGTCGAGAACACACGCGTATTCCCACAGGCGGCCCGCCAACTGGTCGTGCGCGAGGATGTCGAGCTCGGTTACGGCAAGCCCTCGGTAGGCGGCGTTATCCGGTATGCCGCCACCGCGGAGGTCACCGACTACAAGGTGATCGCGGGCAAGCTCATCACCAAGGGGGAGGCGGCGGTAAAAATCATTTACCAGTGCGAGGAAGATCCCAAACGGCTGGAAGTGATGGAATATGCGCTGCCGGTCAGCCAGATCATCGATATCGAAGGCGTGGATGAGGACTGCCTGTGCAGCACCTGGTATGACGTCTGCGGTATCGATGTGACCCCAAAAAACAATTCCGACGGTGAAAGCCGCATGTTCGGGCTGGAGATCACCCTCAACGCCTGCGCCGTCGCCCACCGTAAAATGCAGCTCGAAACCTGCTGCGACTGTTACTCCACTCAGTTTGAATGCAAACAGAATCAGAAACAGGTGCCGTTTGTGCAGCTTATTGATGTGGTGGCGGAAAACTGCATGTATAAGGAATCCCTTGATCTGCCCCAGAACGTGAAGAGTATCGTCGACCTGTGGTGCGTGCCCTCCGGGATGAATGTAAAAATCGAAGAGGACTGCGCGGTGGTCACCGGAAAACTCGATATCTGCATGTTTGTTTACGAGGAGAACGATGAAATTGCCTATTACGACCAGCTGCGCGAATTCAGCCACAAGATCCCGGTCAAGACGGCGTTCGATACGATGGTGTTCCATCCAGTGGTGAAGGCGGAATCCGCAACCTTCTCGATGAGCGGGCACGATAAGATGGAAGTGCGCTGCAACATCAAAATCAAAGGCGGAATGTATAACCAGTACCGCAAAAAAGTGATCTGTGACATCACAGTGGATGAAACCCATCAAAAGCCGCGTCAGGAAAACATCCTGTACCTCTATTACGCCGACGAGCAGGAACCGGTCTGGGAAATCGCCAAGCGTTACAACACCTCGGTCGAGGCAATCCGGGCGGGCAATGAGCTGGAAGGCGACACGCTGGGCGGACGCAGGATGCTGCTCATCCCGATGAAATAAAGCTCGAAAATACCGAAAGGGGAGGAAACAATGGAGGCACAGAGCATCTACAAAGACATCGCCAAACGCACGGGCGGCGATATATACATAGGCGTGGTGGGGCCGGTGCGTACCGGTAAATCCACCTTCATCAAACGGTTCATGGAAACGCTGGTCATCCCGAACATCGGCAGCGAATTTGTCCGGGAACGCGCCACCGATGAGCTGCCGCAGTCGGCGGCGGGCCGCACGATCATGACCACCGAACCCAAATTTATCCCGGAAGAAGCCGTTAAGATCTCCCTGGGGGAGAACACCAGCCTCAATGTGCGGATGATCGACTGCGTGGGCTACATCGTGCCCAGTTCGCTTGGCTACATCGAAAACGATCAGCCCCGCATGGTGGTGACGCCATGGTTCGATAAGGAGATTCCCTTCAACATGGCAGCCGAGATCGGTACTCAGAAGGTCATCAACGAACACAGCACCATTGGTCTGGTCGTCACCACTGACGGCAGCATCAGCGACATCCCGCGCAGCGAATACGCGGAAGCCGAGGAGCGGGTCGTAAACGAGCTTCAGGGGATCAACAAGCCGTTTGTCGTCCTCTTAAACTGTGTAAATCCCTCCGCACCGTCTGCAATTTCCCTGCGCGCCGAACTGGAGGAGAAGTACAGCGTCCCGGTTGTGGCGGTTAACTGTATGGACCTTTCCGACGAGGACATCAAATTGGTGCTTGCCGATGTGCTTTTCCAATTTCCGGTGCGGGAGGTTGCGGTTACGCTGCCTGGCTGGGTAACCGCTCTGGCCCCCGACCACTGGCTGCGCAGCGCGCTTTACAGCGCGATTCATGACACGGCGGCGGATATCGCCCATATCGGGGAACTGAACAAGAAGATCACCGGACTCAATGGATGCGAATATGTAAGCCGGGTGCTGGTGGATGGAGTCGATCTGGGCAGCGGCTGCGCCAAAGTGAGCGTCGATGTGCCCAACGCCCTCTTTTATCAGATCCTGGGAGAAGCAACCGGGCTTGAGATCCCGGATGAAAGCGCCCTGATGCCCTGCATCATCGAGCTTGCACAGATGAAAAAGGAGTACGATAAGGTGAAATCCGCCCTGGATGAGGTAGCAGCGACTGGCTATGGCATTGTGATGCCGGGCTTGGAGGAACTCACACTGGAGGAACCGGAGATCGTCAAGCAGGGCGGCCGGTACGGGGTGCGCCTCAAGGCGAGCGCGCCGAGCATCCACATGATGTCCGCAAACATCACAACCGAGGTCAGCCCGATCGTGGGCAGCGAAAAACAGTCGGAGGAACTGGTGCATTATTTGCTCCACGAATTTGAGGAAAGCCCGCAGAAGATCTGGGAATCGAATATCTTCGGCACCAGCCTGCATGAGCTGGTCAATCAGGGGCTGCACAACAAGCTTTACCGGATGCCGGGCGACGCGCGCCTGAAGTTGCAGGAGACGATCGAACGGATCATCAACTTTCCAGATATAATAGGACTAATTCAGAAACCGCATGACTGCGGGAGCCGAATTAGTCCTAATTTTTTCAGGGATTTGAGGTGATAAATCGGGATTTTGACGAATACGATAGGGAGCTTCCTGTTGTTTCTTTATAAATAACGGCAAAATTTAGTCCTATTCGATATGCTGGTAAAAAACCTCTCTATTAGTTATGAGTTATGCATCAAAGTAGGAAAAAGAAAGGAAAGGATCGTACATGAGTGACTGTAAGATCATCGCCGTCGCTAATCGGAAAGGTGGTGTGGGTAAAACCACCATTACCTTGAACCTCGGATATGCTCTCGCGGAAAAGGGCTATCGCATCCTGCTGGTGGACTTTGATTCCCAAGCCAATCTGTCAAAGGGTTTGGGAATTTCCGCACCGGCCAAGGATGAAAACACCATCTGCCAGCCCATGTGGGCGGATATACGCGATCTCGACATGCCGGACAGGGAAAGTTATATCAAGCAGCGCGGCAAGCTGCACTTCATTTCCTGCAACGAAACCCTCTCAGTTTTGGAGATGGAGATGGTGGGCGCCATGCGGCGGGAGTATATCCTCAAAAACATACTGGACGAGCTGCGCGGCGACCATGATTTCATTCTCATCGACTGCGGCCCTTCGCTGGGCGTGCTCACCGTCAACGCCCTCATCGCCGCCGACAGCACCCTTGTCGTCTCCACTTTGGAGAGCGATTCCAATGAGGGTACCAAGCTGCTGGTCAAATCCATCCAGCTTGTACGCAAGAAATACCGGCATATGCTGGAGGTGGACGGCATCCTCATGAACATGGTGGTGGACCGCACCATTCTCAGCCGCGAAATGATGGCGGAAACCAAACGGGATTTTGGCGAGGCCGTCGCTGTATTTGAAACGAACATCCCGCGCACATCCCTGTTCGGCCGCGCGAAAAAGGCGGAACAGACCATTTTTGAGTATGCACCTAAGAGCAAGGGGGCGGCCGCCTTTTCCGCATTCTGTGAGGAATTTTTGGCGAAGGGGGGCTATGCGGATGGCAAGCGATAAAAACGCCATGCCCACCTTGGACACCCTCTTCGGCGGCGCCGAGATATCAGAAAACGAGATCACGCTGATAGACGACGCCC
Organism: Anaerotruncus sp. AF02-27; assembly: GCF_003465835.1. Lineage (NCBI taxonomy): Bacteria > Bacillati > Bacillota > Clostridia > Eubacteriales > Oscillospiraceae > Anaerotruncus > Anaerotruncus sp. AF02-27. The sequence goes on along the minus strand of NZ_QSBX01000034.1, from coordinate 12,931 downwards.
TCATCGACGAATTTCCCGGCCACCCCTATCGCCTTTATACTGGGAAGCGCCATACGGATCTGCTGGACAGTATCCGGGAATTCGGCGTCTTGTCGCCGGTGATCCTGCGGGCAGAGCCAACCGGCCGCTACACTCTGCTGGCGGGATACAACCGCCGTCACTGCAACCGGATCGCCGGCAATAAGCAGCTCCCGTCCGTTGTTATGTACAATGTCAGCGATGGAGACGCTAAGCTGATCATCACCCACTCCAACCGGCAGCGCGGCCTTGATGAATTGCTGCCCAGCGAAAAGGCATTTGCTTTCAAAATGGAACTGGAGGGGCTGAAAGAAACCCGTCGGGAGCAAAAGAAGGTGGCGGCAATTGAGGCGCTTGAAAAAGCTGTGAATGCTGATGAACAGGACGATTCCGGCAAGCTGTTCAAATTTGAACAGGGAGAATATACACGGGACATCCTGGCCAAGCAATACGGCCTTAAAGCGACCGAGGTACAGCGTTTGATCCGACTCACCCACCTCTGCCCCAACCTGCTCGACCTTGTAGATGAGGGAAAAATCGCCGACTATGTTGCCGTTCCGCTCACCTACCTGTCGGAAGATATGCAAGCGGAGGTGTTCCACCAAATGACCGAGCGCGGTTATCGCGTGGATATCGACAAGGCGGAGTTGCTCAAGCGGAGATTTCAGGAAAAGAAGCTCACGGCGGACAAAATCGCAGATATCCTCGCCGGAAAGGAAACGGTCAAAAAGGTTTCTACCAAAAGTCCTGTGGTGAAACTGCAACCGGCCACGGTGAAGCGGTACTTCACCCGTGGGGAATCCGCCAAGGAAATCCAGACCACCATTGAAAAGGCTTTGGCATTGTACTTCTCGCAGCAACGACAGGAGGAGCGGTGAAATGGACAGGTTTTCATACCATAAGGACCAAAAGGCTGAAATCATCACCATCAAAGAACGCGCGATTACGCTGAAGCTGTCGGATGCCGACGTGGAGCGTATTTTTAAGAAAGCAGGCGCCGCCGGGCTTACCGTACCGGAGTTGCTGCAAAACTTTATTGGCGATCTGGTTGACGGCACCTACAGCAACGGCTCCGACGAGCGTGATTATGCGCAGCGATGGTTTGACCGCTGCTGGTTCGGAATGTTCCCTGAGCACACCTTCACACAGTATCTCATTCAATCTGACCAGTTTGATGTTGTTGTGGGTCTCTGGAATGATATTCAAACCGCCAAAGAGGATCTTGCCGACACGCTTGAACATCCCGATGAATACGGCGCGGATGAAGTTTCGGCTTTCAAGGAAGATATCGCGGATTGGGAGAAGGATATCCACGGAATCTTCGCGGCATTCAAAAGCAACGCTGCGGAAAACAAAATCGGCACATTGGAACAGGAAATGGAACTGGTTATCCGGTGGAAGGCCAGTCTGGAAAAAGCGCTCGCATAAAATTACACCATACTGCTTTAAGCACTTGACCCTTCGGGGCCGGGTGCTTTTCTTTTGCCCAAAATCAAAAAAGGAGAGCCAAAACATGAACGATTCTAACCGCCAACCCAGTATTTGCCCGCAAAAGCCGGACGCACAATTTCTTCGCCTTTACCGCATGGGCCTAACTGATATAGACGGCTGCCCCGAGGTGATGGGGCTGGAAATGCTGGCGTCGGTCACTTCCGGTTGCCTGTACGACGACTTGGATAAGCTTTCGGCGCTCAGCCTTTACAATGAAGCAATTGCCAATCCTTTCCCCTGCCAGCTTTCGCAAATCCATACCCGTCTGCTCAAAGCCTATGAGGAAGCCGGGGAGCCGGTTCCAAAACCTATACAGCTGCTGGCAAAGGACGCCGACTGCCTGACTTATTTCCTGGTTGCTTTCTTTGAGGATTGGCGGGAATATCTGTCCGCCGACGGCCTGCTGGAGGTGCAAAACACATGAGGAAAATCTATCTCTATACCGAACCGGACGGCGGCGTCCCCTTTCTGCGCTTTCTGGCGGTCACCGACGAAAAGATGCGGCAGAAGCTAAGGCACGGCCTGTACTGCCTCGCGCGGTTTCCAGACTATATGACCGAGCCGCATGTAAAGCATTTCAATATCGAGCGCTATAAAGACCTCTACGAATTCCGCGAGCGCATCCGCATTCTGGTGCGCATTATTTTTACCCTTGACGCCGCCGGGAATGTCATTATTCTGCATCCCTTCGTGAAAAAGCACGACTGCAACACCATGCAGGCGCTGGAGTCATCCCTGCGGATGCTCCATCAAATAAACAACGCACAGGGAGGCCTGACCGAATACCAGTGGAAGGAGGATGCAAATGCCGCGAAAACGAACGAGAGCAACCATGGTGGCCGTGGTGGCGCTGGCTGCCATAGCCGCAACTGTTTTGCACTTAATTTTGAAGAAATGAGGGAAAAGAAATGAAACGAGTATCCCTGCTTCTGGCGCTGCTGCTCGTGGCCGGCATGAGCACCACCGCCTACGCACAGGAAAAGGAACCGGACGACCCATCGGAAGTGCTGGTCTTCACAGATGAGGAAGGCTCTGCCGCCGCCGGCGCTCCGGTACTAAAGGATGTGCGCGTCGTCAGCGAGGACGGCCAGCAGCGCATCATCAAAACTTGGGAAGCCGCCCCGGGCTATGACTCCGAACAGCTGGTGGAGCCGGATTTCCAGCAGAACGGATTTAACTACAAAAAGAGCTATCTGCTGATGGTGTCCGAGAACAGCCAAAAGCAAAGCAAGCTGGCAAGCGAAACCGTCACGGTTTCCCATGAGCAAAAGGACGGCGCAATCGCCCGCCTCGCGCCGCTGCTGGACTATGATCAGGACGGCTATCAGGGGCAGCTTCAACTCGACGCCGCTTCCATTTACACCGAGGCTGCCGGCAAGCAGAACTATACCTACGCCGTCACCGATACGCGGGAATACACCGGCATGGATCGCAACGACACCTACAACATCCCCAAGAACATCACCAAAAACGGCACGGATCTTCAGCTGGTAGATGTGGACTGGACCGAACTGGGGGACGGCAACTACCGCGCCCTCGCCTCCTATCGCGGGACCGCCACCGGCGTCAGCGTGTCCGGCTACATTTCCACCGCCACCTATCTGGGCGAGGTGCAAAAGAATACGCTGGACAGCGTGACTTACGCCGTGGTTTACGAAGGAAGCCCAATTCCGCTGCCGCCCCCCGATTATCTGCCCTACGTTCTTACCAGCGTGGGGGTGGTTACGCTTTCCGGCTGCCTGGTTCTGCTCTGGAACAAGCGCAAGAACGCCAGAATCTACGCCCTGATCGACGGGCAGTACCGGGTTGTGCAGCGTGTCAAGGTGTCCTACATTGATCCCATCATCGACCTGACCGCTCCCAGCCTTGGCGGGATCAGCCGCGATTATCTGGTGGTTATCGACCGGTTTGCCGCCAAGCGGCTCAACAATCAGTTTATCCGGGTGATCTGCGCCGACGGCACTGTCAAGGAGCACCGGATGGTGAACAATGGCTACGGCTGCAAGCTGAAGGTGGGCGCCGTTGCCGCCGATGAATTTGAGGAGGCATGAAGATGAAAAAGCAATTTGCCATGGCTCTGCTGCTCTGCGCGGCGGTCGGGCTGTCCAGCTGCGCCGATGAAATTCCCGCGCAGCCAAATGAGCTGCAAACACCGCAGTACACCGTTTCGCCGGCGCCCGAAACAGACTTTGAAGCAATGCCTGAGGAAGAGATCCACGGCGCGGGCGCGGTCAAGGTGATCGATAAAACGCGGCGGACAACCGCGGACGCCCCTCAGAACACCGGCGTCACACCGGAAAACATCTGGCAGGAGGACGCCACCGTCACCTACAACGCCTTTACTTTGCCGGAAAAAGCGGCCTTTTCGGAGGACGGCAGCATCGGCATCCTCTCCATCCCGGAGCTGCAGCTGACGGTAAACGTCTATGAGGCGGCCGATGAGATGGAAGCCATGGATTTGGGGGCGGCGCATTTCAAATCCACCAGCGCATGGGACGGCAATGTGGGGATTTCGGCGCACAATGTCAATTTTAACGGGACGGACGGCTATTTTAAGAACCTGCATCAGCTTTCTGCCGGTGACACGCTCACCTACGAAACCGCGCTGGGCGCCCGCAATTATGCCGTCACCAAAGTCAAAACGATCTCCGCGGACGATTGGAACGGCCTCTCGCGCAGCACGGAAAACAGGATCACGCTCATCACCTGTATCAGCGGTCAGCCGGACAAGCGCCTGATGGTACAGGCGGAGCAAGTGCAATAAAGTCAGGCAAGGGCACATGAAAATCCCGCTTTTATTTCACCGGCAAAGACGGCGAAAAATAAATATGGGCGGCAAAGGCTGTTCGCTTGCAATCGGGAATTCCTCTGCTACAATGAAGTTGAAAAGTAGCTGCTTTCAAATAAAAACGACTGACAGATAGGAGGATTGCGAGATGAAACGCAAGATATTTGTGGGCCTTGCCGCCCTGCTCGTTGTTGGAGCCGGTGCTTTTTATGCTGTTCTCAGCGGTTATTTTCAATTAGGTACGCCCGCCCCAGCGGCAGAACCCATGGAGCAAAATGCCGCCGATGGATCAGCTCAAAGCAGCGCGGCGCGGCAGGACGAAATCGACGAGCTGCGCAGGCTGGTGGAAGAGTTGAGCGCGGCGCTGAAGCAGTCCGCAGAGAAATCAACCAGTGAGCCAGAACCTGCCAGCGCGCAGGAGGCCCCCGTTTCCTCCGCGACGGCGGTTCCCACCCCGGAATCCGATGCTTCCTCCACCGCGACGGCGGTCAAGGCCTCCGAGGCCCCGCCGCCCGCCGCACCTGCGGCCAAAGAGAACGCCGGTACGGTTTTTGAGGGCTGCACGGTGACGGTGACGGACAAGGATACCCCTGCGGTAAGGGCGGCCGGAACCGGATGGCCCATCACCAAATACTACTTCGTCGCCGAAGATGGGGATTATCTCGGCAGCATCTCCGGTGCGGCGATGAACGCCATCATCGAAAAGTACCAGACGGGTGCTGGGGACGCTCCGGGCAACGGCGGCGAGTGGGAGTTTTGGTTTGCGGAGCAGTTCAATGAATATCGCGGCGTTTCCCAATATATGGCCGACACAACCGAGCGTGCATCCAACAGTTCCAACAGCGGAGGGGCCTCCGCTCAGGATGTTGACACAGATGCTTATGCGCTTGAGGTGATCGATCTAATCAATCAAAAACGTGAAGATATTGGTTTGGAGAATTTGCAGATTGATTCCTCACTTACTTCTCATTCCGAAATTCGTGCCGAGGAATTGTCCATACAATACAGCCATGTGCGTCCGGATGGGACCAAGGAAAAAAGCGAATGTATTGTAATGAGAAGGGACACCCCTCTCGAAGCTGTCGAAGCGTGGATGGATTCCGATCCGCATAGAGATGCGATCTTAGATGAGAGCGGCCGCTTTCCATACCAACGAATCGGATCCGGTTGCTATCAAGATGAGAGTGGGGTCCTGTATTGGGTCATTACGTTCGGCTTATAACTTTATAACTTTTGAAAGAGTCTGAGAAATCAGGCTCTTTTTTATATCCGCTGTCTGGAAAACGGCTTTATATAGACAGAAGGCTACCTCACTCGCGTGTGAGGCGGCCTCTTTTTTATGAAAAACAAAGGAGTGCAAACGCCATGAAAAAAACCATCATGCGATTTCTCAGCCTGGTTTTATGTGCCACCATGCTGTTTGGAACTTTTCAAGTTCCCGCAATGGCGGCCGTCGATGACCCCATTGCGGGCGAGACCGGCTCAGGCTGGTCCGAGGTGGGCGTCATGCCGGGCGAACAGGAGGATCACAGTCCCCCGGTTTCCGATTCGGGCACAGGAGAGATCGTTTCCCCCGGTGAATCCGAAGAGGAGCAATCATCCTCTTCGGGACCGGCCGAAGTTCCTTCCGGCGGCGTAGAAGGGGAACAGACGCCGCCAACGGACGAAAGCAGTTCTTCCACCGGTGACACGCAGGCGGAGCAGCCGGGTGAAATTCCCGAGGACGATTTAACACTGGGCACGTCCGGTCTGAAGGACAGCTGGCTGCAGGAATATCAAAAAGAGGCGCTGACCTGGCCCTCGCTCAATCAACGGGCTCGGGCCGCGAGAGTCGCCAATGTGCCGGAAACCACGCCGCTCACATGGTCGGGCGACCACATTACCTTTGCCAACGGCGCCTATATCGGCAGCCCCATCCCCAAAATCTATTTTAACGGTGAAGTCGCGTTTTGCGGCGAGTGGAACGGGCTGTCCCCTTCGGGCAGCTACCATGAGATCACCAGCGGAAACGACAGCACCATCAAGCAGTATCTTGCCAACTTCGATAAATCCTCCAAGGGAAAGGGAGAGTATATCGCGACGCAGGTGCTGATCTGGTGCCGCGTGATGGGCACCAGCGTCACCAGTTGGGGCGGCTCCCCGGGCGCGGACGCCGCGGACGAGATCAGAAACGGCGGCAACAGCTACAGTGGCCTGCGCTACCAATACAAAGAATTCGGCGGCGGCACGCAGAACATCATCACCTACAACACAGATGTGGAGCCCCCTGAGCCTCCGGAACCGCCTGAATACCCCGAGGACAAATACCACATCGAGGTCACAACCGATGTGGTGACCGAAACCGAGGTGCGCAACCGGAAGACCTACGAATATTCCGACGCCATCGGCCAGATCACCATCCGCAAACACGATCAGGACGGAAAGAGCTTGGACGGCGCCCTGTTCAACATCGTGGTCGAGTTCTCCGACGGCACCGATGTGCGCGTCAACAACTGGGAGGTGGACAACGGCGCGCGCCTGTTCACCTGGACCCATCCCCGAGACAACCATGACCCGGCAACCGTGACCGTTACGGAAGTTGTCCCGCCTCGTTACTATGAGGGCGACCCCACCCCCAAAACGGCGGTCGTCCACCCGACCTACACCCGCGTCACCCATGTGGAAACCTGGACGGTGACAATCACCACCGAAAACACCAGCAGCACGGTCATTGAGATTGAGAGCGGCGACGTGGTGGCGGAATCCACATCCTCCTCCAGCGCGGAGGTGTCCAGCGACCCGCAGGTAGAGGAATTCGCCGATTTCATCGAGGGAGACCGGGAAACCACCGTCACATTTGTCAACCGGCGCATCACCGGCGACATTGAGGTCGTCAAAAAGGACGCCAACACCGGTGCGCCGCTGGCGGGGGCGACCATCCACCTTTGGGGCGACGACCTGGGCGAGCCCCAGCACATCGACCGCCTTGAAGTGACCGGCACGGACGGCGTCGCCTACTTTCAGGATCTGCCGCCCGGCACCTATGTCATTCAGGAGACCCAGCCGCCCCACGGCTATCATCTCAACGATGAGAAGCAGACGGTTGCGCTCCAATCCGCTCAGGTCATCCGCAAGGAGGTACGCAACTACCGCAAGGACGGCCTGACCATCAAGAAGGTGGACCCGGACGGCAAGCCCATCGCCGGTGCGGTGTTTGAATTGCGGCGGGGCTCCGGCGAGGTGCTGCTCAGCGAAACCACCGACGAAAACGGTACAATCTTCCGCGACTACCTCTCCGAGGGGCTGTATGTCATCGAGGAAAAGAAGGCGCCGGAGGGGTACCTGCTGGACGAAAATCCCATCAAGGAGCTTTATATCTATGCCACTGACGACAATAAGCAATACACAATTACCTTTGTCAACAAAAAGAAACCCGCCATCGAGGTGACGAAGATCGACGCCGAGACCCCCACGCTCAAGCTGCCGGGCGCGGTGTTCCGGATCACCGACACAATGACCAACAACTATTGGGACATCAAGACCGGCGAGGACGGTACGGCGCTGCTGGAAGGCCTTGAGATCGGCACAACCTATATAGTGGAGGAACTGGAGCCGCCCGAGGGCTACCTCAATTCCGGCTACCGGCAGGAAATCGTCCTCAAGGAGAGCCGCGTCCACACACTCACGGTGGCGGATTCCAAGATGCCCGCCCTGGAGATCGTCAAAAAGGACAAGGTGACCGGAGCCTTCTTGAAGGGTGCGACATTCCGCGTTTCGTGGAACAACGGCGCGGATTACCGCGACGTGACCACCGGCAGGGATGGCAAGGCCACGCTCACCGGCCTGAAGGACGGCTGGTACACCATTCTGGAGACCAACGCTCCCGAGGGTTATCTGCTGGATACCGACGCCCATCAAATTCTGTTGGAGGCGGGAAAATCCGGAGTCATCGAACTGTTCAACGAAGCAAAGCCCTCCCTGACCATCCTCAAGCTGGACAGCGTGACCAAAACGCCGCTGCAATATGCCAAATTCCGCATCGAGCAGAAAACCGAAGCTGGTCTCAAGCTGGTGGGCGAATACGCCACCGACGCGGACGGCATGGTGCGTTTGGAGAACATCGCCCCCGGGCGCTACCTCATCACCGAAATTGTGGCCCCCGACGGCTACAACATTGATACCGCCACCCATGAGGTGACGATTGAATTTGGCCAGGCATATAAAGTGGAACTCACCAATACGCCGAAATCACCCATCTACATTCAAAAGGTGGATGAAAACGGCGAACCGCTGGCCGGGGCAAAGTTTCGGGTGTCCACCATGAACGGCGCGATGGTTGGTACCGTCACCAGCGGGCGCACCGGCTACGCCATCATCCCCTACGCCGAACCCGGCTGGTACGTCGTGGAAGAAGTGCAGGCTCCAAACGGCTATGTGCTCTCATCCACTCCTATCAATGTGGAGGTAAAGTCCGGCAGACCCGCGCAGGTGGAATTTGTCAACTACCAAAAGCCGATGCTGCAAATTCTGAAGCTGGATACCGGCACCGGCAAAGCCCTGCTGGGCGCCAAATTCAGGGTGACGCAGGCGGACGGCGCGCTGGTGGGCGAATACACCACCGGCAAGGACGGCCTCATCACCATCGAGGGCCTTGCGCCCGGCGCGTACATCATCACCGAGATCCGCAGCCCGGACGGCTACACGCTGGATATGACGCCGCAAACCATCACGCTGGAATCCGGAAAGACGCGGCAGGTGGAATTCTATAACACCGCCAAGCCCGGCTTGCAGCTCCTGAAGCTGGATAAGGTCACCGGCCAGCCCATTCAAGGGACGATGTTCAGCGTGATGCAGCTGCTGAACGGCGCGAAGAAGGATCTGGGAACCTTCACCACCGGCGAGAACGGCACTTTCTACATCCCCGACCTAGCTCCCGGCGACTACATCATCACCGAGATCAAGGCGGCGGAGGGTTACATCCCCGACAGCACACCCCAGAACATCCACGTGGAGGGCGGAAAACTCAACACTGTGGAGGTCTACAACATTCCCTATGGCAACCTGCGCCTCGTCAAGCTGGACAGCGAAACCCGTGCCCCGCTGGAAGGAGCAGCCTTCAAACTGTTCGATGAAAAGCGGCTGGAGGTGGGTACCTATACCACATCGGCGCAGGGCGAAATCTATGTGCGGGAGCTGCCCGCCGGAAACTACTTCATTCAGGAGGTCAAATCGCCGGCCGGATACCTGCTGGACAACACCGTGCGCGCCATCGAACTGCTGCCGGGAAAAACGACCACCGTGGAGATCCCCAATGAACCCCTTGGCTCGCTGCGCATTGTCAAGGTGGACGCCGAAACCGGAAAACCACTCTACGGCGCGGTATTTCTACTCTACGACGCGAAAGACAACCTGCTTGGGGAATACACCACCGACCAGAACGGCAGCATCCCATTTAACAGCAATCTCAAGGATGGCCGATATAAGATCAAAGAAATTAAAGCGCCCGACGGCTATGTGCTCGACCAGACCGTCCGCACCGTCACGGTGAAGGA
>NZ_QSBX01000034.1:0-3093 GCF_003465835.1 Anaerotruncus sp. AF02-27 | reverse complement strand
ACGGTGAAGGAAGGGACAACCACCGAACTCCGGGTGGAAAACGAGCCGATCCGGGGCAAGATCCAAATCATCAAAAAATCCGCGGACTACAACGATGTGACCAAGCTCAAAAAGGGCGCGCTGTTGAAGGACGCGGTGTTTGAAATCTTCGACAAATCCAATGCCGTGGTTGACCGCATCACCACCGACAGCCGGGGAGTCGCTACCTCCAAGGATTTACCCGTGGGTGTGTATGGCGTCCGGGAGATCACCGCGCCCAAGCACTATATCCTTGACGACGAACCCTTTTACGCCGAAATCAAGGTGGCAGGCGACCTCGTAAAATTCGAGGTGCTCAACTACAGTGAGGAGTTGGGCGTCGATGTGCGGAAGTACGGTAATTACGAGGCCATGCCCGGCGACATCATCCGCTACGACTTTGAGAAGATCAGCAACACCTCCACGGTCCCGCTGGATGATTTCTACTGGCGCGACGTGCTGCCCACCGACGCGGTGCGGCTCCAAAAGATTGTCACCGGAACGTGGAACGAGCGATTAACCTATGAGGTGGAGTACAAAACCAACAAGCGCGGCTGGCGCACGCTGGAGGATGGTCTCAGCAGCAAAACCAGCCACACCCTTGATTGCAGCCGCTCGGCGCTGAAGCTGAAATCCGGCGAGTATATCACCGAATTCCGCTTCCAGTTCGGAACAGTCCAGGAGGGCTTTGCTCAGGAGGATGCGCCGTACATCCTGTGCGGCGTCAACGGCGACCTGCCCAATGAATACCGCTTCACCAACAAAACAGATGTTGGTGGGCAGCGGGAAGACGAATGGGTAACGGCCAAGGACGCCTGGGTGACCATTATCTACGCGAAGCCGCGCGGACAGCTGCCGCAAACCGGCTTCTAACCAATCAATCAAAACAGGGCAAGGGCCGGCGTTTCACCGGCTCTTGCCCCTCTCTTTGGGAGGAAATAATGAAAAAATTTCTCGACCGTATCTGCCCAAACCTGGGCAGATACTATTTTACCCTCATGTCGGTTGTGCTGCTCTGCTGCTTTTGCAGTGTGACCGCCCTTGCCGTGGAGGATATGTGGGCGGTGGCCAACCGCATCATCGTGGACGTGTACAACAAGATCGCGGGGATTTCTACCGTGCTGGCGGGGCTGATGTCCGCCGTGGCGGTCATCGGCGCGAAATTATCCAATAATCAGCACAAGGTCGATCAGGCATGGGACTGGCTCAAGCGCATCTGGATCGCCTGGGTGGTCATCAATGGGATTGGGGCGTTTTTGGCCTATATCGTGCCTCTGTTCCAGGGTCTGGCAACGCTGACGCCGTAGAAATACCGCTATTTTTGTGAAACAGCCTGCCCCAATATCCGAATCAGCGGACCATAGTTTCTTGAAAATGCGGCAATATCTGCTTCTACTAAACTGCTTTTATCCGTCCCGGCAAAGTTCAAGTCATACCCGGCTTGTTTGGCCAGATAGTAAAAATACAACCGCTGCGTCCTTCCATTCCCCTCGCGGAAGGGATGCAGCGCATTGATTTCTCCCATAAAGTATGCCAACTGTTCGATAAACACACTGTGCTTGAGTCCATGTAAAAAATTCCGGCGCTTTAAGTTGGCATAAATATCCGCCGCGTAGCTTTCAATGAACGGGCCCCGGCAGAACAAAGTATCCCCTTTTATTAAAAAATCCCCTTCGCGAATCTTTCCGGCCCAAGCGTAGATGTCCTCAAAAATGGCTTTGTGGATTTTTTGAAGGTGCGCTAAATCGAAGTTCCCCTTGAGTGGTTTGCTCTGCAACTCCAATATTTTCAGACCCGTTATGTTGCGTTCTACAATGGCCAGTTGGCTAGCATCGCGGATCTCAAATTTGTTTTTCAGCACAGAAGTCCCAGGGTAGCAATAGCGGCTGTCCTGAGCGGTTTCATAGCGATAGATATAATCGTCCATCAGCTTGCCGTACCCATTTTCTTTGCGTCCGCGATATACGCGGCCAAAATTGCGGAAGCGTTTTCCTCGCCGCGCAGGATTTTTTCCCACAGCTTCTTTTGATCATCAGGAATCGAAAAGCCCTCAACCTCCATGCTGAACGCCACATTTTCAACGATTTTGGCAATTTCCTGTGCAGACATTTCTCCACCTCCAAGTCAATTTTTCTCAAGGTCGATCCAAATCAGCCTTATTGGATTTGCTCCGGTTCAGCGGGGCGGCGAAGCAAAAAAGCAAAGCCGCCAAGCATAGGCAGACGCCGGAGCAGTTTTCACTTGCTTATTTATAGTATACCCGAAACATCATGCAATTTCAATCGAAAAGGTGGTGATCCCCATTCTGGAAGGGATCCTGAAAGGTCTTGTTCTCTGGATCTACGGTCTGATTCTCGACGGCGTCAACGCGATGGCCAACGCCCTGCTGGATGTGTTCAATATGGACTTATCCTATTTCGAGCAGTATGCCCCCGTCACCGGCGACATCATGCAGATCATCATCGCAACAGGATGGGCGCTGCTGATGGGAAACATGGCGTTTCAGGCGATGCGCTCAATGGCGGCGGGAATCGGCTTTGAGGGCGAAGACCCCAAAATCCTGTTTACCCGCACCTTTGTCTTTGGCTTTCTGCTGGTCGCCAGCCGGCAGATCTGTGAAATCGGGCTTGGCGTCACCGGCACGGTGATGGGGCTTATGCGTATACCGGACGCGGTGGAAATCAACACGCCGGACGAGTCGATGCTCGGCGCCTTTGACGCCGCCTGGATTTGGATGGTGATCATCGGCATTATCCTGATCTGGCAGATCGTGAAATTTTTCTTTGAAATCGGCGAGCGCTACGTGGTGCTTGCCGTTTTGACCATCATGGCCCCGCTTGCTTTCGGCATGGGCGGCAGCAAAAACACCGAGGACATTTTTAAAGGCTGGGCGCGAATGTACGGCTCGATGTGCGTCATGATGCTGATGAACGTGGTGTTCCTCAAGCTGCTGCTCTCTGCCATGAGCACCGTCCCCACCGGGGCGGGGATCATCCCATGGCTTATCTTTGTGGTGGCCATTGCCCGTGTCGGCCGCAAGGTGGACGACCTGGTATGCCGCGTCGGGCTCAATCC
>NZ_QSBX01000033.1:0-32302 GCF_003465835.1 Anaerotruncus sp. AF02-27 | reverse complement strand
GATGCCTCGGCTCGTAGCTGGCTGCCACTCTTCCGAGGCAAATATATTGTAACAGGAGGTTAGACAAAATGAGAGGAAAAATAGTGGCGTTGCTATTGACAACGCTAATCCTATGTGCAGGATGTTCAGAATCAGCACCACAAAGTAGTGGCGTTGCGGGTTCTGTTCCAATAAGTAGTGCAGGTGAAGTAGAAAACGAGCAATCTGTTACATCATCGCAGGAATCCGAAAAGAGTGCGGAAAGTAAATATTATTTTGCGAATGGGGTTTTATTAGCTGAAGATGTTAAGATCGAGATAACTGATTATAAGATTATAGAAGTTGGGGACGAAGGGAATGAGTACGGGGAGACGCCTGTAATAGCTTTTTGGTACAAAACCACAAACCTTTCTGGTAAAGAAGGAATTAGTGCGATGATTGCCTGGATCGCAATGTTTGAAGCTATTCAGGACAATGATCCCAATATGGTTAACGCCCTGGAAGTTGCTGCTTTGCCAGACAATCGTTATTTAGATACGCAGACGGCAGATATCAAAAAAGATGGTACAGTAGAGTGCGCTGTGGCATACGAGCTGAATGATATGACGACCCCCGTTATTTTAAAGGCTAACAGGGGAGTGGGAGGGGAGACCCTCGGAGAGCAAATTTTTGAAATCGCTTAGATAAAAAAAGACCGCCCGGAGCACCACCTCCAGACGGTCACGCAAGCCACAAACCATACCAAAAAATTCATAGCTTTGCTGTAAGTATTTTACCACCTTTCTAAGCTCACGGCAAGGCTTAGAGGGGTGTTATTTTTGAAATGCAAGAAATGTCGAAAGACAATACCCGACGATGCGAAATTCTGTTGCTATTGCGGAGCCCCGATTCAAAAAAAGATGTACCGTCGACCGGATGGTCTATATGAGAAAATCGTTACAATTGATGGCAAACGGATCGCCTTCCGGGGGAAGACCGAAAAAGAAGTCGAACGCAAAATGGTTGAATTTCAGGGTGTAAAAGAGAGGGGACCCCTGTTTAAAGATGTCGCAGAAGACTGGGAGAGGGAACACTTCCCAACGTTGACATACAATTCTAAGAAAAGCTATAAGCCCGCAAAGCGAAGGGCCGTCACGTTTTTTGGGGAGAGGCCCATAAAAGAAATCGAGGTCAAGGATGGAAAGGCCTATCTGGGGCAACTCCCACAAACATGGGCGCAAAAGACGCTTAAAAATCATCTGCTTGTATTGAATTTGATCTTTGAATATGCCGCCGGTAACGGAATCCTAGACCACAATCCTATGGAATACGTACAAATACCAAAAGGGGCAAAGAGATCATATCGACGAGCTCCGACTCCAGAGGAAATTGAAACCATCAAAAACAGCATCGATAAACCGTTTGGATTGTTTGCGTATTTTCTGCTTTACACTGGATGCCGCCGCGGGGAGGCGCTAGCTCTCCAATATAAAGATGTAGATCGAAAAAACAAAACCATCCACATTACAAAAAGCGTGTACCACGAGGGGAACGCTCCGAGGATCAAGGCTCCGAAAACCGAAAAGGGGATCAGAGACATCATTCTTTTAGATGTCCTTGCCGAAAAACTGCCAAAGGGGAAGGCATCAGATTTTATCTTTGGATCCGGAGGCAGTCCGCTTACATCCAGTAAAGTGGAAGATCTGTGGATGGGATATCAAAAAGCGACAGGACTGGACGGCGTGACGCCGCATGTGGTTCGCCACGGGTACGCATCAATTTTACATGAAGCGGGGGTAGACCCCAAGGATGCGCAAGAAATGCTTGGCCATGCGAACATCTCAACCACCCTTGATATATACACACACATCACTGAAAAGAAGCGGTCTGAAACGGCAGAAAAATTAAACCGCTACACACAAAATACACAGTGTGACGATAAAAGTCCATTATAAAGGCATTTGGAAAGAGTTCGAATCTCTCCATCTCCGCCAAAACAGTCTCTGAGGATAACGCCTTGGAGACTGTTTTTTTGTTATGAAGAAAAGCGGCCGGCAGCCGGCAATTGTGATTTAAACCGTACTTATCAAAAATAGAAAACTATGCGGCAAGCGGGGATACAGATCCCTCCAAAACCCGCATTTTAAACCGGGCTAATGGCATTTTTATGCACAATCTTAATAAGCTGTGAGTATAAACGCTGTTGTTTCATCTTTATTTCAGGGCTTGTTTTAGGCGCCTCTTTGTGTTAATATTTCGTTAAGATTCCATTAGGGAATCGGGGGAAAAGGACGATGGGGGAAAAAGAATATGAACTTCCGGATGATTTATTATCTGATTGGAAATATCCTGCGGCTGGAAGCCGCATTTATGCTGCCGGCGTTGGCCATATCGTTTGCGCACCATGAAAAGGCCTCCTTCTGGGCTTTTTTTGGGTCTGTGGTGTTTTTGCTTGCAATCAGCCTGCCCGCGCGCAAACCGCAAAAAACGGCCTTTTATGCCCAGGAGGGCTTTTTGGTGGTTGGGTTGGCGTGGATTGTAATTTCTCTGCTGGGTTCGCTGCCGTTTTATCTGAGCGGAGCCATTCCGGGGCTGGCTAACTGTATTTTTGAAGGGATCAGTGGTTTCAGCACCACTGGGGCCAGCATTCTCCAAGATATTGAATCGCTTCCAATGGGGATTCTGTACTGGAGAAGCTTTTCGCATTGGCTGGGCGGCGTGGGGGTGCTGATCTTTGTGCTAGCGATTCTCCCGATGGCCAAGGGATCCGGTCATTCGATGCATCTGCTGCGGGCGGAAGGCCCCGGCCCGCGCGCGCATAAAATTTTACCGCGGATGCATGAGAGCGCCAAAAAAATTTATGGGATCTATATCTTTTTCACCCTTCTTTTGATGGTGCTGCTGCTGGTGGGCGGCATGCCCGTGTTCGATGCGGTGACGACGGCTTTCAGTACGGCGGGCACCGGCGGATTCCACATTAAAAACGACAGTATGATCTCATACAGCCCGTTCCTGCAGGGCACGGTGACATTTTTTATGGCTTTGTTCGGGGTTAATTTTTACGTGCTGCATCTTATTTTGCTGCGCCAATTCTCGAAAGCATTCGCCAATGAAGAATTCCGGGTATATCTGCTGGTATTGCTCAGCGCAACGATGATTATTTCCGCCAATGTCCTCTATCATCAGGGCGGAAATCTGTTGAATACCCTTCATCATGTCGCGTTCCAGGTGGCTTCGGTCATCACAGGCACCGGATTTGCAACGCTGGATTATAATTATTGGCCGGAGCTTTCCAAGTGGATTCTGGTGGTGCTGATGATGCTGGGAGCTTCGGCGGGCTCTACTTGCTGCGGAATCAAGATTTCCCGTGCGGTGATCTTTTCCAAAGCAGCCGGATGCGGTATCAGCAAGATGCTCCGGCCGCGGCTGGTGCGGCTGGTGCGGATGGATGGGGAAGTGGTCGACGATCAGGTGGTCAACGGTGTTTTCACCTTTTTGACCTATTACGCGCTCATCACGATTCTTTCAGTCGTCCTTGTATCGCTGGACAATTTCTCTTTCGAAACGACGGTTACCGCGGTGCTGGCCTGCTTTAACAATGTGGGGCCAGGGCTGGGAATGGTTGGCCCGGTTGGGAATTATCACGCTTTTTCAGATTTCAGTAAGCTGGTGCTCAGCGCGGATATGCTGATTGGAAGGCTGGAGATCTTCCCGATGCTGATGCTGTTCATGCCATCCGCTTGGAAGCGCTGAGACGTCTTACATAAAAGAAAAAAGGCCGGCGCCATTCTCAATGGAATGGCGCCGGCCTTTTGGAATCTCAGTCGATCAGATGCTTGGAACGCCATTTCCCGCTTCTCCAGCGCAGATACGAAACCAGAACGCGGAAAACCTCGTCGCAGGTCATCGCGATCCAGATGCCAGGCAGTCCCCATCCGAGAACAATCCCGAGCAGATAGCCCCCGCCGACCGCGACGGTCCAGACAGTCGTGACATTGAGGCAGATGGGGAAGCGGATGTCGCCCGCGGTTTGCAATGCGCGAAACAGCACAATGTTTCCAGCGCGGCCGAGCTCCAGCAGGATCTCGATCCCCATGATCGTCTTGCACAGGTCGAGCACCTGCGGATCGTTGGTGAAGAGCCCAAAAAGCGGCTTGCAGAAAACCCACAACAGCAGCGAGACCAGAAAAGAAACGAGCATCGACCAACGAAGTGTGGAATTGACCCGCTTGTCGGTTTCCTCGGCCATGCGCGCGCCCATGAGGTAGCCCACGATGATTTGGGTCGCCTGCGCGATCGAGTTGACATAGAGGTAAGAGAGGGTCGCGAACATATTCGAGTAGACTCGGGCGGTAATCACGTAGATGGGCAGCGTGTTGCACATCGTCTGGATGACGATTTGGGTGAGGTTGTAGGAGACGCTTTCCCCGCCGGACGGAATGCCGATTTTGAGCAGCCGCCAGAGATGCTCCCACGGAAATGGCCGCAGGTGCCGCAGCGACATAGGCGTGCGGATCTGACGGCGGAAAAGCCACGCGATGACCATGACGCCGACCAGGCGGGAGAGGTCGCTCGAGACGGCCGCGCCCGCCACGCCGAGCATTGGGATGGGGCCCAGGCCGTTGATGAGAATGAAGTTACCAAGGATATTCAGAAGATTCATCACGATCGAGATGAACATCGTCTGGCGGGTGAGCCCGTGCGCCCGGAAGAAAGCCACGAAGGTGAGGTGAATCGCCTGCAGCGGCATGCCGAAGCCGATGATCCGCAGGTAGCCGCAGGCTTCGCGCATCAGCTCCTCCGGCACGCCCATGAGCCCGAAGATCTGCCGGGGAAACCCAATGAGAAAGAACGCGATCACCAGGGAAAAGAGCACATTCACGAGCATCGAGACGGTATAGGTCTGCGCGACCCGCTCGGTGCTGCCCGCGCCGAGGTATTGGGTGATCAGAATGGTGGCTGCCATACAGATCACTGAGAAGGAGATGATGAGCAGATTGGTGATGACATTGGCGTTTCCGATGGCCGCGACCGCTGTGCCGGAGGTCTTTGCCACCATGATCTGGTCGACATTGCTGACCAGCATCTGTAAAACCAGCTCGACGAAGATCGGCCAGGTCAGCCCGACCAGATAGCCGCGCGAGTTGATCTTTTTAAAATCTTCCATAGAGAAGCTCCCATTCCGCATAATGATTTCATAAAGCATTATATGCTTTGCACAGTTTTTGTCAATGGGTTTTTCACATGTTATACAAGAAAATGCAGGGGCGCGGCGTGCACTCCTGCATTTTTAGCAAATATAACAGCGTCCACGCTTTGGGAAGCGCGGGCCGGGGCTGAACCCCGGCGATCCGCAATTGATGGAAAATTTTTAGTCTTAATGAGACATCAGGTCGCAGATGGCGTTCGAAAAAGCGACCGGGTCCTCGATCGGCATCCCTTCGATCAGCATCGCCTGATTATAAAGAAGCCCCGCATACTGCTTGAGTTTCTCTTCATTGCCGTCTTTGGAAAGCGCCTGTAGTGCCGCAAAGACCGGGTGCGCGGCGTTTACCTCCAAAATCCGCTGCGCCTTGACAGGAGCATTGTCCGGGGTGCTGTTTGGCATTGAATTGAGCACCTTTTCCATCTCGAGCGAAAGCGCGCCTTCACTTGAAATGCAGACAGGGTGGCTCTTGAGCTTTCCAGACAGGCGCACCGACGCAACCTTGCCGGAGAGCGCGGAAGAGAGCGTGTCAAGGAGTCCCTTGTTCTCTTCGCCAAGCTTCTTGAGCTCCTCCTTTTCCTCCTCGTTTTCAAGGCCGAGGTCGCTGTCCGAAACCGAACGAAACTCCTTGTCCTCAAATTTGAAGAGCATCTTGAGCGCGAACTCATCAATGTCGTCGGTCAGATAGAGGATTTCGCGTCCAGCGTCGCGGATGCGTTCGGTCTGCGGAAGAAGATCGATCTTTTCGATTGTTTCACCGCAGGCGTAATAGATGTATTTCTGATCCTCCGGCATCCGGCTGACGTATTCATGCAGGGTGACAGGCTTCTTCTCCTGTGAGGAGTAGAACATCAACAAATCCTGCAGAAGCTCCTTCTTTGCGCCGTAATCGCTGTAGACGCCATATTTGAGCTGCAAGCCAAAGTTTTTATAAAACGCTTCGTATTTGTCACGGTCGTTTTCAAGCATTGCGAGCAGTTCGGAGTGGATCTTCTTTTCGAGCCGCCCGGCGATGAGTTTAAGCTGCCGGTCGTGCTGAAGCATCTCACGGGAGATGTTGAGCGAAAGGTCCTGCGAATCGACCAGGCCTTTGACAAAGCTAAAGCAGTCGGGAAGCAAGTCGGCGCATTTGTCCATGATCAGGACGCCGGAAGCGTAGAGCTGCAGCCCCTTTTCATAATCGCGGCTGTAGTAATTAAACGGCGCGCGCGCCGGAATAAACAGCAGGGCGTTGTAGGTGGCGGAGCCTTCGGTGCTCGAGTGGATGACGCGCAGCGGGTCCTGGTAGTCGAAGAATTTCTCTTTGTAGAAATTGTTGTAATCCTCGTCGGTGACCTCGGATTTTTGCTTTTTCCAGATGGGAACCATGCTGTTGAGCGTTTCATTGACCGTATAGGTCTCATATTCCGGCTTTTCCTCAGGGCAGCCCTCCTTGAGACGGGAAGCTTCCATATCCATTTTGATGGGGTAGCGGATGTAGTCGGAATATTTTTTCACCAGAGCGGAGATCCGGTGGCTGTCGAGAAACTCGTCGTAGTTTTCCTCTTCGGAGTTTGGTTTGATGTGCAGGGTGATCACGGTGCCATGGTCCGGTTTTGCGCATTCCTCAATCGTGTAGCCCTCGACCCCGTGGCTTTCCCATTTCCAGGCTTCCTCCGAACCGAAGGCGCGGCTTTCGACCGTCACATCGTCCGAAACCATGAAAGCGGAATAGAAACCGACGCCGAACTGTCCGATGATGTCGACATCCTCCTTCTGTTCATTCTCCTGCTTAAAGGCGAGCGAACCGCTCTTGGCGATGGTGCCGAGGTTCTGCTCGAGCTCGTCTTTGGTCATGCCGCAGCCGTTGTCGGTGATGGTCAGCGTGCGTGCGTCCTTGTCGACCGCAAGGCTGATTGCGAAATCTCCGCGGGAAAGACCGGTCGCACCGTCCGAAAGCGAATGGTAATAGAGCTTGTCGATCGCGTCGCTGGCGTTGGAGATCAGCTCCCGCAGGAAAATCTCCTTGTGGGTGTAAATCGAGTTGATCATCAGGTCGAGCAAACGCTTCGATTCGGCCTTGAACTGTTTGGTTCTCATGATGAACAAGCATCCCTTTCAATCTGAAATAATGACAAACAAGAAGTTAGCACTCAAATATATCGAGTGCTAACTTAAATATACCCGATTCCTGCCAAAAAATCAAGTATAAATTGTGAACAAACCGAGAATGCGCAAAAAAAGGGCCGCCCGACGGGCGGCCCCAACAGTGGTATGGATTCTATTCGGACCAGCCTTGTTCGCGCTCCTTGTAGTGGTGCGCTTCCTGTAGCATCATGTCCTTGACCTTCATCAGGCGGATCTGAGTGGAACGCTCGTTCTCATCCAGCTTCATCGTGATGTACTTGATGTTCTCCTGTGTCTCCGGGATCATAACATGCTCGAGCGCGTTGACGCGGCGGCGGGTCTTTTCGATCTCAGCCGCCATCAGCTGACAGGATTTTTCGCATTCGGCTAGCCGCAGCATGTCGGGCAGGACATCGGCCAGGGATTTGACCGCGTCGTCCAGATCGGAGGAGGTGAACGCAAAACCGTAGGAATAGATGTTGTTCGCGTCGGAGGAGCGGGTCTTATATTCGAACACGGGGATCTCAACGCTCATGACGTTCTTTTGGGAAGCCTCCAAAAAGACCTCCTGCATCGGAGCCATCAGGGCAACGTTGAGCACCTCGTCGTCCATCCCCGCGCGCGCAAGCACGAAGTTTTTATTTGCGGCGGCAATACCTGCCTCAACCTTTTCGCGCAGCGCTTTATTTTCCCGGACGAGATCCAAAAACTGCCGCATCAATTCGTCGCGCTTATCCTTGAGCAGCTTGTGGCCGCGGCGAGCGGTAGACAGCTTCTTTTTGAGGCGGGTCAGCTCCATACGCGTTGGATTTACATGGGTAGATGCCAAGGGTCAATCACCCCTTTCCCATAAATTGAATCGCGGCGTCATCAGGCTTCTTCCTCTGCAAGGATATCGCCGTATTTGCCGTAATGCTCGTCGAGGAATTCGTCCTTGATACGTTTGAGCTCACTTCTCGGCAGGATCGAAAGCAGCTGCCAGCCGATCCGCAGGGTCTCTTCAATGTCGCGGTTGGCGGTGTAGCCCTGCGAGACGAAGTGGCGCTCAAACGCGTCGGCAAACTTCGCATAGAGCAGGTCGATGTCGGTCAGAGCCGCTTCGCCAAGGATGACCATGAGTTCCTTCGCGTCCTTGCCGCGCGCGTACGCCGCAAACAGCTGATTTAAGACGTTCGAATGGTCGGCGCGGGTTTTGCCTTCGCCGATGCCCTTGTCCTTAAGCCTCGAGAGGGAAGGCAGCACGTCGATCGGCGGGGTGACGCCCTTGCGGTACAGGTCACGGGAGAGGATGATCTGACCTTCGGTGATGTAACCGGTGAGGTCTGGGATTGGGTGGGTTTTGTCGTCCTCCGGCATCGTCAGAATCGGGATCATGGTGATTGAGCCGTTCCTGCCGCGCTGGCGTCCGGCGCGCTCGTAGATCGACGCGAGGTCGGTGTACATGTAGCCAGGGTAACCGCGGCGTCCGGGGACTTCCTTGCGGGCCGCGGAAACCTCACGCAGCGCGTCGGCGTAGTTGGTGATGTCGGTGAGGATGACCAGCACGTGCATGCCCTTTTCAAAGGCGAGAAATTCAGCGGCGGTCAGCGCCATACGCGGGGTTGCGATACGTTCGACAGCCGGGTCGTTTGCGAGGTTGATGAAGAGTACCGTGCGGTCGAGCGCGCCGGTTTCCCTAAACGAGTTGATGAAGAAGTTCGATTCCTCGAAGGTGATGCCCATCGCGGCAAAGACGACCGCGAACGGTTCGGTGGTGCCGCGCACCTTCGCCTGGCGCGCGATCTGCGCGGCGAGGTTCGCGTGCGGCAGGCCGGACGCCGAGAAGATCGGCAGCTTTTGGCCGCGGACCAGGGTGTTCAGGCCGTCGATGGCCGAAACGCCGGTCTGGATGAACTCCTGCGGGTAATTGCGGGCGGTCGGGTTCATCGGCAGGCCGTTGATGTCCATGCGTTTTTCCGGCAGGATTTCCGGGCCGTTATCGATCGGACGGCCGAGTCCGTCAAATACGCGGGAAAGCATATCTTCAGAAACGCCCAGCTCCATCGTGCGGCCGAGGAACCGCACGCGGGAATTGGAAAGGTTGATACCAGTGGAGGATTCGAACAGCTGAACCAGCGCATTGCTGCCATCGATCTCCAGCACCTTGCAGCGGCGTTTCTCGCCGGAAGCGAGTTCGATCTCACCGAGTTCGTCGTAGGTGACGCCTTCAACGCCACGCACCAGCATCAGAGGACCCGCAACCTCCTGGATTGTCCTGTATTCCTTGGGCATTAGTCTTCCTCCTTCTGCGCGAGAAGCGCTGCGGCTTCATCGGACAAAGTCTTTTTGATCTGCTCGTACTCTGCCTGGACTTTATCGTCCTCGATGTATTTGAAGCGGCCGATCCGCTCGCGCACTGGCAGTTTGACCAGTGCGTCAATCGAAGCACCTTTTTTGAGCGCGTCGAGGGTGGTGTCATAGAATTCGAGCACAAGCTTCATCATCAGGTACTGTTTCTCGAGCGGCGTGTAGGTATCCGTCTCGTGGAAGGCGTTCTGATGCAGGAAGTCCTCACGGATCGAACGGGCCGTCTCAAGCTTCAGACGGTCGGGCGCGGAGAGCGCGTCCATACCGACCAGCTTGACGATCTCGTCGAGCTCGGCCTCGTCCTGCAGCATCCGCATGAGGCGCGCGCGCAGGTCGGACCAGTCCGGATGGACATTTGCGTTAAACCAGACAGAGGTGTTGTCGGAATAGAGCGAATAACTGGTCAGCCAGTTGATCGCGGGGAAATGGCGCTGATACGCCAGGTCGGAGTCGAGGCTCCAGAAGACCTTGACGATACGCAGCGTCGCCTGGGTGACCGGCTCGGAGATATCGCCGCCGGCCGGGGAAACCGCGCCGATGACCGACAGGGCGCCCTCGCGGCCCTCCCTGCCAAGGGTGTGCACGCGGCCCGCGCGCTCATAGAACTGCGCCAGACGGCTTCCGAGATAAGCGGGGTAACCTTCCTCGCCGGGCATCTCTTCGAGGCGGCCGGACATCTCGCGCAGCGCTTCCGCCCAGCGGGAGGTCGAGTCGGCCATCAGCGCGACCGAGTAGCCCATGTCGCGGAAATATTCCGCGATGGTGATGCCGGTGTAGATCGAAGCCTCACGCGCCGCAACCGGCATATCCGAGGTATTCGCGATCAGCACGGTGCGCTCCATCAGGGAGTAGCCGGTTTTTGGGTCTTTCAGCTCGGGGAATTCGTTCAGAACGTCGGTCATCTCGTTACCGCGCTCACCGCAGCCGATGTAGACGACGATATCCGCTTCTGCCCATTTCGCCAGCTGGTGCTGGACGACCGTCTTGCCGGAACCGAACGGGCCCGGGACGGCCGCGACGCCGCCCTTGGCGATCGGGAACAGGGCGTCGATGACACGCTGGCCGGTGACAAGCGGCATATCGGGCGGGAGTTTTTCTGCATACGGCCTGCCGCGGCGGACCGGCCAGCGCTGCATCAGGGTGAGGGACTTTTCTTCGCCGGAATCGGTTTCGACTGTTGCAACCACGTCGACGACGGTGTAATCACCCTCGCTGATGGTCTTGATCTTTCCGGAGATGCCATAAGGGACCATGATCTTATGCAGGACGATCTTGGTCTCCTGGACGGCGCCAATGATATCGCCGGCCTCAACCGCGTCGCCCGCCTTGACGGACGGAACAAAATGCCATTTATTTTCGCGGTTCAGGGAGGGGACTTCGATGCCGCGCTCGAGGTTGTTGTGCCCGGTCGCTTCCATGATGGCGTCCAGCGGGCGCTGAATGCCGTCGTAGATGCTCTGGATCAGTCCTGGTCCAAGTTCGACGCTCATCGGGGCGCCGGTGGATTCTACCGGTTCGCCCGGGCCGAGGCCGGAGGTCTCCTCATAGACCTGGACGGAAGCCTGGTCTCCGTGAATCTCGATGATTTCACCGATCAGGCGCTGGTCACTGACGCGCACAACGTCAAACATGTTGGCGTCGCGCATCCCTTCAGCGATAACCAGCGGGCCGGCGACCTTTTTTATCGTACCTTTGCTCATTTTTTCAACTCACCTGCTTACACTTAGTTATCATTATTGAAAATGATGTCGGAGCCAACTGCCTGCTCCACCGATTTTTTCACATTTCGGATACCCATCCCGGTATTTCCGGAAACGCCGGGGATGGGTATGATTGCGGGGAGGGGAGCGCTGCGGTATATTTCCAGCTGTTCCGCAAGGGCCTCGGCGAGCGCTTCGGTGATATAAATCACGGCGTATTCGCCTTCCGCGAGGTCCTTGAGCTGCCTGGCTGCCTGGTCGGGCTCGGTGACGGGATAGGTATCCAGTCCGAGCGCCGCGAAGCCATAGATGCTGTCGCGATCCCCGATGACTGCTACTTTATACATACATATCCCTTACCCTTTCCCGGACCACGCTGTCCGGCAGGCCGTTGAGCTTGCCCGAAAGGATGATCCGAACTGTTTTGATCTCGTTTTCACGGCCAAGGATATAGGCGGCCAGCGGGCCGACGCCGTGGGCCACATACTGCTGCGACTGGATCATCTCGATGATCGCGTTGTCACAGTACCGCTCAAACGCCGCAGAGGACTGCTCCAGGATCGGGGCGCCTGCGGCAAATTCGGTTGAGGAAAGGCAATTGCCGATCGAATCAACCCCTTCCATCGCGGCGCGCGCGAGGCGGGTTACATCGAGACTGTCGCATGGGCACAGTGCCCGGCGGATGAATTCGAGGGGTTTGCCGGTGCGGTGGCAGCGCACCGCGATCTTCACATCCGCCGCCACGACGGTCATCTCGGCATACTTGCGGATCAGCTCGTTTTCCGAATCCTTGCCCGCTTTGTAAATCGCTTCGAGAGCCGCGCGGTCGATGATGATGTCGCACAGCTGGCCGTCATGGGTGCGAGCGAGCGCGTTGTAGCCCTCTTCGGCCGCGGCGCGCATGCCTTCAGGCAGCATGGCGAAATTCCGGTCGCGCAGGCAGGTGAGGATCAGGTCCACATCCACCGTGCCGTTTTTCATGTAGATGCCGAAATCCTCGTCGCCGGTACAGACCTGCTTGATGGCCGCTTTGAGATTGTGGTAGTCGTTCGCGTAGAGGAACACGTCGAACACCGACATGTCGTCTACCACTTCGCGGATCACTTCCCAGGTCTTTTCCCGTTCCATCGCGAGCAGCTCTTCAGCGGTGGGGTTCGCGACCGCAAGGTCGCCCCAGCCTTTGTCCATGAGCAGACGCATGCATTCGCTGTAGCTTTTGGTTGCAAGGAGCTGTTCGATCGTCTGGCTGGAAAAGAGGGTCAGTTCATTGGAGCGGATGCGCGCAACCGCATAGATATATGACAAATCAGAAGACATTGCTTAAACCTCCTTTATCTGGGATTACGCGCATCTTATGCAAAGAGGAGCTCCTGTACCTTATCCTGCAGGTCTTCGCGCGCGGCGTAGAAGAGGGCTTCGATCGAGCAGTTTTCCTCGATGCCGCCGTACACCAGCACGAAACCGCCGTCAATGTCGCGGGTCTCTTTGGAAATGGTGAGCTTTCCGCCCGAAATCACCTTGCCCAGGCTTTCCGCAAAGCCGGCGGGCAGGCGCGCCAAGTCGCGGGGGGAGAAAAGGATCTCGCCGTCCTGCGCGAGCGCAAATTTTCCGGCCATTTTCAGAATCAGGGCGAAGTAGTCCGCATCCGGCAGGGAATAGATCGACTGCTGCGCGTCCGCGATGGCCGCGCCGATGATCTCCTGCTTTGCGGTGAGGATCGCGCGCCGGCGCGCAAGGTCGGCGGCGGATTTGGTGGAAGCAATGTAGTTCTGCACCGCCGTTTCGGACTGCTCGTCGATATAGCCGCACTGGATCTTCGCTTCCGCTTTGGCATTCTCAACGATCTGGGCCGCTTCGGTTTTGGCCTGCGCGATGACCTCGTCCGCCTTCTGCTGGGCTTCGTCGTGAATCTGCTTTAAGATTTTTTCGAGTCCTGTCATAGCAGAGTTCTCCTAACTAAAATAAGTACGGTCATCATCCGCCATTAAATGTTCATGCCAGCAACGCCGTTGATGGACAGCAGGGAGATGAGCAGCGCGAGGATCGCGTAGGTTTCGACCATTGCCGGGAAGATCATCGCTTTACCGAACTGGTCCGGCTTTTTCGCAACGAGGTTGATCGAACCGACCGAAGCGCGGCCCTGGTAGCAGGCGCTCTGATAACCGGCGATCGCCATCGGCAGGCAGGCGCACATATACATAATGCCCTTTGCGGTGGAGATCTCAACCGGGGCGCCGATGACGCCCGCGTTTGACAGGCAGATAAATGCGATCAGCAGGCCGTAGATGCCCTGGGTGCCGGGGAGCAGCTGAAGGATCAGGACCTTGGAGAATTTACTGGGGTCTCCGGTGACGACGCCAGCGGCCGCCTGGCCGGCAATACCGGTGCCGACCGCGCTTCCGGCGCCGGCGAAACCGGCCGCGAGCGCGGCTCCGAGAATTGCGAATGCGATACCGAGGTTCGAGAAGATACTAGACATTATGGGTGTCCTCCTTGATTTTGTAATATTTTGTATGCACTGCGAACGGGTCAAACTTCCGTCCGCCACCCTCATAAAATTTACCGAAGAACTCGACATACTGGAGACGGTTGGTATGCACATATGCGCCCAGAAGCTCGATGCCGAAGTTTAAAAGGTGCCCGAAACAGAACACCAGGATAAACACGATCGCGCCCACGAGGCTGCCGCCCATCATGGAACCCATTTGGTTGATGACGGTGCCCACAACACCGGTTGCGAGTCCCAGCGCCAGCAGGCGGGAGTAGGAAAGTACATCGCTCAGGTAGCTGGTCACGCCGTACAGCTCGTAAAGGCCCTGGATGAATTTGACGACCGGGTTTTTCGAGTCGCCGTTCGTGAGGGTGATGCCGACCGCGCCGATAATCGTGACCCAGGTCGAAACGGTTCCCACTGTGGCGGGCAGCTTCTGGACCTGGAGGATATTTGCGATCATGTCGGTTGAAAGCAGCAGCAGGATACCGCCGCCGACGAGCATGTACCAGAAGACGACCTTGGTAACAGCTTCATA
The DNA here is from genome assembly GCF_003465835.1 of Anaerotruncus sp. AF02-27. Lineage (NCBI taxonomy): Bacteria > Bacillati > Bacillota > Clostridia > Eubacteriales > Oscillospiraceae > Anaerotruncus > Anaerotruncus sp. AF02-27. The sequence continues at coordinate 17,957 of NZ_QSBX01000033.1, read as the reverse complement.
GTAGCGCTTCGCTTTGAGATGCTGGTAAAGCTGAATGCCCAGGCCGATGAACAGGTGGATGACGCCAAGCCCCATACAGAAAACGAGCAGGCGCATCGGTTCATTGAGCGGGATGAACCAGAGCGGCGGGATGGTGATATCGACCCCGAAGAAAACCCGCCCGATCACGTCGACCACATCGCCGAAGTAGCTGGAGAACATGATGCCCCAGAACATGGTGGAGATTCCACAGTAGAGGAACATTTTCATCATGTTGCGCATTCCGTCCTCCATGTTCTTAAACTTCCACAGGACAAACCCGCAGCCGAGCGTGACCATCGCGCCGTAGCCGGTGTCGGAGAACATGAGCCCGAACATCAGATAATAGAAACAGGCAACAATCATGGTCGGGTCGATTTCGCCCTTGGTTGGCAGCGCATAGGATTCCACGACGCTTTCAACCGGTTTGGCGAAGCCGTTGTTTTTCAGAAGCACCGGGACATCCTCATCCTCGCCGGGATCGGATATCGAAACGCAGATGTCGTAGCTGTTTTCGAGCTTCGGCACCAGCGCGGCCGCTTCGACCTGCGGGATGTAGCCGGTAAGGAAGAAAGTGGATTTCGACTGCATCGAGCGGCCAACCGCGTCATACTTTTCGATTCTGATGTTGCAGTAATCGATGAGGAAACGCAGGTCGTCGCGAGCGCCGAAGAATTCGCGGATATTTTCCTCCGCGGCGTCGATGATCGTCAGCGCGGCTTCGAGCGCGGCTTCGATCTCCTTTTTATGTTCCGCCGGGGAGAGTTTGGAAGGGGAAGCGGGACGGACAAAACCCATTGTGCGCAGCGCGGCTTCCACAGCCGGGCCGTCCGGACGCGCGCAGAGGATCAGCACGCAGGTCTGGTCGGCGCTGTGGCTGATGATGTCCACATTCACCGCGCCGGTGTTGGGGGCGTTTTCGGCCAGCCCCGCGTAGATGGCTTCGAGCGGGAGGTCGTCGGAGAAAGATCCAACAAAGCCCGCGGTGGAGCGGGTGCCATCGAAGCGCATTGAAACGCCCAGCCCCATCCAGGGCTCAAGCGAATCGAGCTGTGCCTGCAATTTCAGGATTTCGGCCTTGTTTTCGGCAATCTTTCGGGAGAGGGCCGTCAGAGTCTGCGCCTGATTGAGCACCTGCTCATATTTGGATTCAAAACTCTGATAATCCGCAGCGGACACCGGTTTTCTACCCTCCAGGGAGGAAAGCATGGAGCTTTTTACCGGATTGTAGGTATCGAGCACTTCAAGCGCCTGATTTGCAGCGGTGATCGCTTTTTCAAACTGCGATTTTGAAGCGGACGTATCCACTTTTTCAAAACCGGGGTCCTGCGCAGAGAGATCTGAAATCTCGACCACGCCGCACCGCTGCAGGGTATCCAGAATTTTTTTGCGGTCTTTTTTCAGCGCGCATATGCTGATGCGTTGCATCTGCAGCACCGCCATAGAACGGATGCCTCCTTTTTGGTGGAATGGGGGAACGCGCTAGATCAGTTCGGTCAGGATCAGATTGCGGACCTCGCCAGCCTTGGCCTTCGCGCGCTCGTGAAGTTCCGCGATTTCCTGTTTGGAAGCAGCCACTGCATCGGTCTGCAGGGACTTGCTGTTTTCGCGGGCCGCGTCAAGCGCCGCGGCCGCCCTGGCTTTTGCCTCGGCGGTCATCTGCGAAATCGTCTGCGAAGCCTCCGCCTGCGCCTTTGCCAGAATGTTTTTGCGCTCTTGCGTAGCAGCTTTCTCGATCTGCTCGGCTTCAAGTTCAGCCTCCCGGACAGCCCGGATGGTCTCTTGCTCCATTTTCTCACCACCAATTCCTATAAAATTTATATAATAGTTCCTATTTGGGTCAAATAAAGTTACCCGGTTTTAGACCTATTGAATAATATTGTATAACAATTCTGGTAAACAATCAATATAAGCGATTGATTATTTTTAGACGAAGAATAATAATTTCTCAACAAAAAATTGGGATTAAATATAAAAATAACCTCCAATTTTTATGCGATTCCGCTGTAAAAACCGGTCAAAATTTTAAGACAACAGCTATATTGTACTATAAGTTTTTGATAATATCAAGAAAAAATAGTGAACATATGGAAATTTTATGATAACTTTTTATTAACGCAATCTTAACACGGATTTTTGCAACTTTAAAAGGGCTGAGGTGCAAAATGGCAGTTTTTCCAAGGATATGCTGTTGAATTTGACGATATATAGGAGTAAAATGTAAGTATCAGGCAGACAATCCCTGAGATTTTGTTATTTTATGAAAATTGTGAAGTAAATTTCAGAAATTCTGTTACTATTATTATAGGAAATATCCACGGCGTTTCTATGGGCATTTCCAAGTATCTGCCCAAATTTTAAGCAGATCTTCGGATTTGTCCAACCAGAGTTTGAAAAGCAGATACATATATATAGGAAGGAACCTGTTTTTAAGGGGGATTCAGTATGAAAAATGCAAACCGGCCGCTTTTCTGGCTGCTTATTTTAACCGCCGTTTTGACAGTGGCGCTGTCCGGAATGAGCGTTTTTGCACAGGAGGACCCGATTCTGCCAAGCAGCAGTTCATCGGCGGATTTGGGATCATCGGAAGGGGTGCCGGCGAACTCTACTCCGGTGACGACCAGTATTGCGCTGAGCTACGAAAATATGCAGGCGTCGGGGATCACCTACGGACAGGCGCTTTCGGAATCAAAGCTGACCGGCACCGCCAAAGCCGGAAGCGAGACGGTTGCGGGGTCCTTCAGTTGGTCGGACACCGACAAGACCGCCAAACCGGACGCGGGCACACACACCTATCAGGCGACCTTTAGACCGACGACGACTCCGGCCGATACGGAATATACGAATCTGACAGTCAGCGTTTCGGTTGATGTGGCCAAGCGGACGGTCACCGTCACACCGAAAAGCGGACAGGGAAAGGTTTACGGCGCCACAGACCCGGAGCTGACGTATGACTATTCGGTCGCGGAGGGAATGCCACAAGCGCCTCAGTTTACCGGTACGCTTTCCCGCGACCCGGGGGAAAATGCGGGCAACTATGCAATCGAGCAAGGAAGACTGACTGTTTCCGAGGATTACACGATCCATTTTACCAGTGGCGTGAATTTCACAATTTCGCGGCTGCCTATCACGGTGTCGCCCACCGCCGGCCTTGCCAAGACTTACCGTCCTGGGACACCGGACCCTGATCCGGCGCTCACCTTCCGTGTCCTGCGCAATTCGGACGGCGCCGACCTGGGGAACGTTCTGACCGGAAGCCTTTCGCGCGCTGCGGGCGAAAATGCGGGGAGTTATCCGATCGGGCTCGGCACGGTGACGAATGCGGGGAACCCGAACTACGATATCTCCATCTCCGCCGCGCAGTTCACAATCAACGCGCTGCCGGTTACGGTGACGCCGAAAGAGGGTCAGTGGCGTTACTATGTGCCGGGCAGTACTGCGGCGGAAACGATCCCTGTGGAATACGACGTTTCGGTCTCGGCTGGATACGATGCGGCCGCGGTCAAGAAGGAACTGGGCAATCTTTCGTGCAGCGTCGGGCCGGGCGCTGGAAGCTATGCCATCACGAAGGACGGTTTTGCGGCAAATGCCAATTATACGGTCGATTTTGTGGGGAAAAACTACGAAGTTCGAGCGCTGCCGGTGACTGTCACGCCAAACGCGAACCAGAAGAAAACATACGGGGACGCAGACCCCGCGGCATATGGCTACAGCGTGTCGGCGGACCTGTCCGCCGATCTGCTGGCAAAGGCTGAAGCCGAACTGGGAAGCGGGCTTCTGACCCGCGAAAGCGGGAATACGGTGAAAACTTATCCGTTCAAATTGAATGGCAGTTATCCCAATTATGTCATCAGGCTGCAGAGCGGGAGTTTTGAGATCGTTAAACGGGAGGTTACGCTCAACCTGCTTTCGGCGAGCAAGCCCTATGACGGCACAACCTCCCTTTCGCTTTCGCATCTCAGCTACAGCTTTAACAATATGGCCGGCGGGGATACTTTGCGGCTTGGTGCCGTGAGCGGGCATTTCAGCAGCGCCGGATCGGCATTTCAGGACACGCAGGTAACTGCGACGCTCACATCGGCTTCGCTCGACAGCGCGGCAGCGGTAAACTATACGCTTAAAAATCAATTCCCGCTGACCGTGAACAATTCCAGCACCAAGATCACAAAAAAATCCTCCGTCGGTACGCCGACCGCATCGCAGATCAACCAGTGGATGGCGGACAATGCGGTTGCGGCGAACGATATGGATACGATCGATGAGATCGTTAGGGCGGTTCGCAACATGAGCGCGTCCGAAAAGAAGCGGCTGAACGCCACTGCGGTCACCCGGCTCGGCAACCTGTATGCCAATGTGCATGGGGTGCGGGAACGCGTTCGTGTCTCCTACGACACCTCTTTCTCTTCAAGCAGAAGGATGCCGGACGATGCGGATAATTATGCTTACGGCGCGGCAATGGCTTCCCAGCTCAGCTATGGTACCGCCACGGTCGAAATTTCCCAGCAGAGCCCTTCCGGGAAGGCCAAGCTGCAATTCACGGCGCGCCTGTGGGATGGAAGCTCGTATGTGACCGCCCGCACGCCGGTCCGGCTGAAGGTCGCGCTGCCCAGTGGCTTTGACCGTTCGGAGGACTATTATGTACGCACCAGCGGCGGGGATGAACTTGGCGTTTCGATCTACCGCAGCGGCAGCTATTATTATGCGGAATTCACCGCCACAACAATGACAACCTTCCGGTTTATGGTGGACGATTCGGATGACGACGATGATGACGATTATGAGGTTTCCGAATTTTGGGAGGATGTGATCGACCGCATCAGCGATGCGGACCGTGGAGATACCGTGCGGGTCAGCGTTGGGTCGCGCACCTCGATGGCGGCGGATGTCCTGCGCGAGCTGGAAGGCCGCTCGGTTACGCTGGTGCTGCGCCGTTCCAACGGGGAGACAATCACCATCTATGGACGGGACATCGACCGCATCCCTTCCTCCCGTGACAGCTATACGATGAAGACGCTGGCTTCGCTTTATGATTCGTCCAGCTCCTCCTCGAAATCTTCCTCCAGTTCAAAAAGCAGCAGTAGCAGCAAGGCGAGCAGCTCCGGCAACTACGCGCCGGTGATTTCCTCTTCGACGGCCTGGACGCCTCCTTCAGCCTGGACGCCCGCCGCCCCGACGTGGACGCCGTCCTCTTCGACGAGTTCCGCTTCGTCAAAAGAGGAGCCCATGAGCGAGCCGGAAGATTCCGAAGAGGAGGAACCGGATATTGTGATCAAGGCGGAAGAGGATGAGGATTCCTCCTCGGAGGAGTCCTCCGGAGCGCGGCCGGTTGGCGGCGAACCGATGGATTCCAAACGATTTGGGTTGTTTGCGGTGCTTGTAGTGGCAGCGGCCGCGCTGGCGGCGGGCGGCATTACGCTCGGCGTATGGCTTTATCGCAGGAATCAGGAAGATGATTGACGCAGATTGCTATCAAAACGGTGTTTCGAGCGCCTTCCATGGCATTTTTGCCATGGAAGGCGCTCGTTTCTGCATGATTTCTTCAATTTTGCAGGGAGGGTGGGAATTGCGGTTGCACACACCTGGCAAGTATGGTATATTGAGACTATAAAGTTGTAAATATGAGGCGGCTGTGAAAGCCACGTAAAAGATATCTTCACACCCTCACCCCCCTATAGATTGGAACGGTTTGCGAGATGTAGTTGCAGGCCGTTCCATCTTTTTTTGCCAAATTTGAAGTTGAATGGGGTGCATGCTCGTTTTTTTGTTTGGAGAGGCCGGAAAGCCTTGACTTTCCAGCTGGTGGAAGGTGTATCTTTACAATGCGACGGCAAAGCCATACATTTCCACACATTTTTTTCACCCAGCTGTTCTGTTTATTAAAATCCAGTTCATATTCCGACTGTATGATAGTCGGTGTGACACCAAGGAGAAATATCGCATTATGCGAATAAAGGAGCGAACAAGATGACGGAGACTACCGACAAAAAACCTCAGGCCGAGGGGCAGGAGACCGCAATCGACCTGCTGCCTGAGCCGGATGTTCAAATCCAGCAGGAGATCAGCCGGTTTACCCGTAAAAAGCCCAAAAAGAAATGGATTATCCTGGCGGTGATTCTTGTGGTTGTGGGCGGGTTTGGAGCCTTTCAGGTTTTTGGGCCGAAGGATACGGCGCTGCCAATTTCCACCACCACACTGGAAAAGACCGATCTCGTCAACCAGATCAGCCTTTCCGGCACGATCGAAAGCGCCGATTCCGCCAAGGTATATTCCAAGGTGAGCGGCGGAGGCCTCATCCAGACCGTGAACGTCAAGGTGGGAGACTGGGTGGAAGCGGGCGATGTGCTCGCGCAGTTTGACACCGAGGACCTCGAGCTTTCCATTGCAAAGCAGCAGGCGTCGATTGCCCAGGCCGCGAAACTCAATGAACATAACATTGAAGTCAACCGCAAAAAGCTGGAAAACGCCCAGAATAATATCGATACCGGGCTTGACGCGGAACTGCTCGCGGCGGAAAACGCCCTGCGCAACGCGCAGCAGGAGCTGAACGATGCGCGCAGTGAGTATAATGACGCCGAGGATCTACATACCAGCGCGGACGATGACCTGACCAAGGCGGAAAAAGCCTTCTACAAGGCGGAGCGGGAGCGCGATGACGCGGAAAAGGCATATAACAATGCGCTCAAAGACCCAGACGCGACCGACGAGGAGAAGAAGGACCTCAACGATGCGCTCAAAGCCAAAGAGGACGCTTATGACGAAGCGCGCCGGGTGCTGCTTAACGCGGAGGGCGCGGTCGACGAGCTTTCCGCCGAGCGCCGTTCCTACCGCCGCGCGCGGATCGCGTATGAAAACGCGCTCGCCAGCAAAAACTCCATCGAGAATTCGGTGAACCAGAGCCTCGACAGCTATGAGGACAGCATCAAGGGCAGCGAACTTGAAGCGGATCAGACGGTCAGCCAGCTCGAATTGAAGCAGCTGCAGAAGGATCTTGCCGAATCGACCGTCGTCGCGCCGATTTCCGGTACGGTCACCGCGGTCTACGCCAAAGAAGGCGCGCCCGCGAGTGGTTCGCTGTTGTTTGTCATCGAGAATACCGACAGCCTGGTCGTCAAGACCTTTGTCAAGGAATATGATGTGGCAACCGTAAAGGAAGGCATGAAAACCGAAATCAAAGCGGATGCGACCGGGGAACAGGTCTTTGACGGCGAAGTGCAGAAGATCTATCCGGCCGCGGTCAAGGCAGAGGACGGCTCGACCAAAAGCGACAGCAGTTCGGTCGAGTTTGAAACCGACGTTTCGCTGTTGTCACAGGATTCCGGCCTGCGTGTCGGCATGAATGTGCGTCTCAATGTGATCGCGGCTGAAAAGGCGGGCGTCTATGCCGTGCCGTTCGAGGCGGTTGCAACAAACCAGGAAGGGCAGGCGGTCGTTTATACCACTACGACCGACGGGGAAGGCCGGACCATCGCCAAATCCATCCCGGTACAGGCGGGGATGGAGACCGACTTTTACCTTGAAATTTCCGCACCGGAGCTCACCGACGGCATGCCGATTATTTCAAGCCCCGCCGGTATCACCGACGGAACCGAAGTAAGGCCGCTGCCGGCAGGCATGGCGGCGATGAATGGGGTGGCTGTGGCCGGATGAGTGACATGAAGCAAAACGCCGCGCAGCGTCCGATTATTGACATGCGCGGAATCATTAAGCGCTTTTACATCGGCCAGCCGAATGAGCTCACCATTCTGAAGGGCATCGACCTCACGGTGCGCAAAGGGGAATTTGTCTCGATCGTGGGGCAGTCCGGCTCAGGCAAGTCGACACTGATGAACATCGTCGGCGCGCTTGACCGCCCTACGCTGGGCGATTATACCCTCGACGGCGTCCCGATGCGGGATGTCCCGGACGATATGCTTTCTGAAATCCGAAACTGCAAGATCGGGTTCGTTTTTCAGACCTTTAACCTCATCCCGCGCACCAGCGCGCTTTCAAATGTCGCGCTGCCGATGCTCTATGCGGGAGTCCCGGCGGGCAGGCGCAACGCGCGCGCTAAAGAGCTGCTTGAGCAGGTGGGGATGGCCGACCGGATGAAACACCAGCCAAACGAGCTTTCCGGCGGTCAGAAACAGCGTGTGGCGATTGCACGCGCCATGGCAAACGACCCGTCGATCATCCTCGCGGACGAACCGACCGGCGCGCTTGACAGTGAAACCGGACGGCTGGTCATGGATCTTTTCCACCGGCTGCATCAGGAACAGGGCAAGACGATCGTGCTCATTACCCATAACCCGGAGCTGGCCGCGGAAACCGAGCGGATCGTCACCATCAGCGACGGGCAGATTACCGGTGTGCGGCAGGGAGGTGCGGTGCATGCTTAACCTGAGGGAAAACATCCAGCTCGCCGTCAACGGCCTGCGGTCAAATAAGATGCGCGCGCTCTTAACCATGCTGGGCATCATCATCGGCATCTCGTCGGTCATCACGATCGTCACAGTGGGTGATTCGATGACAGCGTCGGTCACCAGTGTTTTTGCGGACATGGGCGCGAACAGCTTTCAGCTCAGGATCACTGATAAGCCGGATGAAAACGGCAATACCAACTGGAACCGCCAGTATGAAAAGGAAGATTACATCAGCGACGAAATGCTTGCAATCTACAACGAACAGTTCGGAGATGAAATTGACGTCTGGGGCGCCACCGTGAATGTCGGCCCCGGGCAGGTTCAGGTGGGCCGCAAACAGGAAGATATCAATATGCTTGGCATCAACGCGAACGCCCTTGGCATTCAGAACATTGAAATCGTTGCCGGGCATGATATCTCCGAACGGGAGGTCAGCGGCGACAAACAGGTGGCGGTCATCTCTGAAAAGATGGCGGAGAAGCTCTTCCCCGGCGTCCCCCAACAGCAGGCGCTTGGTCAGGAGATCAAGGTGCGCGCCTCCCAGGGGCTTTACACTTTCACTATTGTGGGCCTCTATCATTATGAGGTCACGGGTATGATGGCGGGGATGGTGGGGGATACCAACAATCTGGTGATTGTGCCCACCGGAGTGGCCAAGCAGATCGCTCTGGACGGCGGCGCGAGCGATACGATTGAGAACTACTACGGTATCCAAGTCAAGGCAAAACCCGGTGTGGACGTGGAGGACTTCGCACAGCGAAGCGAAGCATTCTTTAACAAGGCTTTCTACCGCGGCAACAAGTACGTGGAGGTCTTCGCGGAAAATATGGACAGCATGATCGGCAGCATGACCTCCATGATGGATACCATGAAGCTGGCCATCTCGGTGATCGCGGCGATTTCGCTGTTGGTTGGCGGAATCGGCGTCATGAACATCATGCTTGTCTCGGTCACCGAACGCACCCGGGAAATCGGCACCAGAAAGGCGCTCGGCGCGAAAAACAGCGCCATCCGCGTGCAGTTTATCGTCGAATCGATGATCATCTGCCTCATCGGCGGGGCGATCGGCGTGCTGCTCGGCACGACGCTCGGCCGGCTGGGTTCGGTCGCGCTCGGCGCGCCGGGCTGGCCTTCGCTTTCGATCGTGCTGGTCGCGGTGGCTTTTTCAATGGGAATCGGCGTGTTCTTCGGGTATTATCCGGCGAACAAAGCGGCAAAACTTGATCCGATCGAGGCGCTGCGCTACGAATAAACAGGTTCCCTTTCCGGTCCGGCGCCAAAACAAAGGTTTTGGCGCCGGGCTTTTTGTGCATTTACAACGCATCTTTGGGATGGAATCCGGACTTTTCGGAACAATTGAGCAAAAGTGACCAAATCAGCTTGTATTTTCCCGTGAAAATGTTATAATCAAAACGGTCACAGAATAGTAACCCGAATGAGGAAAAGGAGTTGTGTTTACATGCCGTTGGTAACTACTACCGAGATGTTCAAAAAAGCCTATGATGGCGGTTATGCAGTTGGCGCGTTCAACGTCAACAACATGGAAATCGTCCAGGGGATCACCGAAGCTGCTTCCGAATTGAAAGCGCCGGTTATCCTGCAGGTATCCGCTGGGGCGCGTAAGTACGCAAAGCACGTTTACCTGATCAAGCTGGTGGAAGCGGCTGTTGCGGACAGCGGTGACATCCCGATCGCCCTGCATCTGGATCACGGCCCGGATTTTGAAACCTGCAAATCCTGCATTGACGGCGGTTTCACCTCGGTTATGATTGACGGCAGCTCCCGCAGCTTCCAGGAGAATATAGAGGTCACCAAAAGGGTGGTCGATTACGCGCATGCCCGCGGCGTGGTCGTCGAGGCGGAGCTTGGGAAGCTTGCCGGAATCGAGGACGCGGTCAACGTGAGCGCGGAGGACGCCTCCTACACGAACCCGGCCGAAGTCGAGGAATTCGTTTCCAAGACCGGCGTTGACTCGCTTGCCATCGCCATTGGCACCAGCCACGGCGCATATAAGTTCAAACCCGGCCAGAAACCGCAGCTGCGTTTTGATATCCTCGAAGAGGTTTCCCGCCGTCTGCCGGGCTTCCCAATCGTGCTGCACGGCGCTTCCTCGGTCATGCAGGACCAGGTTGCGATTGTCAATCAGTTCGGCGGCAAGATGCCGGACGCCATCGGCATCCCGGAGGAGATGCTGCGGGATGCGGCGCGTTCCGCCGTCTGCAAAATCAACATCGACTCGGACATCCGCCTTGCGATGACCGCTGCGATCCGCAAACACATGGCGGAGCATCCGGATCACTTCGATCCGCGCCAGTACCTGACCCCGGCCCGCGACGCGGTGCGGGAGATGGTCGCGCACAAGATCAATGAAGTGCTCGGCTGCGCCGGAAAAGCGTGAACTGATAGGAATAGGAAAGCCCCGCCGCATAATGCGGCGGGGCTTTTTGCATCTTTTTAAAACCGAAAATCCCGTTTTCCAATTTCGATGTCAGCGAGGCGCTCTGCCGTAAGGCGGCGCACTTTCTCGTTCGGGATGAGCGGGATGGTCTGGGCGATCATCTTTTCGCCTTTTGCGCGGGTCTCGGGCGAGGCGTAGTCCATCAGATATTCCTTGAGGGTCATCAGCGCGTTGGGCTGGCAGCAGTTGCCGATCTGCTGCGTTTTCACAAGGCTCATGAACCGGTCCCCGGTGCGGCCTTCGCGGTAGCAGGCGGTGCAGAAGCTCGGGATGTGCCCCAGATCCATCAGCCAGGAGACAACCTCGTCGAGGGTGCGGTTGTCGCTGACGTCGAACTGGGCGGAGTTCTCCTCCTCCTTTTCGGCATAGCCGCCGACACTGGTGCGGGACGCGCCGGAGATCTGCGAAATGCCAAGATGCAGGACCTTTTCCCGGGTGGTCTGGGATTCACGGGTTGAGATGATCATGCCGGTGTAGGGGACCGCCACACGCAGGACGGCTACAATTTTCTGAAAAATCTCATCCGAGATGGCGTTATTGAATTCGTCCGGATCGATGTCATCGGCGGTGCGCACGCGCGGGACGCTGATGGTATGCGGCCCCACGCCGAACACCGCCTCCAGATGCTCTGCGTGCATCAGAAGGCCTACAAAGTCGTATTTATAAAGATTGAGGCCGAACAGCACCCCGCAGCCCACGTCGTCGATGCCCGCCTGCATCGCGCGGTCCATCGCTTCGGTGTGGTAGGCATAGTTGCTCTTTGGGCCCGCCGGATGCAGGTATTCATAGCTCTCCCTGTTATAGGTCTCCTGGAAGAGGATATAGGTTCCGATGCCCGCGTCCTTGAGTTTTTTGTAGTTTTCGACGGTGGTTGCGGCGATATTCACATTCACCCGGCGGATCGAGCCGTTTTTGTGCTTGACGCTGTAGATGGTTTTGATGCTTTCGAGCACATATTCGATCGGGCAGTTGACCGGATCTTCGCCGGTTTCAAGTGCGAGGCGTTTATGCCCCATGTCCTGCAAAGCGGTGACTTCGCGGACAATGTCCTCCTGCGAGAGCTGTTTGCGGGCAATGTGCTTATTATGGTGGTGGTATGGGCAGTAGCGGCATTCGTTGACGCAGTAGTTGGAAAGGTAGAGCGGCGCGAACATCACGATGCGGTTGCCGTAATTTTTCTCCTTGATGTCCATTGCAAGGGAGAAAATCTTCTGGAGGTAGGCCGGGTCGTCGCATTCGAGCAGCACGGCGGCCTCCCGGTGGGAAAGGCCCCGGAGGGTGGCGGCTTTCGTGAGGATTTCGTCGATCAGCGGGAAGTTATCCTTGTTTTTTTCCGCGTAGGCGAGGGTTTCCTTGATCTCAGTATCGTCGATAAATTCGGTCGCGATCTTCGACTTCGGATTGTACATGGTGCAGGACTCCTATCATATCATTTTTCTCTATCGCAGGCGGGGAATCCCTTTGGAGCAGCGTGCGCTTTGCCATCAGGATTCCGGGCTGTTCAGACGCCGGTAATCGCCGCGCTCGGCGGTGAGGGTGTAGCCGATGGACTCCATCTTCGCCTGCAGTCGGGCGCGGCTTTCAGCCGCTTCATCGCCGGTGCAGAGCTTGCCGTTATATAAGGTGTATTTTTCGCGTACGCCGGTGGGAGAGAGGTTTGGCATCACCACATTCGCACCGGCGAGAATCCCACGTTCGCGCCCGTCCAAAGCGATGGTGGCGAGAGCCGTGGTGGCGGGAAGCAGCACGTCCGGAAGCATCAGCCGCACGAGCCCGAGCAGAAACAGCGTCAGCTCCAGCCCGCCAGTAGGGAAATCTTTGAAAGGCGTGTCCGCGTGCGGGATGAACGGCCCGATTCCCACCATCTGCGGGTCAAAATCGTGCAGGAACCGCAGATCCGCGGCAAGGGTTTCCGGCGTCTGCCAGGGCGAGCCGACCATAAATCCGGCGCCGGTTTGAAAGCCAAGTTGTTTGAGAGTGTTAAGGCAGGCCATACGGCTTGTGAGCGTCTGCGTGGGCGGGTGCAGGCGCGCGAAATGTTCCGGATCAGCGGTTTCATGCCGCAGCAGATATCGGTCGGCGCCCGCTTCCCGCAGCAGGTGGTAGCTTCTTTCGGTTTTTTCCCCCACGGAAAGAGTTACGGCGCAGTCCGGCCAGGAGCGTTTCATCTGCCGTACGATTTCACAGAGTCGTTCGTCGGTGAAATACGGGTCCTCGCCGCCCTGCAGCACAAAAGTGCGAAACCCGAGCGCGTAGCCGTTTTCGCAGCAGGAAAGGATTTCCGGCAGGGTGAGTCGGTAACGCCGGGCTTTTTGGTTGCTGCGCCGGATACCGCAGTATAGACAATCACATTTGCAGTGGTTGGTGAACTCAATCAGCCCGCGGATATACACCCGGTTCCCGAAGCGCTCCCGCGCGGCGCGGCGGGATTTTTCAAAGAGGTAGTCGCAAAGCTGCCGGTCAAAGCCGGTGAGCAGCCGGACAAAGTCCCCGGGCGGCAGGGTGCGCTCGGCTTCGAGCCGGTCGATCAGTTCCCGCAAGCTGTGCCATCCTTTCCGGTGGAAAGCTTCGAATAGACCGTTTTAATGTTGACGCCGGGGACCATCCCCAGCTTGCCGGAGAGCGAGCTGATGACGTCGTTTGGAGCGTCGATCACCACGCTGATGATGCTGACGCACTTCTGGTGGTAGGGGATGCCCATCCGTCCGACAATGTATTGGTTATAATCGTGCAGGATGGCGTTGAGCCGCCCGACGGCATCCATGTCTTCCACAATGATGCCTATAAGTGCAATCCTGGCTTCCATCTTTTTGCTTCCTTTCAAAATTAAAATAAAAGACGTACCGCGCAAAAAGGCGCGGTACGTCGAAAAAACCGATTCTATCCGCCTTTGTGTTCGGGTCGAACCCTCTGCGCGCAGGTCAATCTCGATTCTGTTTTGCAGCCCTCCTCCGCGGTTTGCTCCCTTGGGGTCGGGTCAAATTGATGTTGCTTATGACTTATTATACCAGCACGGGCGGCATAAAACAAGGGTCATTTTCCCTGTGCTTTTTCGAAAATCGTCTGGATTGAGGTGCCGTGCGGCCGGTTGAACCGGCGCAGGTGGTAAAGCTGTTCCGGGTCGCCGGTGATGTAATTGAGCTTTTCCTCGCAGGTGAGGGCGGCTTTAAAACCCAGCTGCTTAATAACGGGGAGCGCCTCCTTGCTGATCTGCCCAAACGGATAGGTGAAGCAGGCCGGCTGGTAGCCGTCGAGATGTTCGGCGCATTCAGCCTGAAGCCTGCCAAGGTCCTCCAACAGCATATTCTGGTAGGTCAGCGCGCTTTCTCCCGATTTCATTTTGGAGCCGTGGCGGCCCTTGTCGTTTATATGCAGGTTGTAAGAATGATTCTGAATTTCGACAAGGCCGCTTTCATGCAGAAGGCCGAGCTGGTTCCAGGTGCAGTGGGAATAACGGATGTGGTGGTCGTCGACCTCGCTGTACTGGTCGGCGAGGGTTCCCACGACTGAAAAGACCGATTTGAAGCCAAATTCCTTTAAGATGGGGAAGGCATATTCATGGAAGCTTTCGTATCCGTCGTCGAAGGTGATCATCACCGGCTTTTCAGGCAGCGGGACGCCGTCCTGCACATAGTTGAGAAGGTCCTGTATGACGATTGGCGTGTAGCCGCTGTCCTTGAGATACTGCATATCGCTGCGGAATTCATCGGGGGAGATGGTATATTTATTGAGGCGCGCTTCCTCTTTCAGAATATGGTGATACATTGCGACCGGCAGCTCGATCCCTTCCGGCTGCGGCTGAGCGGCGGTTGGGACAGCAATGCGCACCGCGAGCCCGGCGATCGAAACGACCAGTGCGAGCGCGAGCGGGAAAATAATCTTGTCAAGGATTTTCAATCGAATCACTTCCATCTGTTACTTCGGTCTATATCTATGCCTTGCACGGTGCGGAATATGTTTCCCGGAGGATCCACTCCGGTAGTGGACAGTCGTTTTTTTTCTTTTTTTGTTGAAAGCGGACAGAAAGGCGAAAAGATACTTGTGCAACAAGACTTTTTATGCTATCATATACAAGTTGCATGTACAACTGTGCGCCAATGGCGGACGGTTGCGCAAAATGATGCATAGGAGTGTTGTGTTTTGGATTTTGTGGCAGAGATCGTAAAGAATGTAAACCACTTTTTGTGGGATTTCGCACTGCTGTTTTTGCTGTGCGGAACCGGAATCTGGTTTACCATCCGGCTCAGATTTGTGCAGATCCGTAAATTCCCGCAGGCGTTCAAGGCGGTGTTCGGAAATATCAAGCTGCGCGGCGCAAAAGCAGATCATGAGGGGATGAGCTCGTTCCAGTCGCTTGCGACAGCGGTCGCGGCGCAGGTGGGAACCGGAAATATCGCAGGCGCGGCGACTGCGATCGCTTCGGGCGGACCTGGCGCGATCTTTTGGATGTGGTTGTCGGCTTTCTTCGGCATGGCCACCATCTACGGTGAGGCGACCCTTGCCCAGAAGTATAAAACCCGCATTGACGGCCATGTAACCGGCGGCCCGGTCTACTACATAAAAGCAGCGTTTAAAGGTACCTTTGGAAAGATCCTTGCAGCTACCTTTTCGGTGCTCATCATCTTTGCGCTTGGGTTCATGGGAAATATGGTGCAGTCAAACTCGATCGGTGTGGCGTTTGAATCGGCTTTCGGCGTCAACAAACTGCTGGTCGGCGTGATTGTCGCGGTTGTCGCGGGATTCATCTTCCTCGGCGGCGTGAAGCGCATCGCTTCGGTCACCGAGAAGATTGTCCCGATCATGGCGGTTTTCTATGTGCTCGGTTCGCTCATCATCATCCTTGCCAATTTCAGAAATATCGGCCATGCGTTTGCGCAGATTTTTATCGGCGCGTTTGACCCGCAGGCGGTTATGGGCGGCGCGGTTGGCATCACTGTGAAAACGGCCGTCCGTTACGGCGTGGCGCGCGGACTCTTCTCGAATGAGGCCGGTATGGGTTCCACCCCGCATGCGCATGCGATGGCGAAGGTCGACCATCCCTGCGAACAGGGTTTGGTTGCGATGATGGGCGTCTTTATCGACACATTTGTCGTTTTGACGATGACCGCGCTGGTTGTGGTTATCACCGGCGTGTTCAATAACGGCCTTGACGGCGTCGAACTTGCGCAGAGTGCGTTCACCAGTTTCTATGGGCATCTTGGCAATGTATTCATTGCAATCTGCCTGCTGTTCTTCGCATTTTCCACCATCATTGGCTGGTACTTCTTTGGGGAACAGAACGTCAAATACTTGTTCGGCAATAAGGCGGTCAAGATCTACGCGGCGCTGGTCGTGCTCTTCGTGATTGTCGGTTCCACCCTCAAAGTCAAGCTTGTATGGGATATGTCGGATATGTTCAACGGCCTCATGGTCATCCCGAACCTTTTGGGCCTGCTCGCGCTTACCGGCGTGGTGGTGCTTGCGAACAAGGAGTTCGAGGGACGCAAGAAAAAATAAGGCTTTCCGGAGGGCCCGATGCGTTTTCGCATCGGGCTTTTTGCTTTTTGGACGGGTTTGCGTTACAATGAAAAAAGAAGTATTTTGGAAGGAGCGGTCAAGATGACGAATTTTCAGGTGAAAACGGCCTTTTTCAGCCCGACAGGCGGAACAAAGCGGGCGGTTGGGCTGCTTGCAAAGAAACTGGACATGGACGCGGAGATGATCGATCTGACAACCCCGGCGGGCCGGGAACAGCAATATGCCTTTGGCGGAGAAGATTTGCTGCTTGCCGCCTGCCCGGTTTATTCCGGACAGATTCCGCCGGTGGACGGATTGCTGGAAAACCTGAAAGGGGAGGGGACACCCTGCGTCGTTATGGCGGCCTATGGCAACCGGCATTACGACGATGCGCTCGCGCAGATGAAACGCCTCCTGGAAGCGCGGGGATTTCGCTGTATCGGTGGGATTGCCTGTATTATCCCGCATATTTATTCAGAGAAGCTGGGAAGTGGAAGGCCGGACGCCGCCGATATGGAGGCGTTTGACCGGTACGCGCAGAAGGTACGGGAAAAGCTGGCGAAGGGAGATTTTTCTCCCGCAAAGTTTCCGGGAGACGAAAATCCGAAAAAGAAATTCCCGGCCCAAAAGGAGATGACTTTGGATGATTCCCGCTGCAGCCGCTGCGGTACCTGCGCGGCGGGCTGTCCGACTGGGGCGATCGATCCCGAGACGCTTGCGATCGACGAGGCAAAGTGCATTTCCTGCATGCGCTGCGTCAGGATCTGCCCGGCAAAAGCGCGGGATTTCAATGCGAACAAAATCAGGCTGTTGCTGGAAACAATGTATAAAGCGCGCAAAGAAGTGGAATGCTTCCTGTGATAAAAACCGGGCCTGTCCAGCTGGACAGGCCCGGTTTGGGTTTCATTTTTTGCTTTCGCTGACCCAGTCGCGCGTATGGGCCACATTCTGTTCGCCTGTGTGTGGGACGCCGTCGGCAGAACCATCCACCTGGCTGATTGCCTGGTTGATGAACGCGCTCGTGATCTCGGCATTTGGATCGATCCGCGCGTAGTTTCCATGAAGGACCTTTTTCGATTTTCGGTTCGGGTTGATAAATTTATTTTTTTCGAGCATATCGCTCACCTCCCTGTTTTTATAGTTTTTACCGCGTGCATAAAATTATCAGGATGGTTCATCCTAAAATTGTTGTCAAAAGGGATGGATGAGCCGGTTGCGCGGACTTGCGCGAGCGGGACAAATTTTTCTCGTTTTTGGCAAAAAAATGGGTTGACATTTTAAATCCGACATAGTATAATAATTTTCGTCGCTTGTGGGTGACTCCACCGGCAGAGTTTTGGGAGCTTAGCTCAGCTGGGAGAGCACCTGCCTTACAAGCAGGGGGTCACAGGTTCGAGCCCTGTAGTTCCCACCATATGTGGCCCGGTAGTTCAGTTGGTTAGAACGCTAGCCTGTCACGCTAGAGGTCGTGGGTTCGAGCCCCATCCGGGTCGCCATTTTCTTTTTCCGCCTCTGCTGGGCATTGCAGATGTGCCTTTGTAGCTCAGTTGGTAGAGCAGAGGACTGAAAATCCTCGTGTCGTTGGT
>NZ_QSBX01000032.1:19741-32749 GCF_003465835.1 Anaerotruncus sp. AF02-27 | reverse complement strand
ATGCCTCGGCTCGTAGCTGGCTGCCACTCTTCCGAGGCAAATATATTGTAACAGGAGGAGCATTATGAAAACCATTGAATTTGACATCCCTGAAAAAATCAAAGCTTCTGTTGTGAAATCCCTTCCGCTGGTCAACGAAATCAAAGATCAGGACCTTCGCGAAAAGGTTATCGAAGGCTGGGCGCTTTCTCTGAACCTCAATGATTTCAGCTGCATGGAAGAAATCCCAGGTTCCGGCGTCCCAGGCGGCCCGGAAATTGGAAACCAGGTCCATCATATCATGGGGGTCGCCCGTCTGGCCATCGCAATGGTCGATATTCTGGAAGACACCCTGCAGTCCCCGCTGGGCATCGACCGCGATCTGCTCATCGCCTGCGCGCTCTGTCACGATCTTGGCAAACCGTATGAATACAACCCCAAAAAACGCGCCGAATGGGAAGCCGATCCCAGGGAAAAGGGACTGCCCTGCCTGCGTCACACAATGTACGGCGTCTACATCGCCATGACCGTCGGCCTGCCCGAGGTCGTCGCACACACCTGCGGCTGCCACTCGCCGGAAGGGCGCTTCGTCCGCCGCAGCCTGCCGACCACCGTTGTCCATTTCGCGGACGAGACTTTCTGGCAGGTGCTCGAAAGCGCGCACAACTGGACCCTTCCCAAAATGTAATTTTCCTGGCAGCCTGTCAACCTACTGTGTATATGAAAGAGGAGTTGCAAAGAAATGAAAAAGGCCCTTTGTCTTTTACTGGCGACCTGCATGATCTTTACAGCGGCCGGATGCGGCAAGAGCGAAGCTCCCGCGGCTTCGGGCGGTACAGCTTCCCAGCCGGCGGCGTCCGCTCCGGCTGCCCCGGGCGGCGACAAGGCGGTCATGCGGATTGGCATCGGACTCAATGACCAGCATCCGCAGTATCTCGGCCTGCTGAAATTTAAGGAAGAGGTTGAGAAGAACACGGGAGGCCGTTTTGAAGTCCAGGTCAACCACAGCGGTACCGTCGGCGACGACCGCGCCATGCTCGAAATGCTCCAGATGGGCACCCTCGACGGAACCTGCCCATCTTCGGCGGTTGTGGCAAACTTTGCCCCGGAGTTCACCCTTTATGACTTCCCCTTCCTTTTCACCACTCTGGAAGAGGTCGACGCCATCCTGGACGGTGAAAAAGGCCGGGAAATCCTCGACCTGCTCGAACCGGCCGGTATCATTGGCATGAACTACTGGGAGCTCGGCTTCCTCAACATCACCAACTCGAAACGCCCGGTCACCAAGGTGGAAGATTTAAACGGCCTGAAGATCCGCACGATGGAAAACCAGCTGCAGCTGGACACCCTGCGCGCGCTCGGAGCAAACCCGACTCCGATGGCTTTTTCCGAGCTCTTCACCGCCATGCAGCAGGGCACGGTCGACGGGCAGCAGAATCCGGAAGCGAGCATCTACAGCATGAAATTTTACGAAGTCCAGAAATATATGACCCTGACCCGCCACGTTTACCAGCCGTTCGTCTTCTGTATCAGCAAAAAGTTCTGGGACAAACTCTCGGACGAAGATAAAGCCATCTTCCAGGCAGCGGCTGACGCCGGACGCGATGAGGAGCGCCGCATCATCCGTGAAGAGAGCGTGGAACTGCAGCAGAAACTTGCTGAACTGGGCATGCAGGTCGACGAGATGGCCGAAGGCGAGGTGGAAAGGATGAAAGAGCTGGTCCAGCCGGTCATCGATACCCACGCTGAAAAAATCGGCAAAGAACTGGTCGACGAGATGTACGCGGCGGTCGCAGCCCTGCATTAAGGTTCCAACACCGGATGCGCCGGCCCGTTTGGGTCCGGCGCATCCTCCACCCGGCGTGCCGGTATCCATTTGGCGCGGCGGTACACTTGGAGGTGCACATGAAAACACTGAAAAAAATCCTCAATAACCTGGAGGAATATGTTGCAATCGTCCTGTTTGCGGCGATGGTCATCCTGATTTTCCTGCAGATCATTTTTCGGTTCGTCTTTAACTTTTCCCTGAGCTGGACCGAAGAGCTCGCACGGTACACCTTTGTTTTTCTGGTGTACATATCCGCGTCGATCGCGGTCAAACGCGGCCGGCATCTGAAGGTGGAAGCGCTGCAGGCGCTGCTGCCCGCGAAAATATCCTTCTGCCTGTGGGTTCTTGCAAACCTGATCTGGATTGTTTTCAATGCCATTATGGTGGTTGTAGGCTTCCAGATGGCTTCTGAAATCTTTACCACCGGCCAGAGCTCCCCAGTGCTCAGCCTCCCCATGGGAATGGTCTATATGATTATCCCGGTCTGCTATCTGCTCATCGAAATCCGGGTTTTGCAGTCCGTGGCCAAAGAATTTGTGCCGCGCGCGCTTGGCAAACCGCTTACAGAAGGACCCGCGCAGGCGTAAATCCCCTCAAAGCCCAAATGAGCATGCTTTCCTATAAAACAGCCGCCATCCCAAATGGAGACATGGCGGCAAAGGTGGGTGTTACATGTCAATCGTAGTCGCATTGTTTGTTATGCTGGGGATTTGCCTGCTGATCGGCGTTCCCATTTCCTTTGCCATCGGCGCTTCGGCGCTGGTCGGCCTGTTCGTGGGCGATGTCCCGCTTTCATTTTTGACCCAGAGCTCCTTCACGGCGCTCGACAGCTTTACCACCATGTCGGTCCCGTTCTTTATCCTGGCGGGCGCGGTCATGGAGACGGGCGGGCTCTCCAAACGCCTCATCAACGTCGCGCAAAGCGTGGTCGGGGGCGTCACCGGCGGATTCGGCATCGTAACGGTGCTGGCCTGCGCCTTTTTCGCGGCAATTTCAGGTTCCTCACCGGCCACAGTGGCGGCAATCGGCGCCATCATGATCCCCGCGATGGTGGAACGCGGCTATTCGGTGCCGGTGGCGGCCTCGATCACCGCCTGCTCCGGCGGTCTGGGAATCATCATCCCGCCGTCGATCAATATGATCATCTATGCGATCTCTGCAAATGTGTCGGTTGCAGATATGTTCTTGGCAGGATTCGGCCCTGGTGCTATAATTGTTTTAGCGCTTTGTATCATGATTTTTATCATTGCCAAGCGGCGGGGCTATAAAGGTACCGGCGTCAAATTCTCAATGAAGTCGTTTCTCTCGACGGTGTGGGACGCGAAATGGGCGCTGCTGGCCCCGGTCATCATCTTGGGCGGAATCTACAGCGGCTGGTTTACACCGACCGAATCGGCAGCGATCGCGGTCGTCTACGGGCTGGTGGTCGGCCTGTTCGTCTACCGTGAGCTCAAATTCAAAGATCTGGGACGGATCTTTGTGGAATCCGCCACCACCACCGGCGCGGTCGTCATCATCCTGGCAACGGCCACCGCTTTTGGGCGGCTTGTTTCGATGTACCAGATCCCGCAGATGATCTCGTCGGTGCTGTTCGGCATTTCGCAGAACTGGATCGTCATCCTTCTGCTCATCTCGGTGCTGCTGCTCATTCTGGGCATGTTTATGGAGACCCTCTCGATCATGATTATCCTGACCCCGATCCTGCTGCCGCTCGTCAAATCGATGGGCGTGGACCCGATCCATTTCGGTATGATCATGGTGCTCGGCGCGCAGATCGGCATGATCACGCCGCCGGTAGGCGTCAACCTTTTCGTTGCAAGCGGCATTTCGGGACTCTCGCTTGAGAAGATGAGCAAAGGCATCATCCCATTCGTACTGCTCATGTGCGGATTGTTTGTGCTGATCATTCTGGTCCCCGAAATTTCCACCTTTATCCCCGCACTCTTCTGATCCGCGCAGGTGTTTCCGTTTCCGTCCGCGGCGGAGGCATCTGCCGCATCCCTGACACGCGGACAGAAATTGTGAGGACATGATTATGATGAATATTTATGATAGGTTGAAAGAACTGGGCATCACCCTTCCCCCCGCACCTGCGCCGGGCGGGCTTTACGCTCCGGTGCGGGTCGTGGGCAAGCTTGCGTTTGTCTCCGGCGCGGGTCCGGCGGTCATCAATGGGCGTACCTTCGCAGGCAAGGTCGGCGCGCAGGTTGGGCTGGAAGAAGCCTGCGAGGCCGCTCGCTTGTGCGCGGTCAACCTTTTAAGCATTTTGGAGGATCAAATTGGGCTGGACAAGGTAAAATCAGCGGCGAAGATCCTCGCATTCGTGCAGAGCGCTCCCGGATTTAACGACCAGCCGCAGGTGATCAACGCGGCTTCCCAGCTTCTGAACGATGTTTTCCCCGAATCCGGCGGTCACGCGCGCGCCGCGATCGGCGCGGCGGAGCTGCCGGGCAGCCTGCCGGTTGAAATTGAAGGTATTTTTGAGTTATATTAATTGTTACTCTGACAGAAAAGGATTGGTATTTACATGGATGAGTTCGCCTCTTACAAAGACATTCTGAGTTCGGTGATCCAGGTGCTCGCCTCCCATTTTGGGGAAACCAGTGAGTTTGTCCTGCACGACCTGACAAACGGATACGAAAGCACCATCTTTGCAATCGAGAATGGGCATGTCACCGGACGCAAGGTTGGGGACTGCGGCAGCAACCTCGGTTTGGAAGTCCTGCGCGGCACCGTCACCGAGGACAGGCGGCTCAACTATATCACCAAGACCAAAACCGGCCGCACGCTGCGTTCTTCCACCCTTTACCTGCACGACGAAAACGGCCGGATCAACGCGTCGCTCTGCGTCAACACCGATATCACCGACTATCTGTCTGTTGAAAACATGATGCAGTCGCTGATCAACATTGACAAGGACAGCTCGGTCAACGAGATGTTTGTGAGCGACGTGTCCGAGCTGCTCGAATTTTTCATGGGCGAATGCCAGAAAGAAATCGGCAAAGCAGCGGCGGACATGACCCGCGAAGAAAAGATCAAAGCGATCGAATATCTGGACAGCAAGGGCGTTTTCCTGATCAGCAAATCGGGCATCAAGGTCTGCGAGCTGTTCAACATCTCGAAATTCACCCTCTACAACTACCTCGAAATGATCCGGAACAAGCACGAAAGCGCTGAACGCAACGGGACTGGCGAGGACAATAAGGAGTGACCGTATGCTGGATCTCATGGATACCCCACGGGTCGTGATCGACCTTGATATTGTGGAACAAAATTGCAGGACGATGGCGGAATCGCTCGCACGGTATCATATCGCTTGGCGGCCGCATATCAAAACCCATAAAAGCGTCCTGCTGGCTAAAAAGCAGCAGGAATGCGGCGCCAAAGGGATCACCTGCGCAAAAATCGGCGAGGCCGAAATCATGGCGAACGCCGGTTTTGACGACATTTATCTGGCCTATCCGCTTATTGGGCAGGCAAAACTCACGCGGTACCTGGCCCTTTCCAGGCAGGTAAAACGGCTGCGCACCCTGGTGAACGACCTTTCCGCAGCAGAAGCGCTCGGCGCCGCTTTTGCTGCGGAGGGGCGCGAAGCACAGGTCCTGCTTGAAGTGGACGGACGTTTCGGACGCGGCGGCGTGCCGCTCGCAAGGTTTGAAGCGTTTGCGCGGGCGGCCGCCCGGATCAAAGGAATTCAGGTGGTGGGGGCAGCGAGCTTCTGCGGGAATTCCTCCCACATGGCCAATGAGGCAGACCGCCGCGCCGATGCGAAAATTGAAGCTGGCGACCTTTTGAAGGCGCGGGAGATTCTGCTCGCCTGCGGGCTCGAGGCATCTGTCCTCTCAAGCGGTTCCTCCGTCTCCTCGCGCTATCCGGAATGTCTCGCCGGGATCACCGAATCCCGCGCGGGCACCTGTATCTTCAACGACATGACCCATGTGTCCCTGGGGACGGTGCCGGTGTCCGCCTGCGCGGCCACCGTGGCAGCGACCGTCGTGACCCTGCCCGAAAAAGGCAAGGCGATCATCGACGCAGGCAGTAAAACGCTCTCGAGCGATCTGTGCGACCGTCCGGGTTATGGCTATGTGGTCGAGTATCCCGGCATCGAAATCCCCCGGCTCAGCGAAGAACATGGCTTCCTTGACCTGCCGGACGGGCTGGAGCTTCAGGTGGGGGAAGTCCTCCACATCATCCCGAACCACATCTGTCCGGTCGTCAACCTGACCGACAGCGCAATCTGTATCCAATCGGGCAGGGAGCCGTTTGTGCTTCCCATTGACGCACGCGGCAAAAATCGCTGATAACTTTCAAAATCCCGCATACACAAAATCAGGGAGTCGTCCTCTGCATGACGCAGAGGACGACTCCCTGATTTTTATTTGCACAGCTTTGCGAAATATCCAGCGCGGCATGGACGGCTGCGGCCGTTTTTTATCGTGCTGGTTTACTCCTGCTCCGTCGTATAAAGTTGTAACGGACAACAGATTTTCGGTTTTTCTTTTTGTAAATAGTTACATATATTTATTATTTTGCATTAAAATAATTACAAAAAGTTATTCATCCTGTGGATTGACTTTCTATCCTTAACGAATTATCATGTAATTAGTTCAATAATTTATAAAATTGTAAGAAAAAAATTACAAACCATGCTTCTGTGTCACCGGCCGGACACAGCGCAATTAACAGGAGGAACAGACAATGTACGATGTGGTAAAAACCTATGAAAAAGTCAGCCCCGCGTGGCTCGAAAAGTATGCCGTGATTGAGGAAAGCGCCTCCATCAACGAGTGCATGGAGGTCAGCGGCGCGCTCAATCATGACTTTCGGCCGGTATGGCCGGGGCTGCGCGCCGTTGGCACCGCGCTCACCGTCCGTGCCCGCGCCGGAGACAACCTCATTATCCACAAAGCTATCACCATGATCAAACCCGGTGATATCCTGGTCATCGCCTGCGACGGTTTCCAGGAGTCCGGCGGCATGTTCGGCGGCATCATGAGCACCACTGCCAAAAAATTCGGCGCACAGGCGCTCATTATCGATGGCTGCGTACGCGATACCATCATGATGAAAGAGGTTGGTTTCCCGGTCTGGTCCCGCGGCATCAGCATCAAGAGGAGCACCAAGCTCACAGGCGGGCAGATCAACGTCCCAATCGTCATCGGCGGTGTGCAGGTCAACCCCGGCGACCTCATCTTTGCCGACAACGACGCTGTCGTCTGCGTGCCGCGCGAACAGGTCCCCCAGGTCTATGAGGCGGCCATGGCACGGGAGGCTCACGAGGACAACATGCTCAAACGGGTGCTCAGCGAGCCTGAACTGTCCACGTTCAACGACACGTTCCGCGCCGCCTACACGGCGCTGGGCCTGCGGGAAGAACCGGACCCGGTTTAAATCATCCGGTACTGAGAAGGGAGTAGCACGATGGATCAAGACAAGAAAGCTTACCGTCAAAGCCTGTGTGTAGCTGGTGTGATCATGGCCTTTGCACTCGCGGCCTTTCTGCTGAGTCTGCCCATGCCCGACCATGCGCCGATTTTTCCCCGTATGGCGTCGGCCTTCCTGTTCGCCTGCGGCGCTGGCCTGATGGTAGGCGCCGTACGCCGTCACAGAAAGGGTCTGCCGCCGGAAACACCTGCCGTCGATTTTGGAGAAATGCAGAGCCCTCTGATTCTGCTGCTCTTGGTGGTGGTTTACGCGCTCGGCTTCAAGTATGTCGGTTTTTATGTAACAACACTTGTGATCGTGGTGGCCTCCATGCTGCACATGGGCATCCGTTCGGTCAAAACCATCGCTCTAGTCACAGTCATCCTGCTTGCGTTTCTGTTCTGGCTGTTCACCATACAGCTGGGCATTCACATGCCGCAGGGCATTTTGATTTAAGGAGGGCGCGTATATGCAAACAATTCTCGCTGAATTGTTCAGCCTGCAAACGATCCTAGCCCTCGTCGTGGGCACCTTCGGCGGCCTTGTGATCGGTGCGCTGCCCGGCCTGAGCGCCACCATGGGCATGTCGCTGCTTATCCCCATTACTTACAGCATGGACACCGTCCCGTCCATGGTCATGCTGGCCGCAATCTACTGCTCGGCCGTTTACGGCGGCAGCTTCTCTGCAATCCTCATCCACACGCCGGGCACACCCGCTTCGGCGGCAACCGCCATCGACGGCTATGAGCTCACCAAACAGGGGAAGGGCCTGCAGGCCCTTGGTGTATCCACCACCGCCTCGGTGATCGGCGGCGTCCTCAGCGTGCTCGCATTGCTCCTGATTGCCCCGCAGCTGGTCAAGGTGGCGCTCATGTTCAGTTCGCCGGAATATTTCCTCATCGCGATCTTCGGCCTCACCATCGTGGGCGGCCTGTCCGGAAAAAACCTGCTCAAAGGGCTTGTGTCCGCGGGATTCGGCCTTATCGTGGGCATGGTCGGCATGAACATCTTCCCCTATGCCCGCTACAGCTTCGGTAATCTAAACCTTTCCGGCGGCATCCAGCTGGTGCCCGCCATGATCGGCTTGTTTTCTCTGTCCCAGGTGCTCACCCTGTCCGAAAGCCGTCCGCGCGGCAAGGACCGGGAAGCACACAAGCAGCAGCTTGACTCGGTGAAGGCACAGATTGCGGAAGTCTCCAAAATGAAAGGCCGCTTCTGGCCGACCTGGAAGATGCTCAAGCAGCTTCTACCCGCCATCCTGCGCGCTTCTATCCTGGGCATTGGCGTCGGCATCCTGCCCGGTGCGGGCGGGGACATTGGCTCCTGGGTCGGCTACAACAGCGCCAAAAACGCCTCCAAGAAAAAAGAACTGTTTGGCAAGGGCAGCCTCGAGGGAATCGCGGGAAGTGAAGCGGGCAACAATGCTGTCTGCGGCGGCGCGCTCATCCCGGCTTTGACGCTGGGTATCCCCGGCAGCGGCGCAGCGGCGGTATTTCTCGGCGCGCTGACCGTACAAGGTTTTTCCTCCGGCACGAATTTGTTCGGCAAGTATGCGGACATGACCTACTCCATCCTGTTGGGCTTTTTGGCCGCTAACCTGCTGATGGGGATCTTCGGCTGGCTGCTTTCCCGTTACGCAGTGCGTTTCGCGGCGCTGCCAAACGGCATCCTCATCCCGGTCATCACCGCCTTGTCGGTCATCGGCTCGTATGCCATCCGCAACAATATTTTTGATGTCTATGTCATGCTGTTTTTCGGCATTGTCGGCTATCTGATGAAAAAGTTCGATTTCCCCGCGGCACCCACCGTGCTGGCCCTCATCCTGGGGCCCATGGCGGAACGCAGCATGCTCACATCGATCCAGATGTGCAAAGGGAACATCCTCGTTTACTATTTCACCCGTCCAATTTGCGTGTTCTTTGTAATTCTCATCCTGTTTACGTTCCTTTCCCCGCTGCTTCAGAAAAGAAATCGGACAAAAAAGGAACAGCAGGCTGAACAAAGCGTTTAAATAAACAATACTAGGAGGTAACATTATGAAAAAGATCCTTGCGGCCGCGCTGAGCGTGGCAGTGCTGGCCATCTCCCTGACCGCCTGTTCCGGCGGCGCATCATCCTCCGCCGCGCCCGCGGCGTCAACCCCACCGGCAGCCTCCACGGCGGACAGCGCCGCCGATCCATCCGACGCTTACCCAGCCAAAAAAGTCACCCTGATCTGCCCGTCCGATGCTGGCGGCGCAATGGACCAGAACTGCCGGATGATGGCCCCTTATCTGGAGAAGCATCTGGGGGTTCCCGTTGAAGTCATCAATATGGGCGGCAGCGCCTGCTGGGTTGGCTGGAGCTATCTTTATAACGAAGCGCCCAAGGACGGTTCGTATATCTCCTACGCGAACTTCCCCAACATGATCACCGGTTACCTTGATCCGGCTAACACCACCGGGCTCAACAATACCAACTTTGACTTTCTTGAAATGTTCACCTCCGACATCAACGCCATCGTGGCCGCGCCGGGCGAGGACCGCTTCAGTGATCTCGAGAGCCTGCTCGAATACGCCAAGAACAACACCGTGACCATAGCGGATGCCGGCGCGCGCACCGATGACGCCGTCTGTGTGGCTCAGCTTGAGAAAGCCTCCGGCGTCACCTTCCAGCATGTGCATTTTGAAAACACCGCCGGTGGTATGGCGGCCATCCAAGGCGGCCAGGTCGACGTGCTCGTCTGTAACGTTAGCGAGGTCGGCGAGCCTATTGCAAGCGGTGCTGTCACCGGGTTAGGCGTTGTCGATACCCAGCGCAGCGATTTTCTGCCCGATCTGCAGTGCACCGGCGACCTCGGATATGACCTGTCCTGCTCGTCCAGCCGCGGCTTCATCGCCGCCAAAGGCATGGATGAAAGCGCCAAGGCTCTGATGAACAAGGCGCTGGCCGCAGCAATGGCAGATCCGGAACTACTTGAAACCGCCACCACGGCGGGCGTGAATCTGGCCCCCATGGAGGAAACGGATTTCTCCGCCTGGGTAGAGCAGCAGAACGCGGCAATCGGCGCGATTTACGACATGCTGGACTGAGGGTTTCCGGCCTGGGCCTGCCTTTGAAACGGCAGGCCCATTTTTGTGTAACTAGTTTCAAAAAAAACAAGATTGTGCTATAATAGGCGCAGATCAGACGGCACATACCGTTTGCGCATGCCGCAAACGGCCCTTCACGTCATGGAAAAAGGCGCGCCATACCGCGCGCCGCATCAAAAAGGAGAGTCTGCCCATGGACGGCTCAGCTCAAACCCCCGAATACATCGCCCGGATTCATCTGCATTATAATAAGCTGCGCGGCACCGAGCAGAAACTTGCCGACTACCTGCTGGAACGCAACGTGGACGAAGCGCTCAACGACAGCGTCAAACAGCTTGCGCAGAACGCTCAGGTCAGCGTGGCCTCGGTGGTGCGTTTCTGCCAGGAGCTTGGTTACTCGGGCTACGCGGAATTCAAGCTGATGACCCGCCAGGTGGGCTTTCTGCCCACGGTGGGCAATATCGCGCTGGACGGCGGAATGTCCGCCGCACAGCTCAAAAAAAACATCTGTGATTTTGCCAGTGTCAGCATCCAGAAATGCGACCAAAGCATCGACGACGCTCAGCTGGAGGCGGCCATCAACGTCATCCGCGGCGCCAAGCGTCTGATGGTCTGCGGCATCGGCACCTCGGCAGGCATCGCCGTGGCCGCGGCCAACACCTTCATGAACCTGGATATCCCGAGTTTTCCGTTGTCGGAAGAGCTGCTCATGCTGCGCACCGTTTCGATGCTGGGCAGCGGCGACGTGGTGCTCGCGATCACCAACTGCGGATATGTAAAAGCGATTGTGGATGCCTTAAAGCTGGCCAAAGGCGCAGGCGCCACAACCATCCTTATCACTGGAGAGGAACAGTCCCTTGCGCAGAAATATACGGATTATGTGCTGCGCGCCAGCACATACGGCAATCCCAATGTCCTGGATATGCTGACGGTCACTTCCTGTCAGCTCATCACCATCCAGATTCTGCAGGCGGGCTGTCTTGCGCGCAGCGATACAGCGGTGCTGGAGCGGGTGCGCAAAAATGCAAAGCTCGCGGAGATGACCCGTTACGCCACCTCTGTGCAGACGGTGAAAAAAGCCCGTGTGAAATACTGAAAATAAAAAGCAGGGGCCTGTGTAGTCTTACACAGGCCCCTGCTTTTTCATCAGAGAATCACGCCGTCGCGGAAAAGGGAAATGTCCTTGTATTCAAAGTCCTCATTTTTAGTGGTGCGGGCCCCGGACGCAACTTCCAGAAGAAAATCGAAAAGCTGCCGCGCGGCTGTGTCGAACGAAACCCCTTCCAGAACCTGCCCGGCATTGAAATCAATCCAGTGCTGTTTACGTGCATATAGGCGGCTGTTGGACGCGATTTTAATGGTCGGCACCGGGGAGCCAAACGGATTGCCGCGTCCGGTCGTGAAGAGCAGCAACTGTGCGCCGCTTGTCACCAGATTGGTGCAGGAAACGGCGTCGTTGCCCGGCCCGGTCAGCAGGTTAAGGCCATTTTTTTGAACCGGCTGTCCGTAATCGAGCACACCCACCACCGGCGCCCGGCCGCCTTTCTGAATGCAGCCGAGGGATTTTTCTTCCAGGGTTGAGATCCCCCCTTTTTTATTTCCGGGCGACGGGTTCTCGTAGATGGTTTGATGGTGGCGGGTAAAATAACCCTTGAAGCCGTTGATCAGTCCAACAGTCTCATCAAACGCCTCCCGGCTGGCTGCGCGCTCCATGAGCAGCGTTTCCGCGCCGAACATCTCCGGCACCTCGGTCAGGATGGTGCTGCCGCCGTGGCGGACGATGAGGTCGTTCACTCTGCCGCACAGGCCGTTCGCCGTAATGCCGGAAAACGCGTCCGAACCGCCGCATTTGAAGCCGACCACCAGCTTTTCCACCGGGATCGGTTCGCGCTTTGCCTGCGCTGCGTACCGAGTAAGTTGGTCGAGCAGCTCCATGCCAGCGGCATATTCATCCTCCGCCTCCTGGGCAACCAGGAATTTGACCCGTTCGGGGTCGTAATCCCCCAGCATAGGAATAAATTCGTCCAGATTGTTGTTTTCACATCCCAGGCTCAGGACCAGCACGGCACCCGCGTTTGGATGGCTGACAAGTCCCTTGAGAAGGCGTTGCGTGCGCAGATGGTCCTCTCCAAGCTGGCTGCACCCCATGTTGTGTGGAAAAGCGTAGATCCCCTCCACACGGTCTCCGAACGATTCCCGCGCCCGCTTTTCCAGAATCTTCGCGGTACGGTTGACGCACCCAACCGTCGGGATGATCCACACCTCGTTGCGCACGCCGGCACGGCCGTCCTTGCGCGGATACCCCTGGAAGGCCGCCTCCAGGCGGGGGCCAAATTTCGCAGGCGCCGCCCCGTCCGGACGGTAGCTGTAGTCGACGACCCCTTCCAGATTGGTTTTGAGATTGTGCGTGTGAACATGCGCACCCTCGGGAATATCCACGGCGGCATGCCCGATCACATGTCCGTATTTGAAGACGTTTTCCCCAGCCGCGATGCGGCGTACCGCAGCCTTGTGGCCAAAGGGGATGTCGTCCCGCAGCAGGAGCGTCTTTCCCGCCACCATGTGGCTTTCCCCGGCCTTCAGTTCCCCAAGCGCGACCGCCACGCTGTCCTCGTCCGAAATGAGCAAAAGCCCTTTCTGTTCGTCCATGTCCGCCTCCTCCGAGAAATCCTTTCATGATTGTTTTTACAATGCAAGCTTTGGCTG
>NZ_QSBX01000032.1:0-19685 GCF_003465835.1 Anaerotruncus sp. AF02-27 | reverse complement strand
GGCCCCCCGGCCCCCAAAGAAAACTTGGATTAGAATTCCAGAATGACCTTGAGCATCGAATCCCCATGCTTGTCGAAATCTTCAAATGCTTTCACCGCGTCCGCGAACGGATAGCAATTGGTCACGATCCGGTCAAGGTCAACCCGACCGGATTTTACGATATCGATGAGCTCCATAAAGTCCTCTTTGACCGCGTTGCGGGAACCGTAAAGGTTGAGTTCCTTTTTCTGGATAAGCGAAAATTGGAATTCCAGCGGCTTTTTGCCAATGCCGATCACCACGACCTGTCCGCCGAACGCGGCCGCGTCAATGCAGTTCTGGAAGGTCGCCGGCAGCCCGACCGCCTCGACGGTCACATCAAAGCCGTTTGCGCCGGTGATTTCCTCGACCGCTTTGGCCAGCGCGTCCGGGCCATCGTTCAGGATGACTCCGTCGACACCGAAAGTTTTTGCGAATTCCAGCTTTTTCGGCGCCACATCGCAGATATAAACCTCACCGCCGAACAGCTTCGCGGAAAGCGCGGCCAGTACGCCAATCGTACCCGCACCGACCACCAGCACCTTCTTGCCTGGGCGCACCCGGGCGCGCTTGATGCCATGATAGCTGATGCAGAAAGGCTCGATCAGGGTCAGGGTTTTCGCGGGCAGCCCCTTGCCATCATAGATGCGCTCAACGGGCATGGTAATGTATTCGGCGAAAGCGCCTTCCCGCTGCACGCCCATCGTCTGGTTGTCGGTGCAGCAGTTGACCAGCCCGCGCTGGCAGGAATAGCAATGGCCGCAGTTGAAGTAGGGGTTCGCGGTGACGGTCATGCCTTTTTTTAGCCCATAAGCATTTTCCGCGACCTCCACGATCTCGGCGGAAAACTCATGGCCCGGAACGCGTGGATAGGAGGAATATGCCATCGTTCCGCGATAAGTCCCCAGATCGCTGCCGCAGATCCCGCCGTAAAGGAGCCTCAGGAGCGCTTCGCCCTCCCCCGGAACAGGGATTTCCCCCTCCCGCATCTGGGCCTTGAACGGCTCGTCAATTTTCAGGTATTTCATGTGTTAAGACTCCCAATCAATAAAATAGATCGACCATAAAGGTGGTAACAACCGGCACGAAGGTGATCAGCAGCAGACAGACGCCCATCTGTATGAAATAGGGAACCGCTTCCCGCAGAAAGTCCCGAATCTTACATCCGGTGACGCCGCAGCTGACGAACATGATGGTGCCCATCGGCGGCGTAATCGAGCCGATCGCCATGTTGAAGATGAATACAAACGCAAACTGGATATCGTGGATTCCAAATGCCCGCGCCATCGGTACCAGCAGCGGAACCAGAACGATGGTCGCCGCGTTGCCTTCGATGAACATGCCGACGATCAGCAGGAAGATGTTGATCAGGATCAGGAACAGGTACTTGTTATTGACGGTAGCGACAATCCATTCGGTGAGCATCTGCGGGATGCGCTCCTTGGTGAGCACCCATGCGAACGCAGAGGCCGCCCCAACGATCAGCATGATCGAAGCGGTGGTTACAATCGTTTCCTGCATGCCTTCCACCATATTTCTGGTGTTGAGACGGTGGTACATAAAGCCCAGCAGGATTGAATAGAGGATCGCAATCGCACCAGCCTCGGTCGGGGTGAAGATGCCCAGACGGATGCCGCCGATGATGATAACCGGCAGGCAGAGCGGCAGAGCCGCGTGCTTGAAGGCGCTGAGCTTTTCGGTGACCGGGATTTTATCGGTACGCATCGGCTTGTAACCGCGGCGGTGCGCGATAAAGGTGGTCAGGATCAT
Source organism: Anaerotruncus sp. AF02-27 (assembly GCF_003465835.1). Lineage (NCBI taxonomy): Bacteria > Bacillati > Bacillota > Clostridia > Eubacteriales > Oscillospiraceae > Anaerotruncus > Anaerotruncus sp. AF02-27. The sequence continues at coordinate 17,897 of NZ_QSBX01000032.1, read as the reverse complement.
CATGGTTACACACATGAGCAGCCCGACCGCGATGCCGGTCATAAATAGCTGCCCGATCGAGATATTCGCAATTGAGCCGTAGAGGATCATCGCGATTCCAGGGGGAATGAGCGGAGTGATCGTAGAGGAAAACGCGGTGACAACGGTGGAAAACGCTTTGCTCATGCCCTTTTTCTCCATCTCCGGGACGAGCATCTTCGCCTCCATCGCGGCGTCCGCCAAGCTTGATCCGGAAAGGCCTCCCATCAGGGTGGAAAGCAGGATATTCACCTGTGCCAACCCGCCCCACATACGGCCGGTCAGCGCGCCGCAGAAGGCCATAATCCGTTCGGTGACGCCGGAATAATTCATAAAGACGCCAGCGCAGACGAAAAACGGTACCGCAAGCAGCGGGACGCTTTCCACGCCGGAAGCAAACCGCTGTGCAAGGATTTGGGAAGAAACGTTTGCCGACATCAAAAAATAGGTGCCGGAACCGGCAAGCACGGAAATGAATACCGGCACTTTCATAAAGAGGCAGAGCAGCAGAACGATCACGGATGCGGTAATCAGGGTATTCAAATCACTCCGCCTCCTTTTTTTCGGATTTTTTTTGCAGGAACAGTTCTTTTCCTTCGGTCAGGATAAAATTGATGCCCATCAGCACACACCCGATCGGCATGGCCGAATAGATGAGCGCATAAGGGATATGCAGCATGCTGGTGACGCGGGTGGTCCGGATCAGCTGATCCATCAGGTTGATCCCTTCCCGTGTAACCGCGGCAAGCACGATAAGGACAAAGAAAAATACGATGTAGCGCAGAACCTTCTGCACAGGTTTGGGGAACAGTTCAACCACAACTTCGATCGCCACATGTCCTTTGAGCCGGAAAGCGACGCTGCCGCCCATAAAGGTGGTCCAGACGATCAGCATCATCTGAACCTCCTCCAGCCAGGTGATCGGCTCATGCAGGAAATACCGCGCGACAACACCAACGCTTGTGAGGATAATCAGCGCGGTCAATGCCAGTCCGGATAGGGCAAAATCAAAATGCCACAAGGTGGACCGCAGGCTTTTCTCTTTCAAATCCATCTCCTCCTGATGTTGCCAGGCGGGGGAAACCCCCGCCTGGCAGCTCTTACATGGTGTGTCAGGCGTTCATGATCTCCTGGATCCGGTCGTAAAGGCCAGGGGTCCAATCGGCAAATTCCGGCATGTCATAGAAACTTTTTGCGGCTTCTTTCCATTCGTTATAATCGATCTCGGTGATGGTGCAGCCTTCCGCCTCGAACGCCGCAAGCAGTTCGGCATCCTTTGCGGCGGCCAGCTCGTTTTGGTATTCGCCCGCGTCCACAGCGGTTTCAACCAGCAGCGCCTGCTGTTCCGGGGAAAGGGTATTGAAGAAATCAATGCCGCAAACCTGGATGTTGATCGTCTTCATGTGGGCGTCGAGCAGAAGGTATTTCGCAACTTCCTGATATTTGTTGCCGTAGATGGTCGGCAGCGGATTCTCCAGGCCGTCGATGGTGCCCTGCTGCAGCGCGGTGTAAACGTCGCCCAGCGCCATAGGCGTGGGGGATGCGCCAATCGCTTCAAAGCCTTTGACGAATGCGGTGGCCTGCGGGACGCGGATCTTCATGCCTTTGATATCGGCGGGATGTTCGACCTTGTTCTTGGTGATGGTGTGGCGGTCGCCGTAACGCCAGTTTGCCGCCAATACCTTAATGCCTTTCTCTTCAAGCAGCGCTTCCTGCTCTTTGAACCAGTCGCTTGCAAAGATCTTGTCCATCTGTTCCCAGGTCTCGCAGAGATACGGCGCCTGGATGATCATCAGGTCCTTGACGCCCAGGTCCGCGAAATAGGAAACGTCGGTGGAGGTTACGACCGCGTCGCCAGTGAGGCACTGGTCAATGGTGTCCTTGGTGGAGCCGAGCTGGTCAGACGGGAAAACGTTCATGGTCATGTTGCCGCCGCTGCGCTCGGAAATGGTTTTTGCCCAGTATTCATGCGCGATGCCGTAGGGCATGTCGATGGTCGGGCCGAAGCCGACGTCAATGGTGACCGCAGGCGCGTCAATCTGCGCGGCTTCGCCGGCAGGCTCGGAGCCTGACGTTTGGGAAGCGGGCGCCGTGCTTGAAGCCGGGGCGGCGCTGCTGGCGGAATTCCCACCGCCGCAGGCGGCCAATGAAGTGACAAGCATTGCGGAGGCCAAGACTGCTGTAAGGATTCTTTTCATAATTCTCCTTCTTTCTGAAAACTTTACATTTTCCCTTTTTAAACGGATATTTATTTGCACGCTTCCTTTAATGTTTCAAAGGAACGCCTTGCAGACTCTTCGGAATTGGGGAATAGGAACGATTCGACCGAAAGCGCGCGGTCGTAGCCGATGTCGCGCAGGGCCCGCACCGTTTCTTTGAAATCATAGTGGGCGTGACCCGCATACCAGCGATCGCTGTCCGCGATATGACAGTGACCGATGAGCCCCCTGGCGGCGCGGATATTTTCCCCTGGATGGGTTTCTTCAATGTTCATATGATAGGTATCGATGTGCAGTTTGAGGTAATCGGTATCGTAATCCTTGATAAATTCCACGCCTTCCGCAATCGTATTGAGAAAATCACTCTCGTAACGGTTGAGGATTTCCAGCACCAGCACAACTTTATGCGCCTTGGCAAAATCCACCAACTCATGCAGGCTCTCGGAGAGATGCCGCATGCAGGCCTCTTTGCTGGAAGCGTCCCGGATCATTCCCTTGATAAGCCCGATGATCACGACCGCGTCGTAGTCCTGCGCGGTGACGATGTGATCCTTCATCCGTTCCACCGCCCCGCGGCGGCTGTCCGGGTCGTCGCTCGAAAGGCTCAGGTGGTCCTCGGCGTAGGCCGAACCGGTCCCGATCGAGGAAAGGGTGATTCCATTTTCGTCAAAAAGTTTTTTGAGCGCCGCACGGTCGAGCTCGGCCGAATTGTGGATATGCAGTTCCATGGCATCATAGCCGATTTGGGCCGCTGCCGGGATCATCTCGTCGTAGCTTCCGCGGAATACAAGCGGCGCAAACTTCCCGGCCTGGTTCTTTCCTGTGACTGCAAGTTTCATTTTGTTCTCCTCCTTAGAATCCGTAGGCGAGCGCGCCGCCGTCAACCGCAAAGTCCTGTCCGGTCAGATAGGTGGAAGCGCCGGAAAGCAAAAACAGCATCATATTTCCGATGTCCTCCGGCGTGCCAAAACGGTCCATCGGGAACTTGCGCCATGCGGCTTCCTTTCGGTCAGGGTTCTTTTCAAACATATCGGCATTGAGCTTGGTCAGCACCCAGCCTGGCGCTACGCTGTTGACGAGGATATTGTCATGGGCCCATTCCGTGGCCAGCCCGCGGGTAAGGCCCAGCACGCCGGATTTGGTGATGCAGTAAGGCACAACGCCGTTAAATCCCATATGCGCGCCCATAGAGGAGATGCTCAGAATCCGTCCGATGTATTTGGACTGTTTGAGGTAAGGATAACACATCCGGCAAAGCTCGAACAGGGTTTCCAGGTTGATGTCCTGGATTTTTTTATAGCGGTCCATGTCAAATTCCTCTGCGCGCTGCTTATGTGTGATGCCCGCATTGTTGATGAGAAAATCTAGCTGGCCTTCCTTTGCGACAATTTCCTCGATCACTTTTTTACAAGCTGCGCGGTCGGTGAGATCGACCTTCACAAAGCGGACCTTTTCATTGAATTGTTCTTCATCCGCGGGTTCTCCGACATCGAGATCATAGACGGTCGCGCCGGCCTGGCTGATGATGCGGGCAATCCCCGCGCCGATTCCGCGGGACGCGCCGGTCACAATTCCGACATGGCCTTCCAGGTTAAACAGGCTGTTGACAAATTCTGTGCTGTTCATGGGATACCCCTCCTTCAAAACGTAAGGACAACCTTACAGGCGCCGCTGTCCCTGTCGGCCAGCGTGTCAAACGCCTTTTGATATTCTGTGATCGGGAACACATGGGTGACCAGCCGGTCAATCCGATCGATTCTGCCCGGAAGCGATGCGACAATATCCGGGAATTTCCCATTCTGGTTACGAGTACCCGCGATGGTGATCTCATTCTTGTTGACCGGCATGAAATTTACAGGAATTGGCTGCGCGCCAAAGGTCATCGGCACAAACCGCCCGCCGGGAGAAAGCAGCCCGATCGACTGTTCGGTAAGCTTGGGGACGCCGGAGGCCTCGAAGATGACGTTTGCGCCTTCTCCGCCGGAAATCTCCATGACGCGTGCGCCCAGGTCCTCTTTCATGGGGTTGACCGTATATTTTGCACCGAAACAGGGGGCCATCCCGAGCCGCTTCTCATTGACCTCCGAAACGATGACTGTCGCGCCGCGCGTATGTGCGATGTCGCAGACAATGAGCCCGATTGGGCCGGCTCCATGCACCAGTACGAGGTCACCCGGCAAGGTGTCCGCACGGTAGTTGGCCTGCGCGCCAACGGTATAGGGCTCGGCGACCGCCGCCTGCACCGGCGTTAGGCTGGGATCGTATTTGTGCAGCTGGCTGCGGTCAACCACCATATATTCCGCAAAGGTTCCGTCCTCATGCACGCCCGCGACCACGATGTCCGGGCAGATATTATATTTTCCGTGGCGGCAGGCATAACATCTGCCGCAGCCGCGGATCGGTTCGATGACCACCCCGTCACCCACTTTGAGATCGGCAACCGCCGCGCCAGTTTTCTCAACGATGCCGCAGCCCTCATGGCCAATGATGCGGGGATAGGTGACATAGGGATGTGAACCGTGCAGGATATGTACATCCGAACCGCAGATCCCGGCCGCTGTGATCCGGACCAGCACCTGGGTGTCGTGTTTGATCGCCGGGATTTCCGTTTCGACCAAACGCATCTCATTCGGTGCGAAAACCTGTAAAGCCTTCACGGTTATTTGACCTCCTTCAGGAACTCTTCCTTAAAGGTAAAGCCCCAGCCCGCGCCTTCGCGGGGATAAGCGTAACCGTTTTCGATCCGCATGGTATTGTCGATGATGCCGTCGATCCAGTCGAACGACTCAGCGCCGTAGACTTTCGGGACGGTGCAGAGCAGCGGCACGTCGTAATCCTTGTAGTAGTGCGGCAGCGCCGGGATGCCATAAGCGTTGGCCAGCGCGACCGAGTTGCGCCATTCTTCCACGCCGCCGATGCGGATCAGGTCGGGCTGCCACATATCGAGGGCGTTGCGGGCAATCAGCGCCTTGAGCGCCTCGCAGTTATATTCGCGTTCGCCCATGGCAAGCGCAATGCCGCATTTGCTGCGCAGCAGCTCGTATCCGGCGAAGTCGTTGTGCACAACCGGCTCCTCGAACCACTGGATACCGATGCCGCGGGCTTTTTCCGCCAGTTCCAGCGCGGTCGGGACATCCATGCCCTGATTTGCGTCCATCATAATCTTCACACCGTCACCCAGCGCCTCACGGCACTTTTTGAGACGGTGCAGGTCGTGAGCAACGCCGTCCTTCGAGCCGACCTTGATCTTCACAGCGGTGAATCCGCGGGATTTGTAATCAAGCACCTCTTCGAGCAGCTCCTCGTCCGAATAGGAGATCCAGCCGCCGCTGCCGTAAACCGGGATCTTCTGCACGCTGGCCCCGAGGATTTTATGAACCGGCGCGCCGAGCGTTTTGCCCCAGGCGTCCCACATGGCGACGTTCAATGTTGCGATCGCCCATTTTTGGATTCCTTCATGGCCGAAATATTCCGCTTCCTTGTCGTAGTCCATTTTGACCTTTACCGTCTCATAGGCCTGATAACCGTGCTCCAGCACAAATTTTTTAAGGTCTTTGAGCGCTCCCTCGATCGCACCGGGGGAATAGTGGAACGAAAGCAGATAACCCTGTCCTGTCACGCCGCTCTCGAGCTCGACTTCCAGCACATAGAATGCGATTTTGCTGATCGTATGGGTGGAATCTGCGATCGGCTTGGTGAGGATGGAAACCGCGCTGTAGATCTTTACGTCTTTGATGCTGTGTTTCATTGTTTGCCTCCTAAAACTTTGCACAATTTTAACATTTATTGTTAATGTTTTATCATGCTAATTTTCTTGTGATATAAATTAAATATTCAACTGATATATCTGGTTGTTGCAGAGAATGGGACTCTTAAAAAGTCTCCAGAATCTCCTGAAATTTATAGTACCCAATCGAAATCTTGCGGGAACTGCGGATATGTTCCAGCACAGCGTTGCGTACCCGCTCCTGATCCTGTGAAAGCAACGCGTCGATAATGTCGATATGTTCCTGAGTTGCATTATCCTGCTCTTTGTGGGTCGGCCGGGATGTTTTGATACGCAGCCTCTGGCTATGGTCGTAAACAATGGTCATGATGTTGCGCAGAAAGCGGTTGTTGCAGTAATCCAGCAGGCTCATATGCAGCTCGCTATCATATTTGATGAAATATTGGATCAGTTCCTGTTCGGTCAGCCCTTCGGGCGGGTTGGCAAACGCATTGCGCCGGATCAGCAGCCAGTCGTGCTGAATCCGCTTGCAGGCCTCACAGGCAATGGCCGGTTCATTCAGTTCACGCATCTGGTAGATTTCATGCACCAGATCCGGGGTGACCTCGCTGACAATCGTCCCCTTGCGCGGATAGATATAGACGAATCCTTCCTTCTGCAGGCGCTGGACCGCTTCCCGTATGGGGGTGCGGCTGATCTCCAGCTCCTTTTGCAGAGCGTCCTCGGAAATATCGCTCAAAGGCGGGAGTACTCCGCTCAGTATTTTCTTTTTGATCTCCGCGTAAGCCAAATCTGTTTTGCCGCTCGTCATACTTCACCCTCATATATTTCAAGGTATGCATCTTATATATATCTGATATATCTCTCGTTGATGTCTTAAGTATAGCCCTTAAAACTGAAAAAACAATTCGCAAAAGAAACAAAAAAACGTCAAATTTTTCTACAATTCAAATTTTTAAAGCCGCAGGCCCATCTTTAAAGGAAAAGCTGCCCGGCTAAACCGGGCAGCTTTTTTGGCTTTGTTGCAGTAACCTGACTTCAGTTCATCAGCAGCGACGGCAGGAAAGTCACCAGCGGCGGGAAAAATACACAGAGCAGCACAACCGTGGTCAGCAGGATGATGAACGGCCAGATATGGCGGCAGATCTCGCTGAATTTGCATTCCGCGATCCCCGATGTCACATATAGGAGAACCCCAACCGGCGGCGTCACCTGCCCAATCAGCAGCGCGATCACCACGATCACTCCAAAATAAATCGGATGGAAGGAATAGGTGGAGCACACCTGAACAAGCACTGGCGCCACCAGGATCATGGCCGCAAGCACCTCCACAAAGCAGGTCAGCACCAGCAAAAACAGGATGATCAGTAGCAGGATGATGATCGGATTGTCGCTCAGAGTGGTCAGCATGGCCACCGTCTTCTGCGGGAACTGGACAATTCCCATCAGCCAGCCGAACGGGCCGGCCAGTCCGGCGATCAGCAGCACCGTGGAGGAGGTGAGCGCGGCGTTTACAAAGATCCTGCCCAGATCTTTCAGCCGAATTTCCTTATAGACAAACATGCCAACAAACAGGGCGTAGACCGTTGCCGCGATCCCGGCCTCGGTGGCGGTAAAGATGCCGGAGATGATCCCTCCAATGATGATCACCGGCATAAACAGCGCCAGGATCGCATGCCTAAAGCTGGTCCACAGCTTTTTAAAACCCACAAATTTTCCGGATGCCCGCAGGTATCCAAACTTCGGGCGGGTGCTCAGAAAGATCACCAGGCACATCATCGACACACCGATCAGGACACCCGGAATCACCCCGCCCATGAACAGCGCGCCGATCGACACGCCGGTGAGCGATCCGTAGATGATCATATTCATGCTCGGCGGGATAATCGGCCCCATCGTCGCGGCGGACGCCTGCAAGGCTGCCGTCCAGCCCTTATCATAGCCCTTGCTGCGCATGGCGGGGATCAGGATCGATCCGCACGCCGCCGCATCCGCGACCGAAGAACCGGAAACACCCGCGAAAATCATGCTGGAAAGGATCGAAACCTGGGCCATATTCCCACGGAAGTGGCCCACCGCGTCCGAGGCAAACTGCACCAGACGCTTGGAAATCCCGCCGGAACTCATCAGCTCCCCGCTGACGATGAAAAAAGGGATTGCCAGCAGAGAGTAGCTGTCCAGCAGGTTATAGGTGCGCTGAACCACAACCTCCAGCGGAAAACCCGCGCCGCCGAACAGAAGCGCAAAGATGGAGGCGAGCCCCATACTGTATGCAATGGGGGCTCCGAGCAGCAGCAAAACCACAAAAGATACAAAAAGGATCGGAAGCAAAGTTATCCCTCCATTGCCGTCTTTTTCACATATTTCCCATACATATCCACCAGGGTATAAAACAGCATCAGCACCGCGCCCACCAGGACGCCCAGATAAACATAGCTCAATGGGATGCGCACCGTGCTGGAGATTTCCCCCGCAGCCAGCCGCATCATTTTCGGCGTGTAGGCGATAAACACCCCGAACAGAAATACCGAGAGCAGGTCGACGGCCAATCCTACCGCCTTTTTGAGCCCCGGGTTGAACTTTGTGATCAGAACATCCGCCACGACATGTTTTTTCAGGCGGACTCCGTACGCCGCCCCGATCATGACCATCCACAGGAACAAATATTTGGACAGCTCATCCGCCCAGACGATTGGCATGCTGAAAAAATACCGGGAGATGATCTGCGCCGTACCCACCAGCAGGATCAGTGCGAAGAAGATTACCAGCAGGGCGCAGACCACTTTGTCAACCACATTTGCAACCTTATTCATAAACATTTCCCTCTTTCGGCGCGGCGGCCCGTTTGTACAGGCCGCCGCAATGGCATGTCACGTGCCGCAGCGTCACTGAGCGATGATCTTTTCGTAATATTCGGTCAGGCCGTTTTCGGCACAGTAGGACTTGTTAAACTCGTTACAGGCGGCGGCGAAGCTTTCGGTATCCACCTCGACCACATTCATACCGGTGGATTTCAGTTCTTCCAGTTTCTCCTTTTCCTTAACCGGGGCGGTTTCACGATGCACGGCTGCGGCTTCCCGTCCCGCTTCCAGGATATCCTGCCGGACCTTTTCGTCCAGCTTCTCAAAGGATTTCTCGGACATATAAAGGGCGATCGGGCCGTTCATATGGTTGGTGAGCATGAAGTTCTTCGCGACTTCGTCGAAGCCGTTGGCCAGCGTGGTATCCGCATCATGCTCGTAGCCGTCGATGACATGGGTCTGCAGGGCGGTATAGATTTCGCTGAAGCCCATCGGCGTGGGGTTCATGCCCATCGCCTGCATCGAACCAATATAGACCGGGGATTCAATGGTGCGGACTTTGAGATTCAGTTTCTTAGCCTCGTCCAGATTGGTGAACACCTTATCGCCGACTGTGACAACGCACCGGGAGCCAAAGGACGCGCTGTAGCCAAGGATACGCACACCGGATTCATCCAACAGCTTTTGGGCCAGCGTCTGACCGATTTCACCGTCCAGCACGGCGAACATCTGGTCGTAATTCTTCCAGATATATGCCAGATCCAGTACGCCGAGGTCGGAGCAGAGTTTGGAATAGTCGGCGGTGCCGGTGACGTTCAGATCGATCGTGCCCATGCGCAGGCCTTCCATCAGGTCACGGCTGTTTCCGAGCTGCGAGCCCGGGAAGATGTCAACCTGGATGTTGCGTTTGGCACAGGCTTCTTTAAACGCTTCAGAGAAGATGGTTGCCACATTTTCCTCCGCGGACTGCACGTGGCCCAAAGTCAGGGTTACCACCGGGTCGGTCCCGCTGTCCGAAGCCGCATCCCCGGAGGGGGCTTCGCTTCCAGCCGAAGCGGCGGGCTGGGAGGCCGGCGCGTTCGCGGGCGCAGTGGAGGAGGAAACGGTGGCGCCGGAGACGCATCCGCTTACGGCAACAGCAAACATTACGATGATTGCCAGCAGAGAGGTCAGCCGTTTATACGATTTGTTCATAATCATTCTCCTTCATCAATCTCAGCAAATCAGTCCTGTTTTGAAGCGATGTAATCCCGGTAAGCCCTGATCATCTCCTCATATTCCTCATCAGTCAGGTAAACCTGGTTGGGATTCATCTGCGGGATGCCATTCCAATCGAGTTTTCCCTCTTTTTTCGGCACCACATGTACATGCAGGTGCTTCACCGTGTCCCCATACATACCGCAGTTGATTTTATCGGCCGCAAACAGGTTTGACGCGGCTTTCGTCACGAGGCACAGATCCGCGATAAAGTCCTCCTGTTCCTGCCTTGTCAGCTCAAATAGCTCCTCCGCATGGCGCTTTAGAACCAGCACCACCCGCCCGCGGTAGCTCTGTTCCTTGAACAGATAGAGGATAGTGGTCTTCAGTTCACAGATCTTCAGAGTAAAGCTTTCAAGCTTTTCCCCCTTTTCGCAGTAAAGGCAATTCAAAATAATCCCTCCTGTCATCTTGTGAGGTATCCGCCGTCCACCGGGATGACCGCGCCATGCACATAGTCGGACGCCGGGGAGGCCAGATACACCGCGGTTCCCATCAGATCGTCCGGATCCCCCCAATCCCCGGCAGGCAGCCGGGAAATGATCGAATCGTTGCGGCCCTTGTCGGCCATGATCGGCTTGGCAAGGTTGGTGCTGATCCAGCCGGGCGCGATCGCATTGACATTGATACCGTATTCACCCGCTTCGCTTGCCATCGCTTTGGTGATCCCCACCACCGCGTGCTTGGACGCGGTGTAGGCACTGGCGCGCACACCGCCCACAAATGAAAGCATCGAGGCAATGTTGATGATCTTCCCCCGCGATCCCTGCTTACGGAACTGGTTGAGCGCCGCCTGGGAAAGGAAATAGACCACCTTTTGATTGAGCTGCGCGGTGCGGTCCCAATCCTCCTGAGAAAAATCAAAGATCGTGCCCCTGGGGCAGATGCCCGCGTCGTTGACCAGGATATCCAGCCGGCCGCAATGTTCCACCGCCCGCGGGATGATCCCGCTTACCTGGGACATATCGGTCAGGTCGGCCTGTATCCCATAAAACTGCCCGCCGATTTTCCGGATTCTGTTTTCCAGCTCATCGGGCTGATGGGAATGGTAAACGCCCACGATCGACGCGCCCGCCTGGGCCAATCCCCAGGCGATCCCGCGTCCGATCCCGGTGGCGGAGCCGGTGACCACCGCCACCTTTCCTTCCAATGAAAAACGGTCCATAAACATGGTTTTTCCCCCTAATAGAGCGGTTTTATTTGACCTGTGTCATTGGTACGACGTCCATGTCGGGGAATTCCTGATTTTCACCAGCCATGGCCCAGATGAAGTCGTAGCAGCAGGTCCCGACGCCAAAGTGCATCTGCCAGGCGGCCGAGACGATCGCCTGTTCGTTCCGGATGACAATGTGGCGGCTTTCCTCCGGTTCTCCGATCACTTCGATATAGAAATCGTTCTCCGGGATTTTATAGTACATGAAACATTCCACCCGGCGTTTATGGGTGTGGGTGGGCAGGGTGTTCCATACGCTGCCCGGCTGGACCGAGTTGATCCCCATCATGAGCTGACAGCTTTTGACGCCGTCCTTGTGGATGTATTTTTTGACGATCCGTTCGCTGGCCCCTTCTTTCGAGCCGCAGGGATTGTTTGAAACCATGTCCGCGGTAATTTTGACGGTTGGATACTTTTTGAACGCCAGCGCGCTGGTGATGTAAAACTTGGCGGGATTTTCCGGGTCCGCGCTTTGGAAGGAGACCTCTTTGGTTTCGCAGCCGATATACATCCCTTCCTCAAAGCCGACCGCAAAACTTTCGCCGTCCGCCGTAACCGTCCCTGCTCCGCCGATGTTGATGAGACCCAGCTCGCGTGTCCTCAGGAAATATTCCTGCCGGATTTCATCCGCGGGCTCCAGTTTGATCTCCTTATGGACAGGCATGATCCCGCCCAGGATGAACCGTTCGTCAAAGGAATAGGTGAGCGCCGCCTCATCCGGGGCAAAAACCTTCTCGATCAGGATGCGGTCCCGCATTTCGCGGGTGTTCAGGGTTTTCAGTTCGAACGGGGAAATGCTGTACTTGATTTCCATACCGGTTCCTCCTCATTTTCCGATGTCTGGTCTTATGTGGCGTACAGATGATATTTACAGGAGCCCGAGCTGGGTCAGCCGGGCCTTGATTTTCCCTTTTTCCTCCGCGGTGGCCGGGATGAACGGGCTGCGCGGATAACAGGTGAGGATACCGCGGATCTCCAGCATGGCGTAGATAGCGAGCTGGGTGGATCGGGCCAGGTACATGATATCCCGCACCTCATTGATCATAAACTGGGTTTTGCGGCATTCTTCATAGCGTCCCTCCATCCCTTCGGTCCACATCTTTTTGCAGATTTCCGGGAAAGCGTTGCCCAGCCCCGGAATGAACGCCTCGGTACCCAGCACACGTGACTGCAGCCACATGGCCTCTGTGCCGGAGGCGACGTCAAACCGTTCGTCCTTGAGGGTACGGATATAATTCGCGTGCGCCATGATATCAAAGGTGGCGTCCTTGATGCCGCTGACCCCCGCCTCTTCTTTCAGACGGCGGATGAGCGGCAGCTCCATCAGGTAGCCCTGGAAACTCACATTGTTGTAGACGTACACCGGCAGTTCCGGGCCTGCGGCCGCCACAATTTCTTTATAAAACTGGCAGATGCTGTCCGCGTTGTGTTTATAATAGAATGGTCCCACCGCGGACACTGCGGCAACGCCCAGGCTTTTGGCATGGGATGCCAGATCCGCCGCCGTTTTGGAGTCGGCGGTACCCACATGGACAATGACCGGAATCCTGCCGCCCACCGTATCCATCACCACTTCGGCGATCTTTTTGCGTTCGTCCGGCTGGAGCAGCGCTGTGGAGCCGTACGAGCCGGTGATGAACAGGCCGTCGACCTGTTCTTTCAAAAAGTGCACCAGCGTGACGAGTCCTTCGTAATCCACCTCGCCATTTTCCAAAAACGGTGTGATCATTGGGGGGATGACCCCTTTCATACGATACATGCTAATTCCCTCTTTCTTCTTTATCATTCAGTATCCTGGCTGCCGCCGCGATGGCGCCCTTGACCGTCAGTTCCGCGATTGCCTTCTGGTCGTAGATGCTCTGCACCTGCACCTGTTGGCCAAAATATGTATGGATCAGATGGGTATACAGCCTGCAGCGGGATTCGTGCCCAAACAGGATATATCTTTTTGCGTCATAGCCCTGGTTTTTGAATTCCCGGAAGGCCTTCATATCGTCCACCGCGATAGCCGCGTCCACAAAAAGCCTGCGTTCGTCGCTGTCGGTTTTGAGCAGCACCTGCATGAACCGCGGCATGAGCATCGTGCGCACAAAGCCCGCGTTCTCCACACAGTCCCGCGCGATTTCCACCAGCTCTTCAAAGGAGTATCCTCCCGGCTCCTCCCCGCCGCAGGCGACGATGCTTTTTCCCACATTTGTGGAATTTTTGAGCGCTTCAAAAATCTGGCCGCTCATGCTGGTGAGGCTGCTGGCGATCCTTCCGCCGGCATCAATGTGGATCAGTTTGGTGTGGGAGGAAAGCACCACGATATTCACTGGGAGCTCGGGGTTCATCTCCGTGAGGATTCCCATGCACTGGACCTCCTCCCCGCGCATGAAATCCACCCTCCGCAGGTCGGCGGCGGTGGCGTTATCCCCATAGTCGTTGCGCACTCCCCGGATGAAGCAGACCGGCACGCCGATATCCAGCACCGCCGGATCATTGACAACCTCAACCTGTCCAGACAGCTCCGCAAGTCCGCAGGGCGCCACCAGGTGCGGGATCTCCATGAGCCCAATCTCCGAGGTGATCATGCCGGAAGCAATGGCGAAACGCACCTGCTTCCCATCGATCCCATGCTCCTGCAAAACGGAGCGGTAAAGTTCCTCCACGCCGGTTTTCAGCGTTTCGCGGGAACCGGTGATGGAGGTGTCCCGCACCCCCACCTTTTTGGCCCCCTGGGCGATCATCTCCTGCCGGTCATCCAGCAGAAAGATCCGGGTATTCGTGGTTCCGCAGTCGATCACGGCAAACATACGCTAACCCTCTCCTTTTCATCTTTCTAAAAGTGTCTTGTTGACAAGGTTCTTTGGCGGGTTGCCGGAAAGCACCCGAACCACCTCTTCACCCACCATTCGTTGCAGGGTCAGCGTGGCGTCCTCACTGTACCAGGCGGCATGCGGCGTCACAATCACATTCGGCATCGAAAGCAGCGGGCTTTGCGGCGCAATCGGTTCGCGTTCCAGCACGTCCAGGCCGGCCGCCGCGATCTTCTTTTCCTGAAGCGCCCGGATGAGCGCCTGTTCATCCACCACCGCGCCGCGCGCGGTATTGACGAGGATGGCGCCCGGCTTCATCCGGCCGAACTGCGCGTCACCAAACATGTGCCGGGTTGTATCATTGAGCGGGCAATGGATAGAAATGTAGTCGGATTCTTCCAGCAGCGTATCCAGATCCACCGGGGTCACGCCCAGATCCCTGGCCGCCTGCGCGTTCACATAGGGGTCATAGCAGAGCATCTTCACGCCGAAGCCCCGCATTTTTTCCGCCACCATCACCGGGATGCGCCCGAATCCCACCAATCCCAGGGTCTTCCCACGCATTCGGAAAAGCGGTTTGACCGTGGTATAATCCCAGCGACCGGCCTTCACCGCATCCGCCATGGGGATGAGCATCTTGCTCAGCGCGAGCAGCAGGGTGACCGCGTGGTTGGAAACCTCATCAATCCCATAGTCCGGCACATTCGCCACATAGATCCCCCTCGCGGTGGCCGCATCCACATCGATGTTGTCCACCCCGATGGCATACCGGACGATCAGCTTGCAGCGCTCCATGGCATCGATGACCCTTTTGGTGATCGGAGCGAACTGGACGACCACCGCATCCGCGTCCCGCACCAGATCCACCAGCGTTTCCTCATCCTTGCACTGGTACTCACACAGGGTGAGTCCGGGGAGTTTTGCAAACTCCGCCTTCTCCATACAGAGGGATTCGTACCAGTAATCAGTAATGACAACCTTCATCACGCACCTCCATTGGTTTCATTGTATAAAACTAAGTTTTATTATTATCCTAAAAATTAAATACATCATCAACCGCGTGTTCTGTCAGCGGTATTCTCCTTCATAGCCGAAGTCCCTGGAAATTTTGCATCCCACACTTTTGACGAGTTCCACCGAATCCCGGATGACTTCATCTGTGAACATCTCCCGGAAGCCGCCGATGCTCACGCCCGCGATCATCTTGCCGCTGATATCGTAAATGGGGGCGCTGATGCTGTAAATATAGGCTTCATGCTCACAGTCGCAGAAATCCACATTGTTTTCCCGCGCCGCCGCAATCAGGGCATCCAGTTCCTCACGCGCGGTGACGGTCGTCGGGGTAAAGCGTTTCAGCTCCACATGCTCAAAATAATATTCCAGCTTTTCCGGGCTCAGGTGCGCCAGGAAGAGCCGTCCGATCCCGGTGCAGTAAGCGGGCATAATCCCGCCCACATTAGAGCGAAACCGCGGCCAGACAATTTCCTTGTCCGGATAGACCTTCGCTATGATCACCACCGACTCCTGCTCCATCACGCCCAGATGGATGACCATATCGGTTTTGTTGGCAATGGCGTGCAGATAGGGTTTGGAAATTTTGCTGATATCCATCGAATAGTAGGCGCAGTTGCCCAGCTTGAAAACCGAGAGTCCGAGAGAATATTCCTTCGTGCGTTCGTCATATTTGATGAAATCGTTCTGCCGCAATGTATAAAGAATGCGCAGCACACTGCTCTTGTTGAGTCCCGAAAGGCTGCTGACCTCAATAAGGGTCATTTTGGAATGGTTTGCATCAAACAGCTTGAGGATTTTCAATGCCCGATCCACTGCGGCAATCGTATAATCGTTATCCATGATGTTTCCTCTATGTCGTTATTGTAGTTTTATGTGATAAAATTATATTTCATTTTTCTTTAGCCCCATCTTAACATACCGAATTTTTCGGCGCAACCACATTTATCTGAAAAAAGGCCGGAAAGTAAAAAATTTGGCATTTCCGTCTTTTTTCTTGTTTTCATTAGACATTTATTATAAAATTCAGTTTTATTGTGCGCAACAAACTGGTTATAAGCACTTGATTGGCATTGTGAGGCCCGAAAGTCAACGCATTTGCGGAAAAGAAAAAAGGCTGCGCCGTTTTATGCGGCGCAGCCTTTTCCTTTTATACAATACATCAAAAATTCTCCGGCTCAGAGCAGTCCCACCTCGTGTTCCCGGTTCTTTTTGCAGTAAGCGCAGGACAGGTGATACCCGCATCCGGGGGAAGGGTGGCTGCATTCAGACAGGCTTTCCGGCTCGCCCGCGATCGGGCGCCCCCGGCACCATTTCACCGCGTCGGCCAGCTTTTGCAGCTCCCCCGCTTCGCCCCACGCCTGGAACAGGGTTCCGCCCTCCGCGCCAAAAATCCCTCCGCGCCCGATGACCTCCGCCTGCACGCCGGCCAGCATCCGGATCGCGGTGAGTTCGGTGACCAGTTCCCCATAGACCGGGAACAGTCCGCAGGCCATCCCCATCGCGGCATCAATCCCCTTGCGGCGGGCCGCCCGGATGGCATCCTGCACGCTGCCGGGGATCAGCTTTTCGAGCCCGGCCGCGATGATCACCTGAAATCCTTCCGCTGTCATCGCGGAAACTGCCTTCCCGCACCGGTTCCCACCTGGGCTCCCGGCCAGCATGGCGGCTCCGCCCGCGCTGTCGATCAGGTTTGCGCCGGTGACCAGAATGTCCTCCGGTCCCAATTCGAGAAGCGCGTCGTCCACTGTCCCGTCCAGATTGACCGCCCGCCCTTCCGACCAGAGCAGGGTATGCGGCGCGTTTGTGTCCTTTTTCGCGGAAACCGCGCCGCGCGGAGTCATCCGGCCGCAGATGCGCAGTTTCTGCTCTGGGTCAAGGATTTCAGAAAGGCAGGAGACCGTGGTCCCGCCTTTGAGGGCCAGTTTGCCGTATTGGAAGGCATGGCGCACCGCCTCCATCCGGCTGATCGCCTGCGCAATCAGCCATTTTCCATCGTTCACCGTGAGAAAAAACTGGATATAGGTCATTTTTTCGCCTGTCCTCCATTTACAATTGAAATTCTCCATTCCGCAGCACCGTCATTCCATCAAGCGACAGCGTGGGGCGCAGGATTACACCGTCCAGATGGCATCCCGCCTTCACGGTGCCGCCGAACGAAAGATTGGTCCCGAACGCCAGATGCACGGTGCCATAAACCTTTTCGTCCTCCAGGACGATCCCACAGAGGGCCGCCTTTTCATTCGTGCCGATCCCAAGCTCGCAGAGGGTGCCGTTCTGTTCGTTCTCGAAAAGCACCGCTAGCTTCTCCGCGCCCTGACCGGAAATTTCACGAAGCCTGCCTTTTTCCACCGTGATGGTAAGCGGGCTGTCGAGCTTTCCGATTCCTACCATCGATCCGTCGATCTCCATTGTCCCGTCCGAACCGTCCTCAAGCGGCGCGATATACGCTTCGCCCGACGGCAGGTTCCCGCTTTCTCCCGCATTGCGGTAGATCCCGGTGCTGGGAATCCCGTTCCGGCCGCCGAGCGCCAAAGTCAAGGTGCGGCCGTTTTTCTCAAGCACCGCCCGCTCCGCGCGGGTCAGCAATTCGGTCAGCCGCACCGTGAGCTCCCGCACCCGCGCGTAATCGGCCGTGATCGCGCCCTCCCGGAACATCTTTTCGGTGATGCCGGGCATGGTCGCCACCCGCGCGCCGGACTTGACCGCTTCAATGCGGGCCGCCGTGTGGGTGATCGACTGGGCGGTCGGGCAGACCACCACCTGGGCGGCGCGCATCGCGGCAGCCACGGCGGCGGGAGGCTCGGCGCCGGCGACGGGCGCGGGCGGCGTTACAGCAAGCGCGGCCTCGGC
>NZ_QSBX01000031.1:25436-33510 GCF_003465835.1 Anaerotruncus sp. AF02-27 | reverse complement strand
GCAACATTTTCTTTCGTCAAGCCCGCTTTGGAGCTTGACTTTTTATTTGCAGGCTTAATTGTCATACCCTCTAAATTTTGGAATCACTGACAGCATCCGATATTCCGCCAGTCTTTCACTGATTCCCAGTTTCACCGCAATCTGCGGGATCGTCCAATCCTGATATTCCCTGAGTTCTTCGTCGCTCCAAAGTAGATCAACCGCAAATTGGTCAGCTTCTCGTTCATAGCGTCCAGGTATCAGCCGTGTGCATGAGCTCATAAAATAACGGTTCACCCCTCCGTGGAGAAGTAAGTGCCCTAGTTCATGCGCGCAAACAAATTGCTGCTCATTTTCATCGAGTTGATCTGAAATGTAAATGAATTTTGTTCGCTTAATACATTGGCAAAACCCCTTTACGTCTGTCAATGGAGAATGGATCACAATGATACCCAAGCATTTTGCCAATTCAAACGGATTTCTTGTCTGAAATTTCGATGTCAGCATTTTTATGTTTGGGCTCATCTACCTCATTCCTTTTTATACTTTTTAGGGGTGTATTTTTGCTTATTCTGAATTTTTGCCGCTTCAAGGCCGAGCTTCACCGCCGCGAGAATCGACTCACGGGCTTCTGGGCTCATGGGATTACCCTCAAACATAAGAGTGTCACTATTTTCAAGATCGGCCCTCATGCGTTCTAAATCGCGGGCAATATCGCGCTTGTCCTTTTCAGTAAGGACAGGCGCTTTTTCTTTTTGGGCATCTTCTGTTCCGATGAGATAGTCCACCGAAACATTGAAGTAAGCTGCCATTTTAGAAAGGTTTTGGATACCAATTGTTTTTTTTCTGCCGCATTTATAATCGCTTAAAACGGCTCTTGCGACTCCCGCTTCCCTGCACATTTGTGTAACATTAATGTTTCTGCTCCGGCACAGTTGCTCAATTTTTTCGTATAGAGGCAACACAAATAACCCCTCCAATTTAGGTAAAATGCTATATTTACTGAATTGCGTTATTTTGTGTTGACTTTTACTCTATCGTGTAATATCATGTAGTAAAGAACGCAAATCAGTAATCTAGTTAATGTGGCAATTACACTATATTACATATTTGCGTAATTGTCAATGTACAATTCGACAAAAAAGGAGGTGGTGTTTTATGCGGAAACGCGAACTCACCGAATTTGGCAAAGAAGTCAAGTTCGAACTGATGTGCCGCAACGAGCCGCAAGAGTGGCTAATCGGAAAAATCAGAGAACAAACCGATATGTATGTGGATTCATCGATAATGTACAAGGTGCTGACCGGGCAGGTAAACAGCCCGGCGCTTGAAGGTCACATTCGGAAGATTCTCAATCTTCCCTTCTCTGCCGCATCACAAGAATAACACATCAACTGTCCGATAAACAGGACTCTAAAAGGGGGAATTTTATGCCGCTCGAAAAACCAACCTTCCGCGACAACTTGGAGCGGCTTGACAGCGCCTTTCCGGGTAAAGAAATTCTTTCGGTAACGGATGTCTCCAACTACACCGGCTTTACTCGGAAAACCGCACGCACACTATTCAACTTCAAAAAGTTCGGTCCGAAAGTCGGGATTTCAAAGACATGTCTCGCCCGTGAATTGTCCTGACGGACAAGCAACATCAAGGAGGTGGACAAGCTGAGAGAATTATTGACCCTGTTCCTGGCGCTGTTTCTGGTGCCTGTGGCGGCGGGCTGCGACGACCTGTACGGCTTCGCGGTGCTGCTGTTCCTGACAATGCTTACGGTGGTGATGAGCTTTGCAAATGTGTCCATGTTACGGCTGCGCAGACCGCGCCGTCGGCTGTCACGGCGCGTGCGATCGATACAAAAGCTTTCGCGCAGGGCGTGACGCCATGAACGCCGCCCGATATGCGGACAAGGAACTGGAACGCGGAATCCGTGACAGGCAGCAGAGGCATATCCGGGCCGCGCTGAAGAAACGGAGGCCGGGATGGTGAGTTTGCTGACCGCATACATAATCGCTCAAATGGTCTTGGTGGGACTGGGCGTGTGGTTTCACACGATTGACAGTTATCCAAAATTCAAGGCAGCAAGGAGGTGCAAAAAAAAATGAAGCTTACCGACGCGCAACGCCAGATCGCGGAGGATAACCACAACCTGATTTACGGATTCCTCTGGAAGAACCACTTGGATGTTGATGAATGGTATGGGATTATCGCCATTGGATATTTAAATGCGGTCCTCCAATGGGATCCAGACAGAGGCAAGCTATCAACGTTTGCTTTTCTGACAATGAAAAATTCATATTTGCAAGAAATCAACCGAAGGAACCGGCTCAAGCGCAAAGAATCCTGCATCAGTATCCATTCCCCAATTTGTGATGGCGATGCCGAACTCGGGGATTTGCTCCCTGATCCGTACGATCTTGCAGACCAGTGCGCATCACGGGTTGATCTTGAAGCGGCCCTGAAAAAACTGACAAGCGATCAACGCCGCATTCTAAGCATGGCGCTGGATGGTGTTTATCAATCAGATATTGCCATTGTTATGAAGACGCGGCAAGAAACCATTTCTCGGATTCTGAGAAAGACTGTACGGCAAGTTACAGGTTTGGAGCCGCAAAAAAGAAGACGCCCTGCGAGGCTGGCACCTCAACAGGACGCATAGGAAAAATATCTGTAGGTACAAAGTATCATGACAAGGAGGTTTTGTCAAGTTGAAATACCTGACCTGCATCCATAGCCGCCGGCGGGAAAACAGCCGCAGTGTCAAGGAGTCATGCCCGAAGGCCCGGGCGGAGAAAAAGGGGCTTCGGATTCCAGACGCCGGCCTGTGCGAATCTTGCAAAAGTTACCGGCGCGTCGGGAACCTGTTTGCCCACCCATGTGACACTGGTGCAAAGTGCCCGCGCTGCGGGATAGGCTTTCAACCGCTGGATCAGGAGGGCAAAGATTACCAGGCGTCGCACACAAAGCGCGGCGATGATATTTACGCGCACACAAAATGTTTATATTCAAAGGAGGATACATAAATGTTAAAAATCGATTTTTCGCTTAAAAACCAGACAAAAACCTGCTATCGTTTCGAATCCCGCGTGGATGGGGAGCTTATGACGCTCTACCTCAAAAAATCACAGGTCGATGAAGCCGGGATCGAAGCCGCACAGGGAATCACCGTAACGGTTGAACAACAGAAGGGAGAATAATCATGTTGGAATTTGTTATCAAACTGGACGCTTCCCCAGCCCTCATCGGTGCATTGGACAAGCTGACTGCGGCATTTAGCCGCGCTCCGGAGATTCACACGCCCAAACCTGCCGCCATCAACGCGCCCGAGCCTATCGCGGCGGCCCCTGTTGTATCGATCCCAGTTGCGGCTCCGGCCGCCGCGCCAGCACCAGCCGTTCCCGTAACTGCGGCGCCCGCCTACACAGTGGACCAGCTCTCCCAAGCGGGCGCAGCCCTGGTCGACGCTGGGAAAATGGATGCCCTGATGGGCCTGCTTTCGAAGTATGCCGTTCAGGCAATCACCCAGCTGCCGCCGGAACAGTACGGCGCGTTTGCGACTGACCTTCGCGGGCTGGGGGCGCGGATCTGATGGATAAATTCATTCTTACAATCCCCAAGCTGGATCAATGCGACAGCGGCATCATCCGCCTGCGTCCAGCGGTATACCAAAGCCTGTTGGCAGTCAAGCGGCAGACCGGGCTGCCGATCGGCACCATCGCGGAAAAGTGCATCCGCTTTGCGCTCGCCCGTCTGATAATTGCAGAGGAGGATGAAAATGCCGACGCCTGAAAAGCATGCGCTGTTGTCCGCCTCTTCCGCGGAACGCTGGATGCACTGCACCCGCGCGCCGCGGCTCGAGGAAACCCTGCCGGAGCATACCAGCGAATACGCTGAGGAGGGCCGGCTGGCCCACGCAATCGCCGAGCTGAAGGTTCGCAAAAAATTCACCCCAATGAGCACCCGTGCCTTCAACGCTGAAATGAAAAAGCTGAAGGCGGATCCGCTCTACCAGGAGGAAATGCAGGAGCATACAGACACCTATCTCGAATATATTACTGAATGCGCCATGCGCTACAGCAGCACCCCGCACGTGGCTGTCGAACGGCGGCTCGACTTCTCCCGGTTTGTCCCGGAAGGTTTTGGCACCGGTGACTGCGTGATGATCGGCGGCGGCCTTCTGCGCATCATCGACTTGAAATATGGCAAGGGCGTGCCGGTCGATGCCGGGCACAACCCGCAGATGTTGCTCTATGCCCTCGGTGCGCTGGAAGCCTACCTCCCGATTTACGGCGACACAATCAAGCGGGTCTGCGTTTCTATTGTGCAGCCCCGCCTGGATAGCACCAGCGAATTTTTGATCTCCCGCGACGAACTGATCGACTGGGGGATGAATGAAGCCAAACCCAAAGCAGAAACCGCCTTCAAGGGCGAGGGAGATTTTGTACCCAGGGACTGGTGCCGGTTCTGCCGCGCGCGGGCAACCTGCCGGGCGCGCAGCGAGAACGCCACGGCGCTGGAGGACTTCGGCTTCGCGAAACCGCCGCTGCTCACTGACGCCGAAGTGGGTGAAATCCTGCAAAAGGCGAAGGAGCTGAGCAAATGGGCCGCCGACCTGGAGGATTACGCTCTGCAAGCAGAACTCAGCGGCCGCGACATCCCCGGCTGGAAAGCGGTGGAGGGCCGCAGCAACCGGCAGTTTACCGATATTGACGCCGCCTTCGCCCGCCTGGAATCCGAAGGGGTGGCGGAGGAAATGCTTTATGAGCGCCGCCCCATCACCTTGACTGCCGCCGAAAAACTGATTGGAAAAACCAAATTTGACGACCTGATGGCCGGGTATGTGATCAAGCCGCCGGGCAAGCCCACCCTCGCCCCGGACAGCGACAAGCGCCCGCCATACAGCCCTGCCGCAGCGGATTTCGCAGGGGCCGCAAATTAAATTTACTAAATGTATAAAGGAGATATTACTAAATGTATCAGAATATTGCGACCAAGGTCCTGACCGGCGAGGTGCGCCTGTCCTACGCGAACCTCACAAAACCCCGTGCGCAGCAGCCGGGGGCCGAGGAGAAATTCTCGGTCACCCTCCTGATCCCGAAATCGGATTATGCAACCAAGGCGGATATCGACGCGAGCATTGAGGCTGCCGCCCGCGAGGGGCTTTCCAAGTGCTGGAACAACGCCCGTCCACCCATGATGCGCGTCCCGATCTACGACGGGGACGGCGTGCGCCCCTCCGGTGAACCGTTCGGGGATGAATGCAAAGGCCATTGGGTTATGACCGCCAGCACCAAGCAGAAGCCGCAGGTCGTTGACATCTCGAATATCAACTGCGAGCTGGCACCCAGCGACATCTACAGCGGCATGTATGCCCGGGTGACGATCAACTTTTTCCCCTACGCGAACAGCGGAAACAAGGGGGTTGGCTGCGGGTTGGGCAATGTGATGAAGACCCGCGACGGCGAACCGCTTTCCGGGCGCAGCGACGCCGCAAGCGACTTTGCCAATGTAGCTGCTCCGGGTGGCGCCGCACCACAAACACCGCCCTGGCAGCAGCCCGTCTCCTATAATCCCGGCACGGGTCCGATGCGGATCGACCCCATCACCGGCGCAGTTATCCAATAACAATCAGGGCGGCCCTTCGGGGCCGCCGCTTTCAACCGGGGAGGTTCCTATGCGTCATCTTTCCATTGATATTGAAACCTATTCCAGCGTCGAAATCGGCAAAGCCGGCATGTACAAATACGCCCAGTCGCCTGACTTTGAGATTTTGCTGTTTGCTTACAGCCTGGACGGCGGACCGGTCGAGGTGGTGGATCTGCCAGCCGGTGGGGATGTCCCGCAGGATATCCGCGAGGCGCTGTTTGACCCTGAAACGGTCAAACACGCTTACAATGCTGCCTTTGAGTGGTATTGCCTGTCACGCTATTTCCATCTGAAGAAACCGGAGGCGTGGCTGCCGCAATGGCGCTGCACCATGCTCCATGGGCTTTACTGTGGATATACCGCGGGGCTGGATGCCACCGGGCGTGCGCTGGGGCTGCCGGAGGACCGGCGCAAGCTGGCCACTGGCAAGGCCCTGATCCGGTATTTCTGTTGCCCCTGCAAGCCCTCGAAAGCCAACGGCGGCCGCACACGCAACCTGCCACATCATGATCCGGCCAAGTGGGCACTCTTTGTGGAGTACAACCGGCAGGATGTTATCACCGAAATGGAGATCGAACGGCGGCTGAGGAACTTTCCAGTCCCGCCCACGGTACAGGCGCAATGGATCACCGACCAGACAATCAACGCCCGCGGTGTAGCAATGGATCTTGAGCTGATTGATGGCGCGCTATGGTGCGGTGAAACGGTTCGGACACGGCTCATGTCTGAAGCGTCGGGGCTTACCGGGCTTTCCAACCCCAACAGCTTGCCGCAGGTCAAAGCGTGGCTGGAGGAGGAGACCGGCGAAGAGACCCCGGACCTGCGCAAAGACACCGTGACCGCTCTGCTTGAGCGCGACCTTGGCAGCGAAAAAGCCCGGCGGATGTTGGAAATCCGGCGGGAACTCGGCAAAACCAGTACAAAAAAATACAATGCGATGGAGGCCGCCGTGTGCGGTGACGGACGTATCCGGGGCCTGATGCAATTCTACGGCGCCAACCGTACCGGGCGCTGGGCAGGCCGCATCGTGCAGCCGCAGAACCTCCCGCGCACCTACCTCTCCCCACTGCCGCTCGCCCGGGATCTGGTCAAAGCCCGGAAGCTCGACGCGCTGCGGCTGGTCTACGGCTCGGTTCCGGATACCCTGTCCCAGCTGATCCGCACCGCGTTTGTCGCTTCGCCGGGATGTATGTTGGTGGATGCGGATTTCTCCGCGATTGAAGCCCGGGTGATCGCCTGGCTGGCCGGGGAACAATGGCGGCTTGAGGTGTTCCGCACACATGGGAAGATCTACGAGGCCAGCGCGTCGCAGATGTTCGGCGTTCCCATTGATCTCATCAAAAAGGGAAATCCCGAATATGCCCTGCGCCAGAAAGGCAAGGTTGCAGAGCTCGCGCTCGGATACCAGGGCGGCAGCGGCGCGTTGATCGCAATGGGCGCTCTCGATATGGGGCTGACAGAGGACGAACTGCCGGATATCGTGCGGCGGTGGCGGGACTCCAATAAGCGTATCCGCAACCTTTGGTATGCGGTGGAGGATGCTGCGCTTTCGGTTGTGCAAACCGGGCGGCCAGCGGCCGCAGGATGTTTGCAATTTGCCCGGGAGTGCGATCCCGGCAACGGACTTGACTTTATGACGGTCCTGTTGCCAAGCGGGCGCAAGCTCTACTATGCGCAGCCCTCTCTCGGCGTCAACCAATGGGGCAACCCCAGCCTGTCTTACATGGGGATGGATCAGACGACAAAGAAATGGAAACAGCTCGAAACCTACGGCGGCAAGCTGGTGGAAAACTGTGTGCAGGCCATCGCCCGCGACTGTCTGGCCGAAGCAATCACCCGTCTGGAATCCGCGGGCTATCCGGTGGTGTTCCACGTCCATGATGAGGTGGTCATCGACTGCCCAAAGGGTAAGGCCGACCTCGACACGGTATGCCGCATCATGGGTCAGCCTGTGGAGTGGGCGCCGGATCTGCCGCTGGGCGCGGACGGTTGGATAGATGATTTTTATAAAAAGGAGTAGCACTCCATGATGATAAACGACCGCAAAATCACAATCTCCGCCGGCGCCAGCCGAAAAGCCGCCCGGTGGACGCCGCAGGTCCTTATGCTCTCCGAGCTGTGGGACCGCCTGCGCACGCCCGCGCGCGGCGCCGAAACACAAGCGGAGTATCTCGCGCTGAAAAAGCCCCAGCAGGACGAGCTGAAGGATGTAGGCGGCTTTGTGGCCGGATCCCTCAAAGGCACACGCCGCAAGGGCAGCGCGGTTTCCGGCCGCGACCTGCTGACACTGGATCTCGACCACATCCCTGCCGGCGGCACGCAAGATGTGCTGCGCCGCGTGGATGGCCTGGGATGCGGCTACTGTATCTATTCCACCCGTAAGCACAGCCCCGGCGCGCCCCGGTTGCGCGTCCTGTTCCCGTTAGACCGCACCTGCACCGCCGACGAATACGAG
>NZ_QSBX01000031.1:0-25426 GCF_003465835.1 Anaerotruncus sp. AF02-27 | reverse complement strand
GAATCCGAGCCGCTTGCGAGGCGCATGGCGGCCTGCACCGGGATCGAATTGGCTGACCCGTCGACTTTCGAAGCGTCCCGCCTTATGTACTGGCCAAGCTGCTGCGCCGATGCGGAGTACATATTCACCTTCGCGGATAAACCTCTGCTTTCCGCCGACGGGCTACTTGCGCAGTACCGCGACTGGCGCGATATCACTGAGTGGCCGCAGGTTCCCGGGACCCAGCAGGCGCAGCAGCGCCTCGCTGCCCGGCAGGGAGATCCCACAACAAAGCCCGGCGTCGTGGGCGCGTTCTGCCGGGTATACAACGTTTATCGCGCAATGGACGAGCTGCTTCCCGGTATGTACGAACCGGTGGACGGTTCGCCGGATCGTTACACCTTCACCGGCGGCAGCACAACCGGTGGCGCAGTGGTCTACGATGGCGGCGGCTTCCTCTACTCCCACCACGCCACCGATCCCGCCGGCGGCAAGCTCTGCAACGCTTTCGACCTCGTGCGCCTGCACAAATTTGGAGACCGGGACGACGACGCGCAGCCTGGCACCCCGACCAACCGGTTGCCGTCCTATGCCGCGATGTGTGAGTTGGCCGTGTCCGACGCCGGCGTGGCGGCGCTCATCAACCGCGAGCGCTATGAGGACGCCGTGCGGGAGTTCGACGGCGTTGGCGCCGGCAATACCGGCGACGCAGCAAACTGGATGTCAAAGCTCGAAACCAACTCCCAGACCGGTGCGGCTGTCCGGACGATCGATAATGTCTGGATCATTTTGGAGAACGATCCGCTGCTGCGCGGGAAATTCGCGCTCAATGAGTTCGCCAACCGTGGCGAGGTCTTCGGGCAGCTCCCTTGGAGCAAGCAGGACACGCGCCGGTTCTGGGAGGACAACGACAACCAGGGAGCCTACTGGTACCTTGAAAAAGTCTACAAGATCACCGGCAAGGATAAAGTGGACGGAGCGCTTTCCCTGCACAGCAAAAATCACTCCTTCAACGAAATCAAAGATTACCTGACTGCGCTGTCGTGGGACGGCGTGCCGCGCCTGGATACTCTTTTTATTGATTACCTCGGGGCGATCGACGTCCCCTATATCCGCGCGGTTACCCGCAAAGCCTTCGTCGCAGCAGTCGCGCGTGCCATGACGCCGGGCATCAAATACGATACCATGACCGTGATCTCCGGCCCGCAGGGGATCGGAAAAAGCACCCTGTTTCGCAAGATGGGGCGCAGCTGGTTTACCGATGGGCTGCGAACCTTCGAAGGCAAGGAGCCAAGCGAAATGATTCAAGGCATCTGGATCATCGAGATAGGCGAGTTGGACGCGCTGCGTCGCACGGACATCAACCGGGTCAAACAGTTCCTCAGCCAGCAGGTAGATCGCTTCAGGGCCGCCTACGGCCGCCATGTGAAGGATTGCCCGCGCTGCTGCGTCTTCTTCGGCACATCAAATACGAGGGAGTATTTGCAGGACAAGACCGGAAACCGCCGGTTCTGGCCTGTGGACGCCGCTGTGGTGCCACCAAAGAAAAGTGTATTCAAAGACCTCGACGGCGAGGTCGGGCAAATTTGGGCGGAAGCTGTCGTGCGTTGGCGACTCGGAGAACCGCTCTATCTTTCAGGCGAGATCGAAGAATACGCCCAGCAGGAACAGGAGGAACACCGCGAACGGTCTCCACAGGAAGGCATCATCCGTGAATTCATTGAACAGCGGGTCCCGCGCGACTGGACGAGGTGGGATCTTGCCCGGAGAACGGCCTTCTGGAACGGCTCGGTGGCCGGAGATCTTGACCTCGTCGAGCGCGACAGGATATGTGCGCTAGAGGTTTGGTGCGAGGCGCTCGGGAACGATTTTCGGTACATCCGCAACAGCGACGCGGCAGAAATCAACAGTGTAATTTCTATGATTCCGGGATGGGAGCGGATGAAAAAAACCGCAAAATTCGGCTACTGCAAGACCCAGAGGGGTTTCGAAAAAAGGTAACAATCGATTGTTACCCCACATTTCGAAAAGTGACAAAGTAACAATCGTTTTTAGATTGTTACCGCAGATTGTTACCGTGTAAAACGGCTTGTGATGCTGGTTTTGAGGTAAAAAGTGACAAAGTAACAATCTTTTTATATAGATAGGTAGAAATAGAGGATTAGAGAAATAAATATGTCTCTAATATCTCTAAACGCCTGATTTTAGAAAAATATACGCGCGCCTGATGCGCGCACACGCACGCACGCGCGAGCAAGAAGCGTGCCAAAAAAGGAGTGAAACAGATGAAAGAGTCGGCAATCGAGGCCCGGCTGGTGAAGATGGTCAGGGAGCGCGGCGGGCTGTGCCCAAAGTTCGTAAGCCCGAACAACCCGGGCGTCCCAGACAGGATTGTAATTGCGCCGGGCGGCCGGGTAATCTTCGTAGAACTCAAAACCGATATTGGCCGGCTGGCGAATATCCAGAAATGGCAGATTGAAGAAATGCGAAAGCGCGGCGCGGATGTCCGCGTGCTGAAAGGGTTGGACGAAATCAAGGCGTTCGTGGAGGAGGTGATGCCCGATGAAGTTCATGCCCTATCCGTACCAGCAGTATTGCATTGACCGCATTATCTACAATCGTGCTGTCGGTCTGTTTTTAGACATGGGCCTCGGTTGAGGCAAGACAGTCATCACGCTGACTGCGATTGCGGATCTGCGGTACAACCGGTTTGCCATCCACCGGGTGCTGGTAGTGGCGCCGAAAAAGGTGGCCGAAGCCACCTGGTCGAAGGAGGCGGCGAAGTGGGATCACCTGAAGCTGCTGCGGATCTCGGCCGTGCTTGGCAGTGCGGCCCGGCGCATCCGGGCGTTGGCCACACCGGCCGATATTTACGTCATCAACCGGGAGAATGTACCATGGCTGGTGGATTACTACCGTAACGATTGGCCGTTTGACATGGTTGTGCTGGATGAATCCTCGAGCTTCAAAAACTGGCAGGCCAAACGTTTCAAGGCACTGAAGCTGGTGCGGCCTCGGATCTCCCGGCTGGTGGAACTGACCGGCACGCCGGCGCCGAACGGGCTGCTGGATCTGTGGGCCCAAGTCTTTCTGCTGGACGGCGGGCAGCGCCTCGGCCGGACGATTGGGCAATACCGGGAGCGGTTTTTCGATCCTGACCAGCGAAGCCGCACGCAGATTTATACCTACGCCCCGAAGGCCGGCGCCGACAACGCGATTCGGGCAGCGATCTCCGACATCTGCGTGAGCATGAAGGCCGAGGATTATCTGGAACTCCCGGATTGCCTTGACGAGGAAATCCCGGTGGCGCTGGACGAGCCAGCCCTGAAAGCTTACAAAAAGCTGGAACGGGAGCTGTTGCTTGAGATCGACGACAGCACGATCACCGCGGGGACGGCAGCAGTTCTGACCAACAAGCTGCTGCAGCTGTGCGACGGCGCGGTATACGACACGGCGGGACAGGCCACCGAGATCCACGGATGCAAGATTGAGGCGTTTATGGAGCTTGTTGAAATGCTGCATGGTGCACACGCGCTGGTATTTTATAACTTTCAGCATGACCGGCAGCGGCTTTTGACAGCGCTGCAGCAGTCCGGCCTGCGAGTGCGGGTTTACGGCGGCCCGGCGGATGATGAGGCATGGAACCGTGGGGAGGTTGATATCCTTCTGGCGCACCCCGCAAGCTGTGCCTACGGCCTTAATTTGCAGGATGGCGGGCACCACGTGATCTGGTTTGGGCTGACCTGGTCGCTGGAGCAGTACCAGCAGGCTAACAAGCGCCTGCACCGCCAGGGCCAACAACATCCGGTGATTATCCACCACCTGGTGGTGCAGGGCGGCGTTGACGAGGATGTTATGGCCGCGCTGCAATGCAAAGGCGACACACAGGAGACGTTGATGCAGGCCTTGAAAGCGAGAATTGAAAAGACGAAGGAGGAAAAATAGATGGAGCGGCTCCTTGGAGAAGTCAGAAAGGCAGAACGCAAGCACGAAAACAGAATTTATATACCGAAATCGCAAAAGGAGGCTGCCCATGATTAGCGCAACATCCGATATACTCTTCACCCTCTCCTGTTTTATCCTCGTTACTTTTACAGTCGGCGGGATGATCGTGGAGCTGATGGTCGAGAAAATCAAGGAATGGAGTAATAACAATGAAAATTATTGATAGTGAAACTGGAAAACTGTTTTTCCAAGGAAAAGATTGGACATCGTTCTTGGATGGAAGCCCTGCAATACATAAAGATACAGCCATCCCTCTGGCACAGCAGATCCATGATATGTTGATTGGGCGGGGTTTTACCTATATGCAATGCTGGCTTATTTTGCATCTTGTTATAACAACGCTTCGTCAAGAACGCGACACAAAAGCGCTTTAAGGGTACGAAATTAAAATATCAGGAGGAAGCATGACCAACCAAGAGAAAAAGGATTTTCTGAACCGCTACCGGGACAACGAACGGGAGATCCGCCGGCTGCGAAACGAGATCCAGCGTTGGAAGGACTCGGCCTACATAACGTCGGTAAAATATACCGGCGCCGGAGGGGGCACCGATGGGCAGGACAAGCTGCAGGTCAATGTGGAGCGTTTGGTTCGCCTGCAAAACCGCCTGACTGCGCAAATGAGGGCGCGAATTCAGCTGCGGGATGAGATCGAGGACGCGATCGAATCTGTACCGGACGACCGGCTGCAATTGCTGCTGCGGTATCGGTACATTGAGGGATGGCGACTTGAAAAAATCGCAGTAGAGTGGAATTACGATTACCGATGGGTTCGTCGACTCCACGGACGTGCGCTTGAAAAATTGACCCTCGAAAGCCCTCTATCATCTGTGCTATAGTGTAATTAGAAAAAATCGCTCACGAGAGATCGCGGGCGGTTTTTCTTTTACCGGATTTCTTCGAGATATGCCAATTGGGCACACCTCCTTTCTAACCCGCGCTGGCAGACCGCGGGCTGAATAGTCTGCCAACTTCCCCCCTATCATTTCGACAAGCAGGTGGTGATGTGGCAAAAATTGACTGGCTGGCGATACGCAACGAGTATATTAACACAAATATCAGCTATCGCAAGTTGGCTGAAAAATATAGCATTTCATTTCCGACTCTTCGTGATCGGGCGCGCAAAGAAAAGTGGACTGAACAAAGAAAATGTCAACGTGACAGAATCATCGCAAAGACGTCACAAAAAACCGCTGAAAAAATTGCTGACCAGGAAGCTTCCCGCATTGCCCGCTTACTTAGCCTTGCCGATCGGCTAGCCGACAAAATCGAGCAAGCTATCGAGGAAGCGGATAAATACACCGCAGAGGACAAGACCCGCATGACATCCGTCACGTATAATGCGCTCAATCAGCCGATCGTCACCATGAGCGCTGAGACGACAAAGCTAAAAATCCTGTCCGGCGCGATCGATAAAGGCGGCCTTAAAAAGATTTCCGCCGCCCTCAAGGATGTCCGCGGCATTCAGGCAACTGACACCAGTGCAGACACCCTGCAAAAGCTGGATGATGTGCTTGCGAAGATCGGAGGCAATCTCTGATGGGCGGCTTTTCGATAAAGCAACAGGATTTTCTTGACCATGCAACGCATCGTTGGAACATTAAAAGCGGCGCGACACGGTCCGGAAAGACCTATCTTGATTACTATGTTATCCCTCTGCGTATCCGCCGCTTGGCAGGCAAAGAGGGGTTGACACTGATTCTCGGCAACACCAAGGGAACATTGCAGCGCAATATCATTGAACCGCTTCAAGCCATCTGGGGAACTGGTCTTGTCAGCGACATCCGCAGTGACAACACCGCAATCCTGTTTGGTGAAAAGTGCTACTGCCTAGGAGCCGACAAGGTTAACCAGGTCAATCGCATTCGCGGTATGTCTGTAAAATATTGCTATGGCGACGAAGTTGTCACCTGGCATCCGGATGTATTTGAGATGCTAAAAAGCCGTATGGACAAAGAATACAGCTGCTTTGACGGCACATGTAATCCGGAAGGACCGAATCACTGGTTTAAATCCTTTTTGGAAAGCGACGCAGACATCTATCAGCAGCAATACACGATCTATGATAACCCATACCTCCCCGCAGAAGTGATCGCCAACTTGGAACGGGAGTACACTGGTACCGTCTTTTTTGATCGTTACATCCGCGGGCTTTGGGTGGCAGCTGAAGGCCTTATCTATCGCCAATTCGCGGATAATCCCACCCGCTGGATCAAGCGCTTTCCCGGCAAAATGGAGCGGGACAAATATCTTGCAGATGTGGATTTTGTCAGCGTGGGCGTGGACTTCGGCGGAAACCGCTCCCTTACCACCTTCGTTGCAACGGCTGTACACCGCGGCTATTCAAAGCTCACTGTGCTGCAGGATCACCATATCGCGGGCGGCAAAGGCGAGATAGACGCCGACCGGGTCAACCGCGAATTCATCGCCTTTGTCCGCCGGTTGCAGAATGACTTCCCTTCCCTGCGGATCAAATATTGCTTTGCGGATTCTGAGGCGCAGTATCTCATCAACGGCTTGCGCAAGGCGATCCGCGCGGCCGGTCTCCCCTTGCAGATTGGCGACAGCGCCAAATATGAGATTGTGCAGCGCATTATCTGCACGACCACATTACTCAACCAAAACCGGCTGTTTTTGCTGGACGGATGCGATCTGGTCAAAGGCGGGCTTGAGAGCGCCGTTTGGGACGCAGACCATCCTGACAAGGATATCCGTCTTGATAACTTTTCTACCGACATCGATATTCTCGATGCGTTTGAATATTCCTGGGAGCGCTTCATGAAAAAGCTGATCCCGGACAGATAAGCGAGGTGATTCCCATCGATATTTCAGCGGTCATCAACTGGCTCAACAATGAGCGAGGCATGGATCTATCTGATTCTTACTACGCACAAATTCAAATATGGGAGCAGTGGTGGCGCGGATACTACAAGCCCTTTCACTGTTTCAGGGAAACGCAGGGCACGCGGATCATTGAGCGAAAGCTCTATACCCTCAAGATGGCCAAAAAGGTCTGCGAAGACTGGGCCAGTATTTTGCTAAACGACAAAACCGAGATCGTTGTGGACGATAAGCAAAGTTCGGCGTTTCTCCAAGGGGAGGACGGCACCGGCGGCGTGTTTCGACAGGTGAATTTCTGGCTCAAGGGAAACGAACTGATTGAAAAAGCGTTTTACAGCGGCTCTGGTGCGTTTGTGCTCAAATTGGATGGGATGCCACTGCGAGGCGAAGAGATTGTTTCGGATCAAGCCGCGCGGATTCGCTTGGAGTATCTGCCGGGGAGTTGCATTATCCCGCTCACGATCCGCGGAGGCGCTATCGTAGAAGCTGCTTTCGCTTCCCGGGTGATCGAAAAAGGCATCCCATATATTTACCTCGAAGCGCACGAACTGGACGACGATGGCCAGTATGTGATTAAAAACTATTATTTCAAGACAAAGGATCAGATGCTTGAACGGCAAAAGCTCCCGGAAGGGGTAGCAGAAACCTTCTTTACACGATCGCCCACCCCCTTCTTTTCGATCGTAACGCCCAACATTGTCAATAACATTGCGAACAACAACGGCCTGGGCATCAGCGTATTTGCCAATGCCCTGGACAACCTGATGGGCGTGGATCTCGCATATAACAATTTCTGCCGCGACTTCTATCTTGGCGGAAAAAAGGTATTTTATAACAAATCCCTTGTCCAGTCCGCCCGGGATGATAATGGAAACATGGTATCTGTTGCTCCCGACGATGTGATGCAGCAATTGTTCCTACAGATGGGCGAAGATGATAATCTGGACGTTGACGCGCTTATCCACGAGTTCAACCCCTCCCTGCGGGTGGTCGAAAACAAAGACGGCGTGCAGGCGCAGCTTGACTATCTCTCCTTTAAGTGCGGGCTGGGTACCAAGCACTACCAGTTCAACGCCGGCAGCGTGGTTACAGCTACTCAGTACATGGGGGACAAGCAGGAACTCGTGCAAAATGCCAGCAAGCATTACATCGTAGTCGAATCCGCTTTACAGCAGATCGTTCGAGCACTCCTATGGGCAGGAAAAACATTCTTGGGCGCACCGGTCAACCCAGACGCAAACATCACAGTCAACTTTTCGGACAGCTATCTCATCGATGACGACACGAAACGGGCACAGGACAAGGAAGATATTCGCGACGGTATCATGCAAAAATGGGAATATCGGGTCAAGTGGTACGGAGAGGATGAGCTTACCGCAAAAGCGATGGCAGGTAATGATGACGGGCTTCATTTTGGGGACGGTGACGGCTGATGCTGACTCCGAACCAATTGCAGGCGCTCCCCGATTCGCTGGTCGCGCTGTATGAGCAGCTCGAAAGTGAGATCATCGCCGACATGGCGCGACGGATCACAAAGGCCGAATACCTCACGGACACCACCACATGGCAGTCTTTCAAGGCGCAGGAACTGAAAGCCACCCGCGCGGAGATCATCCGGAAGCTCTCGCGCACCACTGGAAAGAGTGAACAGGAACTCAAAAAAATGTTTGAGGACGCCGGCGCCGCAGCCTTGGCGTATGACGATGAAATCTACAAAGCGGCCGGGCTTTCCCCGGTTCCGCTGGCTAGGTCGAAAGCGCTGCAAGCCGCATTGGCGGCAGGACTAAAAAATACCAAGGGCGAGCTGCGAAACCTGACCCGGACAACGGCCAATACCGCATCCAAACAGTTTGAGGATGCTCTGGATGCCGTTTACATGCGGATTATGTCCGGGGCGTTCTCCCAGCAGGACGCGATCCGACGGGCAGTTAAACAACTGGGATCTGAGGGGATGCAATCCATTCGGTACCCATCCGGGCACACCGACCACCTGGACGTGGCGGTCCGGCGGGCGGTGCTCACCGGCGTCAGCCAGGCGGTCGGCAGGCTCCAGCTCACCCGAGCGGATGAAATGGGCTGCGACCTGGTGCAGACAACCTCGCACATGGGCGCCCGGCCAGAGCATGCAGTGTGGCAGGGACGGGTTTTCAGGCGTAGTAAATAATTATCTAAGTGGATAGAATTGTCATTATTGTTACTTTGTGTTATACTAACTTGGGTGATGATAATGAGGCAGTTCACTGTTTATATGCACATTAACAAATTAAATGGGAAAATTTATGTTGGTATGACTTCCCAGCCTTTATCCAGGCGGTTTCGTCGAGGTGAAGGATATCGAAAAAACATATACTTTTATAGAGCTATTTGTAAAATTGGATGGGACAATTTCGAGCACAGAATCATTGCGCAAAATTTATCACAATTGAAAGCCGAAGAATTAGAAAAATCTTTAATTTCAAAATATCAAACAACAGATCCTTCTCATGGGTACAATATTACAGACGGTGGAGATGGACTGAATGGTTATATCCCTACATTGGCACTTAAAAAGCTACGTTCGCTCCAAAACGCCGGAGAAAGAAACCCGTTTTATGGAAAACACCATACTCCCGAAACTCGTGCAAAATTATCGGCTATTAATAAAACGAAAATGGCAGGGACGGAGAATCCATTTTATGGGAAAAAGCACAATGAACAAACTAAGGAAAAAATCAGACAATACCGACTTGGCAAAACAATGCCCCAAGAGGTCCGGCAAAGAATTAGCCTTTCTACAACGGGAGCAAAAAACCACTTCTATGGCATGTCCCATTCTGTAGAGCAAAGAAAAAAGTGGAGTCAAAAACGTACTGGCGCAGGCAATCCGATGGCAAGGGCAGTAGATCAATATGATTTATCCGGAAATTATTTAAAAACATATTCTACAGCAAAAGAAGCTGGTGACATATTGGGTATCGAAAATACCAATATAACAAGATGCTGTAAAAAAGAGCGCAAAACTGCAGGAAACTTTATTTGGAGATATCATGAAGAATGTCACATCTGAGATGTCCATTTAGAGGGGGTGATCACATAGCTGTAAAAGAATATCCCGACTTCGTGTCTTCAACAGGATTTGGTACGGGTAAAGGACTTTGCGGCTGGTAGAGGAACTGTCATCACAGCTTCTACCCTTTCTTTGAGGGGTTGTCCGCTGATACATACACCCGATACGACACCGAAGAGAACCGGAAAGCTTATGAACAGTCCCAGCAGCAACGAGCCTATGAGCGGGCTATCCGTCAATCGAAGCGTGAACTTGCCGCCTTGGATTCCGCGATAAAGGCCGCGCCCAACGACACTACGCGTGCAGCGCTCGAAGCGGAATTTCAGCGCAGCGCCTCTATTCTGCACCGCCGGAAAGATCGCATGGAGGCTTTTCTGCGGGATACCGGAAGGACGCGGCACACCGACCGCGAGCAGGTGCTTGGATTTGGCCGCAGCCAGAGCGGAAAAGCGGTCTGGTCAGCAAAAAAGGCGTTGGATACGCCGCTGAAAAATGGTATTATAAAAACTGATAAACAGTTTGGTAAGAAAATCGGAAAACATGCGGCAGACTTCGGCCTTGACCCAGCTAACGCGATGGATCGACAAAAAATCAGCCGTATCATTGATGATATTATAATTGGACACACGGAAAAGGTCTCCGGTTCCTGGCGAGGCCAGCAGGGTGACGTCGATTTTTATATCAAGGCAAAGGATGTTGTGGTTGCCAGAAAAACGGGGGAATTCATCACGATCCTGAAAGGGGGCGTTGATAATGCGCGGGTTAAAGACGCAAGAAGGAAAAAAGTTTGAACATTTCTGGGAGTTGGTGCAAACTGAGGCGCAAAAACTTGATTGCGTGTTTTTTCTGGATTGCGGAGAAGGTCGGGAAATCCACCGTGACAGCATGGATGGCGAAGATCTTTCCGGCTGGCTGATTCCGCTATCAGACGCAGATATATTCGAAAGCGCCTGGAAGGATGCAGATAAGATTCCTTTGGAGGATAAATGGGCATCACGGATCCGTTTTGCAATATGGTCTGAAGATGCGCAGGGCATCCATATAGCATTTCAAGAATTTTAAATAGGATTGAGCACGCCAATCAGCGTGCTTTTTTCATTTTAGATAACCAGGCTCGCAGTGATGCGGGCTTTTGTTATGCCAAAATATAGACCGATCCGATGTCGCGAAACTACGGACCCGCAGGTGGAGCGCCCCACGAGAAAAAAGCGAGGCGGTGAAAGGAGTTCGTATGGAAAGAAAATTTTTGGAAGAACTGAAACTCGACAAGGAGACCATCGACAAAATTCTGGACGAAAACAGCCGGGATATCGGCAAAGCCAAGGGTGACCTTGAAACCAAAGCCAAGGAACTCGAAACAGCTAACAGCACCATCAAAGAGCTTCGTGAGACAGTCAAAAAGTTTGACGGGAAAGACCCGGATAAACTGCAGAACGATCTCAGTGAGCTCCAAAAAAAGTATGACGCTGATATTGCCAAAACCAAGCTCAACGCGGCGCTGGATCTCGCGCTGATAACCAACAAGGCTAAAAATGCAAAGGCGGTCAAGGGTCTGCTGAACCTGGAAAGCATCAAGCTGGACGGGGAGAAGCTTGCCGGACTCGACGACCAGCTCAAGAAGCTGCGTGAATCGGACGGATACCTGTTTGAACAGGAAACGAACCCTGGCGCCGGAAAAAACGATCCTCCGCCGAAAGTAAGCAGCGGCGCAGCACACGGAACCGGTGCGGGAGAATCTTCTCCGGGCACTTTGCTTGGTGCGCTGCAGGAACACTACAACACAAAGTAAAGGAGAATGATCTATGCCTATTACCCTTGCAGAAGCAAAAGTCGGTATGGCCGACAAGGTCGATCAGCTGGTGGTGGATGAGTTCCGCCGCAATTCCCTGCTGCTCGATACACTCACATTTGATGACTGCGTATCCCCCGGTACTGGCGGCAGCACCATGACCTACGGATATACACGTCTGAAAACTCCGGCGACCGCCGCCTTCCGCGCCCTTAACAGCGAATACACCGCGCAGGAGGCCAAGCGCGAAAAAGCCACAGCAGACCTCAAGATTTTCGGTGGATCGGCGCAGCTTGACCGCGTACTTCAGAACACCTCCGGCGCCGTCAACGAGATGGATTTCCAGCTGAAGCAGAAGGTCCTCGGCGCACGCAATCTGTTCCACTACAAGGTCATCAACGGCGACGCCACCACCCACACCGATGAGTTTGACGGGCTCGACGTGATGCTGACCGGTTCTTCCACCGAGTTTAATACCACTACAGCGATCGATCTGTCCACCTCGGCACAGCTGGACTCTAATTATCAGACTTTCCTCGATATGCTGGATGAGTTCCTCTCGGCGTTCGACGGAAAGCCCGGCATGCTGATGGGCAACTCTAAATTGATCACCAAGATCAAAGCGGTTGCTCGCCGGGCCGGATACCTCACCCGTTCCGAGGATGCGTTCGGCCGTCCTGTCACCGGTTACGACGGAATCCCGCTGGTCGATCTCGGACAGTACTATAACGGAACCACTTCTGTGGATTGTGTTGATATCTATCAGACCGGCGAAGCGAGCAGCGCTGTGACCGGTCTCACAGATCTGTATGCCGCGAGTTTCGCCCTGGACGGCTTCCACGGCGTTTCCCCCGCGGGCGGTAAGATTATCAAGAGCTATCTGCCGGATCTTTCGCAGCCCGGCGCGGTCAAAAAAATCGAAGTCGAGATGGTTGCCGCTGTCGTGCTGAAAAACAGCCGTAAAGCCGGCGTCTTCCGCAAGATCAAGGTGCAGTAAGATGGCCAAATACACCATAACCTTTTCCGCGCGGCCGGATTTCACCGGCATTTACCTGACGGTGCCGTTCGCCGCCGGGAAGGGCGAAACGAATGATCCCTATCTGGCCGGGCGTTTTCGCGAGAAAGGTCTGGTGGTCACCGAAAAGAAAGCATCTGCGAAAAAGTAAGGAGGGCCTGCCGTGGCTTATATCGATTACACCTACTATACCGAAATATTCGGCGGGGAGCCGGTCCCCGAGGAGGAATTTCCGGCTCTGGCACGGCAGGCCTCCGATATCATCGACGCCCTGTCGATTAGCTCCCCTGACGCAGAAAGTGAGCTGGTGAAGCAGGCCGCATGCTACCAGGTGGAGTATCTCTACCAGTCAGGCGGGATCATCGGTTCTGCTGTAAGCGAAAGCCTGGGAAGCTATTCCATCAGCCGCGAAGCTCTGAGCATTCGGAATATTGGTGGGATTCCAGTCTCCCCGCTGTGCGTTGCAAAATTGGACGCCGCGGGGCTTCGAGCGAGGTGGATCTGATGAACCGTCTCTGTGGGCAAACCGTTACGCTGTACAACCATGTCGGAGAGGTCGACCGCAAGGCAACATATCTCGCAACCGTTCTGCGCCGCGTATACTTCGAGAGTGTGCGCGGCAAGAGTCGCCGCACTTCCGGCGATGCTGCGAACGACAGCATGCTGCTCTGTATCTTCGACGATACCGTTATCGCGGAAAGTCCAGCCGGTCAAGCCAAGACCTATCTGCCCTACCGGCAATGGATTCCGTTGACGCCGGGAGAGAAGGCCGCTTTCTGGACGCTTTCGCCGGATGACTGGATTGCCGAAGGATCCGTTGACTACGCCATTCCCGACGGAACGATCTCCGAACTGGAAAA
Source organism: Anaerotruncus sp. AF02-27 (assembly GCF_003465835.1). Taxonomy (NCBI): domain Bacteria; kingdom Bacillati; phylum Bacillota; class Clostridia; order Eubacteriales; family Oscillospiraceae; genus Anaerotruncus; species Anaerotruncus sp. AF02-27. The sequence continues at coordinate 11,894 of NZ_QSBX01000031.1, read as the reverse complement.
GCAGCATCCGTGCTGCAGAATCAAATCGATTGACCGCTTCGCGCAGGGCAACCGCCGGATGTGGCACTGGGAGGTGTCCGGAGCATGACGAATGCGCGGTTAATTATTAACACGCAGCGAATCTCACGGTTTGGAATGCAATTTTCCGAAGCTCAAAAGTGGCTTGACAATGAGGTGCTAAAGGATTGTGACCCCTACGTACCAATGGATTCGGGAAATCTGCGCACCAGCGGCATCCGCGGCACTAGGCTCGGAAGTGGTCGAATCGTCTACAACGCGCCCTATGCCGCACGACAGTATTACCGCCATCCGGGCAAATCCACCGATAAACATCCCCAGGCGTGTATGCAGTGGTTTGAAAAGGCAAAAGCGGTTCACAAGGACCGCTGGGTCAAAACAGCCAAAAAAATTGCGGGAGGCGGTGCAAAATGAGCGGTGTTTCCTTGTCCGAAAATCAGCAGGTCGTTACCCTGCTGCTCGAATATCTCAACAGCCTGCCTTCCCTGCCGGCGCCGATCCTGCTCGAACAGTTCAGTGACGAGTTTCCCGCATTGATGCTGCAGCAGCTATCCGGAACGGTGAAGATCAAGCAGGATATCCTGGGCGGCTACACCGCCCAATTTCCATTTGCGATCTATGCCCGTGTCGTGGGCAATGATACCGCGTCCCGGATTCTCGCAACCGGGACGCTCAACAATATCGGGCGGGAACTGGAACAGTGCACATTGTCATCGGCGCTCCCTGTACTTGGCGCCGATCGTGAGGCAACCCGGATTGAACTGCGCTCCTTCCCGAACATCATTTCAGCCAACGAGGACGGCACGGAGGATTACCAGGCAGTCTTTATGCTCGAATACACGCAAAAAGCAATTCTATAGGAGGAATGAAAATGGCTCTTGTAATGCGTCATGAATTTCTGGCGTATATGAATACTACGCCCGCTGGGGAATCCCCGACCTATGCGCTGATGGGCGACGGTTTTTCAGAAGCAAACGAACAGCTCAACCCCACCCAAAAAGACACGCACTATATCCACCAGCGGTCCGGCACCTCTAGCATCACTGGGTATGCGCCGACAATGGCCTTCGTGGCCGAACGTGAGAACGCGGATCCCGTGATCCAGTTCATCTGCGAGATCGGCGAGTTGCGCAAGACCGGCTCCGACTGCGTCACCGATGTGATTCTCGTGGATACCTGGGACACTACTGCCGGAAAACAGAAGGCATATAAACAGCAGGTCGCCATCAAGGCGGATGCTGTGCGGGGCGGCAATGCGGGCGAATCTCTGGCGGTCACCGGTTCTCTGCTTTATCGCGGCGACGCTGTTGAGGGTGAATGGGATCCGGCCACCAAGGCCTTTACCGCAAAGGAAGGGGCTTAACCTATGGTCAAAAAATTTGAATTCGGCTCATCCCGGCTTGATCTCGACATTGCCGGAAACACCTTTTCCATCAGCGTCGCCGATGCAGGTCTGGCTGAGCGGCTCTCGCGTTTTGGGGAGGAGGCGATAGAGCGCTCTCAAAACATCCGGGAATCGGAGGACGTTGCGCGGCAGCTTGCGGAAGCCTGTGATTTCTGCGACCGGACGCTTGACGGCGTGCTGGGCGGCGGCGCGAGCGAAAAGATTTTTTCCGGCCGCGAAAAGGATCTCTTTGAACGGATCGAGGTCATGAATTTCCTGATCGATGAGATTAACGCCTTCCGAGCGGAACGCTTGCAGAAGTATTCACCCAACCGGGCGGCGCGGCGTGTAAAGAAGTGAACCTTCTGGTTGACGATCTGCCGTATACTGTCGAGGTGGCTGGGACATACCTGCAAATTAATACGGATTTTCGCATTGGCGTCCTGTTTGAACTGTTGATGCAGGATTCGGAGTTCACTGAGCAGGAAAAACTGTATCAGGCGATCCAGCTCTACTTCCCTGTTTCCCCCCGCAACCTCCCGGCGGCGGCAGACGCGCTGCTCTGGTTTTATCGCTGCGGGAAGGATCCGCCGAACCTGGCTTCTGGCGGCAGCGGATCGGCAGCTAAACGGATCTATTCCTTTGAGCATGACGACACGCTGATTTACGCCGCCTTCCGAAGCCAGTATGGGATTGATCTTACATCTGCAAATCTGCACTGGTGGCAGTTCCGTGCGATGTTCTCCGCCCTGACCGATGAGAATGAGTTCGTCAAGGTCATGGGATACCGGGCAGTCGAGATCACCTCGGATATGACGCCTTCCCGGCGTCAGTTCTATGCCCGCATGAAGGTCCTGCACAAGCTTCCGGACAACCGCACGGATGAAGAGAAGTCCCGGACGTTCGCCGGTGTGCTTGCTGGAGGATTGCGTATTGGAAGATAAAAGGCAATGGGTGATATGCCCACACTGCGGTTATAAAATGCCTCTGACATACAGCGAAAAGGCGGTGTGCAGAGGCGTTTTTGTTATTTGCAAAGGCAGAAACTGCCGCAAAGAATTTGAAATTAAAATCCCCGTCAAGTAGTGCCTGAGAGCCGATGACGAGCCATACAAGGTGGTGAGATCATTGGCACAGGCTGACGGCAGCATAATTATCGATTCTAAGCTTGACAGTAGCGGACTGGAGTCCGGTCTGAAAAAGCTCGGTTCGGTCGGCAGCGCCGCTCTGAAAGGCACTGCTGTAGCAATCGGCGCAGTGGGCGCGGCTTTGGGTGCCGCCGGAGCGGCTGCCATAAAGGTAGGCAGCGACTTTGAAGCTGGTATGTCCAAGGTGGCGGCAATCTCCGGCGCGGCCGGAGACGAGCTGGAAACCCTCTCCGACAAAGCAAAGGAAATGGGCGCTAAGACCAAATTCAGCGCCACCGAGGCCGCATCCGCATTCGAATATATGGCAATGGCGGGCTGGAAAACCACCGACATGCTTGGCGGCATTGAAGGGATTATGAATCTTGCGGCCGCCTCCGGCGAAGACCTAGCCGCAGTATCCGACATTGTAACCGATGCGTTGACCGCTTTCGGGCTTTCCGCTCAAGACAGCGGCCATTTCGCGGATGTGTTGGCGCAGGCCAGCTCCAATGCAAACACAAACGTCGGGCTCATGGGCGCCACATTCAAGTATGTAGCCCCAGTTGCTGGCGCGATGGGTTACAGTATCGAGGACACCGCGGTAGCGATCGGGCTGATGGCCAATGCGGGCATCAAGGGCGAACAGGCTGGAACCGCGCTGCGTGCGATGTTTACCCGGCTTGTGAAGCCGCCCAAAGACGCTGCCGACGCTCTGGACGCACTTGGAATCAGCGCCGCAAATTCTGATGGATCCATGCGGCCGTTAAGCGATCTACTGGGCGAACTTCGAGAGAAATTATCCGGCCTCACGGACGAAGAAAAAGCCAGTTATGCCGCAGGCATCGCCGGACAGGAAGCGATGAGCGGGCTGCTGGCCATCGTAGGTGCCAGCGAAGCAGATTTTGAAAAACTCACAGCGGCAGTCAACGGCGCGGATGGCGCAGCCTTGCGCATGGCGGAAACCATGCAGGACAATCTGCAAGGCCAGATCACCATCCTAAAAAGCGGCTTGGAAGGATTGGGGATTGCATTCTATGAGAGTGTTCAGGATCCCCTGCGTGATGTTGCGAAGTCCGCTACAAAATATGTTGACCAGATTGCAAAGGCCTTTAAACGAGGCGGCATAGCTGCAGCAGTAGAATCCCTTGGCGGCATCTTTGCGGAGGTGGCCGTCAAGGCCGCGCAGAGCGCCCCGCAGTTCATCGACACCGCCGTACAGGTCATCCAAGCATTCGTAACCGGAATCCGGGACAATCTTCCCCAGCTGGCTGAGGCTGCTATCGGGATTATCACCTCTCTTGTAACTGGGATCCTTGAATTACTCCCGTCTATCCTGGAAACAGGGGTCGAATTGATCGCTCAGCTGGCGCTCGGGATTGCGCAGGCACTTCCCGAATTGATTCCTGCCGCGGTTGACGCCATCCTCACGTTGGCGGAAAGCCTGATTGACAACATCGATCTCTTAATCGACGCCGCCCTGCAGCTCATGATCGGTCTGTCAAACGGCCTGATCGACGCCTTGCCACAGCTATTGGAAAAGGCGCCCGAAATCATCCAGAAGCTCTGTGATGCTCTAATCGATAATTTTCCATTGGTGGTGACCACGGCATACCAGGTGATTCTCACGCTGGCGACGGCGCTCATCAACAACATCCCGCAGATCATCCAGGCCTCGATGAAGATTATGGCTTCCCTGGCCTCCGGCCTGCTTCAATTCATTGGGAATGTCATCCAGAGCGCCCTGCAAATTGGTCAAAAGATTCGCGACACCTTCCTGTCGATCAACTGGCTACAGCTCGGCAAGGACATCATTATGGGCATCGCGGACGGGGTCAAAAATTACGCCATAAAATTGGCCAACGCCGTGAAAGATGCCGCAAAAGCGGCCATTGACGGCGCAAAGGATTTTCTCGGAATCCATTCTCCTTCTACCCGCTTCCGGGACGAAATCGGGAAGCCCATGATGCAGGGCATCGGCGTGGGCTTTGAAGATCAGGCCGCACAGGTGTTCTCCAAAATGCAGGCAACGCTGGATTTCGAGACCTCCCGCGCAGCGGAAAAGATTGCCGTCCCAGCAGCCTTCGCCGCGTCTTCCGGCGCACCACAGAAGGTGACCAACGAAAACGGCGTCACGGTCTATGTGGAGTACCAGGGCACTGGCGATACAACTGCCGACGCCAAGAAGATCGGGCGCGAAATCGGGCGTGAAGCTCAGAAAGATATGCGCAGAAGGGGGCTTGTTCCAACATGACCGGTAGTAGTTTCCAGTTCGGCAACCACAACAGCGCGGACGATTGGGGCATCCGGGTGATCGCCCACGACTTCCTTTTCCCGCCCAAGCGAGCGCGAAAAGTTGCGATTCCACACCGCGACGGGATGTATGACTTCGGCGCGCAGAACTTTGAGGAACGCACGCTGCGCCTCTCCTGTACGCTCGAACGCAAGATCACCCGCGCCGCGCTGCGTGAAATCGTCTATCTCCTCTGCCAGAAAAAACAAATCCGGCTCTGGAACGAACCGGACAAATACTATATCGGGGAGCTCTACGATCCCGACGAGATTCTCGACTACCCGATGGAGGTTGAGCGGGAATTCGAACTGAACTTCATCTGCGAGCCGTTCGCCTATATGGATGCGGTTGACGCTCCAGTGAGCTCGGGACACAATGCCGTTCCTTACCGGGGCACGGCGAATGCCCCCTGTGTTATTACCCTGCACAATCCCAATTCCTACGCAATCACCAACGTCACGATCACCGCGATCAAAAGGAGGATTTAATTTGTACGCATGCAATGCACTTGAAACCAAATTTCTCAACATCATGCGGGGCGTGACGCTCACCGCGCCGAGCGCCCTGTATATAGGGCTCTATTTGAGCAACCCCGGTGAAACCGGCGAGGGGGTAGAAATCACCTATACAGGGTATGAGCGACAACCCATCACCTTCTCGGCGCCGGCCGCCGAAAGCGGTGGGCTGGGGGTGAAAAATGATACCGAAATTTCGTTTGCGATGGCGCAGGCCGACGCCGGCACCGTGACGCATATCGGAATTTCCGACAGCAAGATTGGCGGTGAAATGCTGCTCTACGGCAAACTGACCGACGATCTGGTCGTGTCCGCTTCCGAGATGCCGGTTATTCTCGCCGGTGAAATTGTCTACTACCTCACCGGCAACCTGTCGAACGCCTACAAAACCAAATTCCTGAATATTTTGCGCGGCCAGAGCATCACGGGCTGCACCCCACACCTGACACTCTGGTCGGGCAACCCGGAGGGCGGCGGCAGCGAACTGGCTGGTGCCAACTATGCCCGCGTTCCGGTGGCCTTTTCTGCGCCGGCAGAGGCGGAGAGCGGCCAGATGATGAGTCAGAACTCCGCCGCGGTCATCTTCAACCGTCCCACTACCCCCTGGGGCTTATGGAGCTACACCGCGTTTTATGATGCAGTTACCGGCGGAGAGCCGGTCTGGGTGCAAGAAAAACTCCCCGCCAAAGAGATCAAGCGCGGCTATATGCCGAAGGTCGACGCGGGAGATATCAAGGTGGCGATTAACTGATGTTTGGCGGAGCGTTTGGACATATCCGATTCGGACTGCGGTCCGGGACAAGCCAGGATATCCAGTTCCGGCTCTATCTATCCGAAGTGTTCGGCGGGCTTGCAACCATCGGCAAGGATATGCCGGTGATTACCGGGGCGGTTTATTTTTCGGAACGGCTGAATGGCTCCGCCGTCGCGTCGATCGGCATTCCGTTCGGCATGGACTTACATGCAGAGCTGATGTCGCGCGTCGCGGCAAATGCCGATATCCTCATCTGTGTGAGCATGGAGGAACAACTTGGCGGCAGATTTTATGCCGCTAAGGATATATGCCCGAGTTTCAGCTTGAACGAATCCCTAAATGGCAGTTTCTATGCGGCCAAAGACATGCGCGTTGCATTTCTTTTTGAAGATGGGCTGCTGGGCGTCACGGGCGTGGTCAAAGATTTCCTGCACGCATCAAGGCTTGCCGAAACGGTCGGATGTACAGTGGTCACCTCTATTCTCGACCGGGAAACTACTGTAATAACTGTCACGATCCCCGCCGGCGGCACCCTCACTATCGACAGCGAGAATTTTGAGGTCTATCTGGATGGGCAATCCATCCTGCACCTGCAGGGCGGCGATTGGATCAGGCTGAATCGTGAGCTGGTGGACTTCATCGTTGACACCGGCACCGGCGGACAGCTTGATGGGACCGTTCTTTATCGAGAGAGGTATCTGTAAATGCTTGAGCTTTTTGACCGTCAGCGGATGCGGATTAAAATTTTGCAGAACGTCTGCAACGTCACCGAAGAGCAACCGATCAACGCCTTATGGCATCTATCTTTTGCCCTTCCCTATGACGATCCAAAGAATGCCGCGTGCCAGCCGTTCCGGTATGTCAGATACAATGGCGGCGAACTCTATCGTATTTTGCCGCAAGAATCCGAGGTCGACGACACCGGCCTTATTACCTACTCTTGTGAGCACGTTCTCGCTACACTGCTCGATCGGGTCATGTTCGGCTGGCGGCAGGTCGGGAATCTTGGTACCTATACCGCCGATGTCATCAACTACCTGCTGGATCAGCAGCTTGAACGCAATTGGGTGCTGTCGGAATGCGACTTTTCGCGGCAGTTTGAATACGGCTGGGAGCAGGAAAACCTTCTTGCAGCTCTGTTCAGTGTGCCAAAGCCCTTTACCGAAAACTACATCTGGCACACCGACACCAGCACATATCCTTGGAAGCTCAGTCTCAAGCGACTGGATGAAAACCAGCCTCCACAGCTTTATGTGCGGCGCTCAAAGAACCTGCTGCAGATGCGGCGAAGCTCCGACCCGCAGAACATCTGCACCCGGCTCTATCCGCTGGGGTACGGAGAGGGAGTGAACCAGCTCTCCATCGCGCAGATTAATGGCGGTATCCCATATCTCGAAAGCCCGCCGGAGGTTGTAGCACAATATGGGATCATTGAGCGTGTTTGGATCGATCGCCGGTATGAGAACGCGGAAAGCCTAAAGGCCGCGGCGCAGGCAATGCTTAGCGAGCTGCAGCAACCACAGGTTGAATATGAAATTGAATTCGCAGAGCTGCAGGGCGGAGAATTAGATCGGGCGGAAACCGGTAAAATCGTCGAGATCATCGACCCGGAAACCGGTGTGCGGGAGAAAACCTATATCACCGACCTGCAGATCGATTATGAGGACGTCAAGAATTCCACCCTTACCGTTGCAAACCGGCTGCAGGACATCGCCTCCACCGTCGCGGATCTCGCGGACAGGCAGCGGATTGAAATGACCTATTCGCAGGGTGCGACGCAGCTCTATTCTCAAGCGTTACAGGGCAATGCAGATGCGAACAACGGAACTGTCATGGATTTCTATATCCCCGCTGAGATGCGGGTCATCAACAAGGTTATGGCGAAGGTTCGCATGGGTGCCTTTCGTGCTTACTCCAAGGCCACTGAGGGCGGCGGCGCCACGGCGACCACCACTTCCTCCGGCGGCGGAACCAGCACCTCCACCAGCAGCGGCGGCGGCAGATCCAGCACAACCGGCCAAAGCGGCAGCAAAACCGTTTTGGAGGACACCAGCCCGCCGAGCAGCGAAAGCGCAACGCGGCACGTCCACAATTTCTGGCTACCAAAGCATGAACATGATGTCAGCATCCCATCCCACCGTCACGATTTTGAAGTGGACGATCATACACACAGCATTACGCTCCCGGCACACGATCACGAGATTGCACCTGGCATTTATTTTTTCGGAAACCCTCAGTCTTTTGCACTGCTGGTAAATGGTACGCAAAAGGCTGTTTTTAATGCTACGACCGCCGAGATTGACCTCACTCCATTCTTGGTGGGCAGTGACGGTCTGATCCCACGCGGCAGCTGGCAGAATGTCGAAATCCGTCCAAATGATCTTGCCTACATCACAATCGATATGTATGTACAAGGCTTCGTCCAGAGCCGCGGCGATAACGTTGTTTAAAGGAGGTTTTTCTCTTGCTCAAAACCATGTATCCGGCCATGCCGTTTTCCCCGCAGGCGCTCTTGACGCAGGCAATCGGCGCGGCCGACACTATCATCCCGGTGGATAATATCGATGCTTTTCCGGCTGCGCCGAATCTGGCAGTCATAGGAACGGATGAAAATGCCGAAACCATCTGTTATGCAGCAAAGACTGATAGCGCATTGAGCGGATGTGTGCGTGGCGTGGAAGGCACTGCGAAGGAATGGCAGGCGGGTGAAGTCATCGCCCGAAATTTTACGGCTGCGGATTTTGATGCTGTCCGGCAGAATATTGAAGGATTAGACCAGGGCAAAGCAGATAAGGTTGCGAACGCCACGGCAGGCAATCTCGCGGGCCTGGATGCAGATGGTAATCCCACTAACAGCGGAAAGAAGCCGGATGACTTCGCGGACAAAGTGCATAGTCACACCAGCTATGCCCTGAAAGCTCCCTCCCCCACTGCTGGAAACCTCGCCACGTTAGATGCAAACGGAAATCCTGTGGATAGTGGGAAGGTACCGGATGACTACGTACTGGCAGAAGCCGGCAAGGGCCTGTCCACGAACGACTACACCACCGCCGAAAAGGAAAAGCTCGCGGGGATTGCAGAGAACGCGAACAACTATGTCCATCCGGCCACGCACAGTGCGCAGATGATTGACGAGACAGATACGAGGAAGTTTGTCACGCCCGATGAAAAAGCGGCGTGGAATGGCAAAGCTGACCCGTCCGACCTCATCACCATAACCCTCCCCGTGGCATCCTGGGTCAAGGACAGCACCCGCGAGATGTGGACGCAGGCGGTAACGCATAGCTCCATTGTGAACGATGTGCGCATTGGGATCAGCGTGGACGACGACACACAGCTTGCCCTTATGGACGCGGGCGTAACCTTACGGATTGACAACAACAATGGAACCGCGACGGCAAAAGCCTTTGGAGCGATCCCGGAGAGTAACATCACGGTGCAGCTGACCTTAACGCCGGTGGAGGTGGTAGCGTGATCTACGGCGATGAGCTAGGCGCAGGCGGGATCAGTACAAAGACGATCCCACCGCAGGGGCTTAACCTGACGCTCAAGGGCGGCAACGGCAAGAGCTACTGCACCTGTACGGGGATCTCCGCGCAATGGCTATAGCTCGGGCAGTATTACCGGCTCATTGCAAAACCCGGCAGTGCGCCAACCTCCCCAATGGATGGCGTACAGGTCGTGGACGTGCAGGTCGGGGCAATCGGGGATGCGGTTATCTCCTCGAGCATCGAGGGGCTTACCAATGGGGTGCAGTATTATGTGCGGTTATATGTCCGGGGTGATAACGGCTGGCAAACCAGCGTGGATGCGGTGGGGACGGCTACGCCGCAAGCGTTTGTTATCTATGGGGTACGGATCGATCAAGGAAATTCAGACCCGGAATCAGCGGTTGTTTATACAGATGATTGCACCGGATTTGCCCCATCGAGGGGAAATAACGGTAATTTCCAGACGGGAAGTTGGAACGACGCGACCGATCCCATTTTCAGCAGGATTCGCCCATGTCTTTTTAAGGATGGCGCGGTAGTTGGGTATCTCAACCCGAATAATTTCGCGCAGTTCGAGGACGGAACAGCGGCAGACATCACCAGCGGCAACGCGGGCGACGTGATGATTGAAATTCCGCGCATAGCTTATGCGATGTACAAAGAGGGGAATTATCAGTATGTCAAGATTACTGATGATCCAAACGCGCCGTCATCGGATGCAAAATGGTGTTTTAATGCGCACACCAGAAGCATTCAGGGAGATCGTGACTATCTTTACGTCGGCGCGTATGAAGGGTATGTCATATCTAACAAATTGAGAAGTTTAAGCGGGAAGGCACCGACAACAGGGGGTAATCTTACCATTACACAAGCAAATGCAAATAATATGGGTGCTGGCTACGATCCCTTGTCGTTTTATCCCCTTACTTTGATCCAGGCTTTATACTTAATTCGGTATAAAAACCTCAGTTGTTCTGCTGGGTTGGGATTGGGAACCACCAATATGGACATAAGGGTAAACACGGGATCGAACGATTCCAGAGGAATGAACTATGGAAACAGTGTAAATACAGAAAAAATTAAATTTATGGGTCTTGAGGGAATTTGGGGCAATATTGGCCTTTGGATCGCTGGTTTGATGGTGAGGCAATTAAAAATTTATACCGCATTTACGAACTTTAATGTTACCGGGTCGGGTTATACACAGATCAGCACTTTTCCCCAAAATAGGTCAGGATATCTTAAAACAATCATTGGTAATAACGCACATGGATTCATAAACGAAGACGTTGGAGGATCTGAGGTCACATATTACTGCTGCTATTCCAGCTTATACCAGAGTGGGTCTTACAGATACTTCCTTAGAATGGGGGGATATGGAGACAACGTTAGTCTCTTTGGCATGTTAACGATCTATGCGGAAGATAATAACAGCAATAGACCCGGAGGACGTTTAATGTACCTGTAAGGAGGTGCACCATGTCAGACATAAAAGGCAAGTCCCTATCCTTTGGCGGGATTAACACCCGCGACCTTGCGCCGCAGGTGGAAAACCTCACGCTCAAAGGCGGGGACGGCAAAATAGACGCAACCTTTAGCACGGTGGATGCGGCATACGGATCACTGGTCAAATACTACGTCGTGACCGCCAACACCCACATGCCCAGCGGCCCATCGGACGGCGTGTCGGTCATGGTAATGCCGGGGGCGGGGACGCTATCGTGTGTCCTGTCGGGACTTACAAATGGCGTAGTCCATCATGTGCGGGTATTTATCCGGTGTACCTACGGCTGGCAGACAAGCCCTATGGCCTATGGGGTGTGCACGCCAATGGCGGGGATTGCGATTAGCACCTTGGCAGTGGGGTCGGAGGTCAAGCTCAACCTTGGCGGAGTGCCATATAATCATTTGATCGTGCATCAGGGGAACCCGGATACAACACTATATGACACAAGCTGTAACGGGGCTTGGTTGCTGATAAAAGATATTTATAATCAGATCGCCTGGACCACAAATGAAAAAGGCGATTACTCGCTTACAACAAGCTTATCTTATTTAAATACAACGTATTTTGGACTGTTTGATCCGAATATTCAGACCAGCATTAAACAAATAAAAATTCCGTATGTCGCTGGTAATGCTAAGCCCGGTGTAGTTAAATTTGGTGAAGAAGGCGTATCGTGTAAGCTATTTTGGTTGTCGGCAATCGAAGTTGGATTTAACTATAATTCGACAGACCCTATGAGAGATGGCGCAAAATTAGATTACTTTGACTTGACGGGAAATAGTGTAGGAAACGCAAAAAGAATAGGACT
>NZ_QSBX01000030.1:375-34478 GCF_003465835.1 Anaerotruncus sp. AF02-27 | reverse complement strand
GGATAAAGAATGTGCATGTTATAAATCAAAAATCCTTTAGCTGGATGGTCAGGGAAAAGTCACGCAGGCCGGAGCCGGGCTCCTTGTCATATGCAATCTCCTGGATCACAGATTTCAGCATCATATTCCGCGATTGCGCGTCAGCGGCGCTGTAAGCCTCCAGAACGCTTTTAATCTTTCGGAAGGCAACTTCTCGTTTTTGACCATTCGCGCGCTCTATGGCGTCAATTTGGGCGTCCTCCTGCCTCTTGAGCAGGCTTTCTTTTTCCTGGAGCAGTTTCGAGCGCTCCACAAAGACGTCAACGGTATACACGCCCTGCTCCAGCAGGTCGTGCAAACTGTCCTTTTGCCGCTCAACGGTCGAAATCTCCTTGCGGATCACACGCAGCGTCTTTTCGAGCACGCTGGTATCTTGTGGCTGTTGGCTTTCGAGCTCAACCGCAATTTCTGCGAGATGCTGACGGAGAAACGAGAGGACCGCCTCCTCGACAAAAGCATGCTGTGTCGATGGGATGCAGCCTTTTCGCGGACAGATGAGATATGGCCTGCGAATGCGTTGGCCGCAGATTCGCCGCTGCATACTCCCGCCGCAATGGCCACACTTGACCAGACCTGCGAGCGAATTTTCGACAGTGCCTTTGTAGTAGGGCGGATGATATCTTCCGGATAAAATCTCCTGCGCGCGGGAAAAGGTGATCTCGTCGATGATGGGCGAATGAATCCCATCCGAGTAGGTCCATTGATCCGGTTTATTATACACGACGATCGTTTTAACGTTTCCGTGCGATCCCTTGCGGATCTGTTTTTTCTGGTTCCAGACGATTTTTCCGATGTAGGTGGGGTTTTTGAGGATCTTGCGGATCGACGTCCTCGCGAACCGATCGGACCGGTGCGGCTTTGCGCCGAGGTCCGAGATCGTCTCGGCGATCGTGTGGGTGCCAATCCCCTGATTGACGTACATATCAAAAATCATCCGCACAAAATAAGCCTCCTCATCGACAATTTCGAGGGATGGCATTTTATTTTTGGTGACTTTTCGGTATCCATAGGGAGCGTTTGCGATGTAGCCGCCGTCCTGGATGGTTTTCTGCAGGCCGCGATTCAGCCGGCGTTTGATCTGTTTGAGCTCCTGCCGTGCCATAAACGTTTCAAATTCGGAGTAGGTTTCGTCTAGATCGTTGTTGAGATCGTAAATTTTACGAGGAGTAATAATTTTGCAGTTGTTGCGCTTGAGCGTCTCCAGGATGATCCCCTGGTCGCTCATCGATCCGCGCCCGAGCCGGTCGATGTCCATGCAGAGCACGGCGTCGCAACCCTGATTTTCGATGTCGTTCAGGAGCCGCAGCATTTCCGGGCGGGCATAGAGCGTTTCGCCGCTTACGACCTCCTCATAAATCTCCTCGATGTCCAGGTCATTCTTGCGCGCGAATTCGAGCAGCTGCTCACGGTGCCGCTTGAGGGTCGCCTCGACGGGCTCATTCAGTTCTTCGGTGCGGGATTTTCGCAGATAAATCCTGGTTCCCACGAGGCCGGCCTCCTTGCTTTTTGGGAGATGATTTGTTATAATCGCTGCAGGCGCTGCCAGCGGCGGCGGTAGGCGGTTAAGTCTTGCCCCTGAAAGGGGGCGTTGCTTATGGAATACGGGCTAATCATCCTTGTGTTGATTTTCGCCACGGGATACATAATTGCAATAAAAAAGAAATAACCGCCCAGCGACCAAACTAGCGGTTATTTCTTAACTGTTTCTTTGGGGCGTAACCGTCTACCGGCAGCGCCTCTTTGTGTTTTTATTATAACCGCGATATTTCATTGTGTCAAGAAAACAGGATTGCCTACGCGACAAATATTTGTTATAATTGCCGCAGGCGCTGCCAGCGGCGGCGGTAGGCGGTTAAGTCTTGCCCCTGAAAGGGGGCGTTGCTTATGGAATACGGGCTAATCATCCTTGTGTTGATTTTTGCCACGGGGTACATAGTTGCAATAAAAAAGAAGTAGCCGCCCTCACGACCAAATGAAGCGGCTACTTTTAGCTTATTCACGAGGGGCGTAACCGTCTACCGGCAGCGCCTCTTTGCGTCTTTATTATAACCGCGATATGTTCCGGTGTCAAGAATGCCGCCCCGAAAGGGGCGGCTATTTTATTCTATCTCATCCCAAAAATCATTCTCATGGACGAGGATAATTTTTCCGCCTTGCTTTCGCATATTAACGGCCTGTTCAACCTTTCGCCCGTAGCACGAATATGCAAAGCACGGATTCCCATTGTTGCCAATGATAAGATAATCAATTTTGTTGCTTACTCGGTCAATATAAGCACCTCCGAGTTCCTGGACCTTTTCCGAGATATCCTTGCGGCTACAGCGGCTCGAAATGCCAGTAAAGCAAAAAACATGATCAGAAAATATTATTTCGGGACAGGTGGCGCAGATTCCGGTTAAGCAATATTTTTCCTTAAGCGCGTTGATTTCCTCGGGCTTTATCATCCCGTTCGGATCGGTCAGCGCAAAATCGGAGAAAAAAGCCTTGAGGATATCGCGCTCCTCGGAAGTGATCTTTCCGTCAGAAAGGATGCTGGTGATGAGGCTGTCAAGCTCATCGTATGGATAACTCCCCTTTAAAAAGTCGAAATCGTAAATCCAATTTTGCAGATATCCAATTTCATCATCACTTATGTATCCATCAGCGAGAGCGCCGTGCATGATCCCATGTAAAACCTGCAGAGCGATGGTTGAGGGGTCGAAAGCTTTTTCTTTTTTAAGGGCCTTATCGCAAGCCCAGCAGATATCATCAAACTCGTCCTGCGTGATTTTATTGTCCTCAAGGGCTTCCGAAACTAAATGCAAGAGGCTGTTTAACGGCTCGGGATGGTACTGTTTTTTATGACACTCCACCCAGCTTTTTAATTCACTCACTTCTTCGGGGGAAAAATAGCGATCGCACGACATCCCCTGAATCATGCCATGGAGAGTGGAAATTGCCTTTTCCATCTCATGTTGCGTTTGGAATATTCTGTACTGAGATAATTCTTTTGTAGCCATAATTTCGCCTCTGTCCATATTTTGACTTTCCTGTGTTGTCGTTTTCCGATAAAGCGGCCCCTAAGCTGTCAGCCAAATTTCACAAACAAGATGTTGCCACTCCGCTTTATCAGGCGGTCCCCTCTCTAGGGATAGCAGCTCCTTTCGTGAGCTCGGCAAGCTGGCCGAGGATCTTCCCTTGATCGCGTACTGGTAGGGCATTGTAATACTGTAAGAGCTCCAGCTCATCATCCCGCAGGGGTGATGAGCTTTTTTCTTTACCTGTGAGTAAGTAGTCAGTGCTTATGCCTAAAAAATCGCATATACACGCTATTTTGTCAGATCCGGGGTTTGTGCCGAGCTTCTTCCAATCGCCAATCGTGCGCGGTGGAATACCAGTTCCACGCGACAATTGTGCTTGAGATATCCCCCGATCCTCCATTATCTGAAATAATCTATGGCTAATTGAGATTGTAACACCCCCTGTACTGCGAAATACGTAAATACACTTGACAAGCGGTGTATTTACGTATATAATGCAATTGTACCCGTAAAATAGACGACAAAAACAAACCGAGCCGCTGCCCTACCAAAGCACAGTCGATTTGTTTTGTGATTACTGACAGGCAGCATCTCCCTTACCTTGAGGCGATCAGCACCCCAAAGGTTTATTGTCAATACCTCTGCTGTCCGCTGCCTGTCAGCTCTATTTTACTTTTTTTTGCAGGAAAAGTCAACAATTGCAAACCGCTCGAAGCCTACGCGGTTTGTCAAAATTCACGAGGAGAGCGACAAATGAAAGTATCTGTCACCATGGAAAAGCTCCAGCAGATTGTTTATTACGTCACCAATGCGCAGATCTCCCGGCTGCAGCGCGATCAGATTCATCGGGCGGTATTTGAGAGCATCCTGCTCGGCGAAATCGATATGGATGCGTTTGCGATCAGGGAGATCGCCGAGCCGCTTTCGCCGGCGCTGCGAACGGTAAACCTCGATGCTTTCCTGCGCTCCTTTGTGGACGCTGGCGAAAATCAGGGATGGTTTCGCGCAAAGGAGCTGTATCAGCACTATGTCGACTGGTGTGTCACAGGCGACCTGGAAACCGCGTCAATGTCGGCCTTCTCCACGGCGCTTGCAGCGGCCGGCGTGGTAAAGGAAAAACGCTCAGATGCAAATTATTACTACCTGCAGCGCAGCGGAGGTGATGCCGAATGATTTCGTCCGATGAGCTGCGCGGGGAGATAAAAAAACAGCTCGACATCCGGCGCTGGAATTATAATGACCTCGGAAAAGCGACCGGGTTTTCCCCGGATAGTGTCCGGGTATATATGAGTGATAATCACAAGCAGTCGGATCGCTTCGAGCGGCTCGTCTGCTGGGCGCTGGGGATCAAGCGCTCCTGATGATCTTATTATCCTACAAAAAGGAGGTTTTTGCCATGAGCGAATCCTGCAAGAATTATTACAAAATGTGCAGGGAAAATGCCGATATGACGCAGGAATATGCTGCGGGCGCGCTCGGCGTCGCCGTCCGGACACTGTCTGATTACGAAAACGACAAGCTGCCAGTGCCGGACGACATCGTTGACCGCATGTGCAGTCTGTACGACACAAATTATCTTGCCATGTGGCATTTGAAAAACAAGAGCTGCCTCGGTCGGTACCTGCCGGATATTTCAAAACCCGAGACGATCGGCGACATGATGTTTTCCTTTGCGCTGGCGCAGGAGGGTGTCGATGAGTCCTACGGCATGATCCGTAAGATCTTCCGGGACCGGGAGCTCTCTCTGGACGAGATCCCCGCGATGGAGCAGGCGCTTGCCGGCGCGCGGGAAGCGCTGAACAACCTGACATCCACGATTTTTTACGCCGAGCAGCGGCTCGAAGATACGAAACGCCGGGAGGACATGCAAAAGTAGGGATGTCCGGATCATAGGCATAATCGAGGTGAGTTTGATGCCGGAGATGTACATGGGCCGATTTTATGGATCGGTTGAGGTGGATGAGATTCACGAGCTAAATTATGGCGAGCAGGGCGTTACGCGGGTCGGCATCAAGCGGATCCAGACGACACCGGAGGAAAAAGAACGAATCAGAAATACACTGATCAGCATTGCGAAGCATGTCATTGAGACGCTGCCGGACGATCAGGAGGAGGGTAAAAATGCTGAACAAAACGGTCATGATGGGGCGGCTGACGGACAACCCAGAACTGCGTGAAACGGCGACGGGCGTAAAAGTCTGCACGTTTTCGGTTGCGGTCGAGCGCGACTACAAGGTAAACGGAGAACGAAAGGCCGACTTTTTTAATATTGTCGCTTGGCGCGGCACGGCTGAATTAATCTGCAAGTATTTCAAAAAAGGCAAGCCGATCATTTTGGAGGGACACTTTGAAAATCGATCCTACATAGGCAACGACGGAAATAAGCGGTATGTGACCGAGCTGATCGTCGATCAGGTCAACTTTGCCGGAGACAGCGCAAAGAAAAATGAGCCGCCAATGCCGGAACCGCCTCCGGAGCCACATGCCGGACAAGCATCTCCTACGCCGGACGCTGCGCCGCCGACAGACGGAAGGGATTTTGCGGAGATGACCGCCAATTCCGATGACCTGCCGTTTTGAGGAGGCGAGGATATGCAGATAATTTGTATCATCAATCTAAAGGGCGGCGTCGGAAAGACGATCAGCGCGATCAACATTGCACATGTGCTGGCGGCTGTCCATAACTGCCGGGTGCTGCTTGTCGATATGGACAAGCAGGGGAACAGCACCAAATTTTTTGGGAAACACAGCTATGACGCGCGGAGCGTTTCGGACGTGCTCACCTGGAGCACGGATATCAACACAACGATCCTGCGGACCGCCTTCGAGCGGCTGGACATCATCCCGGCCAACATGAGCCTGCTGCGCACGAACAGCTCTCTACTGATCGATACGAGCCGGTCGAGGGATTTTCGTCTCAAGCGTGCTTTGCAGACGATCGAATCCGCCTATGACTACTGCGTGATCGACTGTGCGCCGGATATCAATATTGGCGTGATCAATGCGCTCATGGCTGCCGACGATGTGCTTGTACCGGTCAAGATTGATAAATTTGCCTTTGACGGCCTGCAGGAGCTGGTCGAGCAGATCGACGACGTGCGCGAAAGCAATGAGCGGCTGCGCTTTGCGGGATGTTTTTTCACGATGTTCCAGCGCAACAACGTGAGCGTGCAGGGGGACGAGTGGCTGCGCGCGGAGCGGCAGTTTCCGGTATTCTCCACGCGGATCCGCAACACGGTCAAAGTGACGGAGTCCACCTATGCCGGGCGGCCGTTGCTCGAATACTCCAAAAACTGCACGGCTGCAAAAGATTATGTCGCTCTGGTGGACGAATACCTGGGCGAACTGGAGGAATGACAGCATGGGAAAATTCAGTATCCGCGAGATGATGAATGAGTCCGCGCCGCCAGCGGAAAACGCCGCGATAGAGTCTGTGGATGTTTCGACGCCGTCGGTCCGGACGATCGAGCAGGTGACGGTCGAGATCAATTTTTATAAGCAGCAGACCGTCCAAAATATCATTGAGATTGGAAAACGGCTCATTGAGGCGAAATCTATGCTCCAGCATGGGGAATGGTCGGGATGGTTGCAAGATCATGTTGAATTGACACAATCTACGGCAAACCGATTCATGCAACTTGCACGAGAATTTTCAAATTCCGCACCGGTGCGGAATTTGAATTACTCGCAAATGCTTGCACTGATACAGATACCGGCTGAGGAACGGGAGCAATTTTTAGCCGAGTCCCATTTGGTCAACGGTCGGCCGAAAACGGTCGATGAGATGAGCAAACGGGAGCTTGAGCAGGCGATCCGCGAGCGTGACGAGGCAAAAAAGGCTGCAAACGAGGCGCGGGAAACCGCCGAACAGGAGCGCAAGCGGGCCGATGCAAATAAACGAGAGGCGCAGAATAAAGATGTGCTGTATTCAAAAACGGTCGACAAGCTCGAAAAACAACAGGATCTCATCCAAACGCTCGAGCGAAAAGTAAAGGATTTGGAAGCGCGGCCTGTTGAAGTGGCCGTCCAGGAGATCGATGAGGCTGAGAGGGAGCGGATCCGTGAGGAGCTGCGCGCCGAACTTACCTCGAATCAATCGAGGATCGCGCGGATAGAATTCCCGGATCCAGTCTTTTGCGTGGGTGATACGGATCCGCTGCCTTCTATGCAGAGCTTTGCCGTAGACGAGGAGATCACGCTCGGAGCTGGAAACGCATTTATCGATGCTCTACAGGCCGCTTATGCCAATTTTGAGACGGTCGCAATGATATCCGATCCCCAAAACATAGCCGAGACGCTTTCGGTATGCCTGTCCGCGACCGAGAACATGTTGGACAAACTGCGCAGTTTACAGGCTCGCGTCGATAATGTGCGGTTATCACTCGACGATGAATTGCCGGAGGAGGATTGATGATGATCGTACCGCAAGAATTTGAAGTTTTTCCTTCCCGCGGAAAAACTTTATCGGATGAGGACAGGAAACAACTTTATCAGATATTTAATTCATCTATTGATATCTTTTTAGAATCGGACAACACGGATATGGACGGAGGCGAAGAAGATGCTGTTTAGCGGAATCGAGTGCGATATATGTGGCGCGACAATCGGATACAACGGGATTGTGGGAAAAAAGTATCTTATATTATTCGCGCGAGAAAAAGGATGGACTATTGGAAAATACCACAAATGTCCGCAGTGCAACAAGAAATCCAAAGACGGAGGCGAAGAAGATGCGGCTGATTGATGCACTCAGGCAGTGGATTGTAACGGCTTTGCTTTTCTGGCCGATCGGGCTGATCGGCAGCGCGGAAATGGGGAGAATGTCAATACGAGCATTGTTGCCCGCGTTATTGGCATGGCTTTTTGCCTGCTGTGGTTTTTGGCTTCTCTTGCTTTTTTGCCGACGATGGCGGCGTTACATACTTTTTGCAGAAAAAGAAAGACGCCTGCAGGCTGGCACCCACAAGCGTCTCCGGGATAATCCCTATAATCACTGTAACAAAAAAATACCACAAAAAAGTCGAATTGTCAATGAAGGGAGCAGATGAAATGAGTAAATTATTTGGGAAAATGGCGAAAGATAAGGTTACGGGCTTTCAGGGGGTTGTGACCGGAAAACTAAAATGGATGTATGGCTGTACACAGTATTGCCTTACCCCAAAAGTAGACAAGGATGGAAAGCTGGTTTCCGGCGAGTGGTTCGACGAGGGGCGGCTTGAGATCCTGAAAGACAGCATCCGTCCGGAGGAAGTAGTGGCCGAGAAAAACGGCTGTGACCTCCGGAACATGCCTGCGGCGAGGTGATTTAAATGATGGACATTATGCTTGCATATTTTATTGTGGGAATTGCGACTGCGAGTGGGGTATCCCTCGTATTTTTCATTATTCATTTGGCTGCGAGGATATTTTCTGTTTTTTTTAGGACTACATACAAAAGTAAAATAAAACTGCCAAAAGAGGAACGGCACTTTTGGGGGCGCGAAAGATGATTTTTGAGATCGTCCGCAACGGTCGGGTAGTTTGCTGGACAAGCGATCCGCAGTTGATCGACGATCGGGAGAGGTTGGAGCAGCTGATTAGCGGCGGGCACACTTTGCGATTGGACGGCCGCGAGGTCAGCATCGACAAAGCGCTGCGAATTCGCCGGATGGAGCCGCGAAAAGGAGACGGATAAAATGCCGCAAAAAAAGAGACAACTTGCGATTATTGACAGTGTGCAAATAAGCCCCGGCCGCGGAAGGGCGGCCGGGCAAACCATTTGTGAACTGCAGATGATTATAACGATCGGGGAGGAGCGCGGACAGAGAATCGTCAAGCGGTATTACTTTGATCGCGATTTGCCGGATGCGCTCAAGCAGGATTTTCTCCGGCTGGGAATGCTGGCGTCCGAAATAGGAGATTTAGAGCGGTCAAGGAGCGAGCTTGTCGGTCGGATCGCGCGGCTCGCCCTCGTAACGGACGAGGATGGTAAACTGCGGATCTTCGTCGAGGACTACATCGGATCGGACGATCCGCAGAAATATTACCCGCAGAAAAGATAGATGATCGGATGTGATTTCGTGTTCGACCGGGTACCGGACAAATTAAAGTCGATGCGGCAGTGGGTTTGCCACAAATTTCCTAATAAAGCCCCGTTATGCCCGTTTGTAAGTGAGCGCGGCGGGCTTAAATTCGCATCCTGCAGTAATTCAAGCACGTGGGGATCGTTTGACGATGCGATAAAGCAAGTCAAAGCGGGGCGTGCTGTGGGCATTGGCTTCCAGCTGGCAGATGGGATTGTTGGGATCGACATCGATCACTGCGTCGACGGCGGTGAGATCTCTGAGATTGCCGCCGAGATCATCGAGCAGCTGCAAAGCTATACCGAGATATCACCGTCCGGGACAGGCATCCATATTTTTTGCGAGGGGAAGCTGCCAGGCGGCGGCCGAAAGGATCCACTGCGTGGGCTGGAGATGTACGATTCGTCCCGGTATTTTACCGTAACCGGCAATGCATACCTGGACGCCAACGGAAATGCCTATCCGCTGCGTGATTGCTCCGCAGATCTGGCGGATCTGTACAAAAAATATTTTGACGATACGCCGCCCGAGCAGACAAAGCTCGGACGAAAGCCTGCTCCCGCTTCGCAGGAGCAAACTACCTCAAAATCGGCGAGTTCTCCGCAGTCTGTTCGGGAGCTCAGCGATCAGGATATCCTCGAAATTGCGTTTAAATCTGAGGGCGGAGATAAGTTTAGGCGACTTTACGAGGGTACATACTCGGCGGGCGAAGTGCCTGCCAAAAAGGACGGATCAGTAGATCTATCCAGTGTGGATTTTGCCCTAGTCAATCATTTGGCTTTTTGGTTTAACTGCGACGCCGACCGGATCGACCGCGTCTTTCGTTCCTCCAGGATTTTTCGCAAGAAATGGGACCGGTCGGTCGGAGGAGGAAAAACTTACGGACAATACACGATCGAGAGGGCCTGTAAAGGCAAAACACAAACCTTTGTGCCATATGACCGATCAGCGCAGATGCCTAAGCGGGCGGAGGTCCCGCTTCCGGATCCACCCCCCTCTCCCCGAAAGACGGAAAGCGAAGCGGTCTCCTCAATGCTCCCAGATATTGAGGATCTGGACATTAAGCCAAACACCGCAAAATACACATATGATGATACCGGGAATGCGCATCGCTTCCGGGATGCTTTTTACAAGGATCTGCGGTATAATCACGTCGATAAAGTCTGGTACTGCTGGGACGGGCAGCGATGGGGGGAGGATCAGACTGGCGAAGTAAAGCGCCGGGCTGATCTGCTGATCGAGCGCATGGAAGATGAGGCGAAAAAAAAGGATGAGGAGTTTAGTGTGCCAATGCTCAAACTGGTAAAACGGACGCGCAGCTCAAAGGCAAAGGAATCTATGATTCGGGAGGCGCAGCATCTTGAGGGTATTCCCGTATTGCCGAAAGCCTTTGACCGATTTAAGGATGCGATCAACGTGCAAAATGGGATCGTCGAGCTCAAGACTGGTCGTATCCGGCCGCATAAGCGCGAGCTTATGCTTTCCATGATCGCCGATGTCACCTATGATCCAGACGCAAAGTGCCCCCGCTGGATGTCGTTTCTCGACGAGATTACGCAGGGCGATCCGGAGGAACAGCTTTATTTGCAGCGGATGGTTGGGTATTGCCTAACCGGCTCGACAGCTGAGCAATGCGTCTTTTTCCTTTATGGCAACGGTAAAAATGGCAAGAGCACCTTCCTCGACACCATCAGCTCGATCATGGGAGATTATGCAAAAAACAGCGAGGCCGACACGGTTATGTATAAGGACAAAGGCGGACGCGGGGCAAGCTCGGACGTCGCCCGGCTAAAGGGCGCACGCCTGGTCACGACATCGGAACCGAAGGAAGGCTGCCGCCTGGATGAGGCGATGGTAAAGCAGATGACCGGTGGCGAAAAGGTTACGGCCCGAATGCTCTACCGGGCGGAGATCGAATTTAAGCCGGAGTTTAAAATCCTCATGGGGACGAACGTCAAGCCGATCATCAAGGGCAGCGACGGCGGAATTTGGCGGCGCGTCCGGATGATCCCTTTTACCGCGCAGATCCCGCCCGAGAAGGTGGACCGCCAATTGTCAGACAAGCTCAAGGCCGAGAAGTCCGGCATATTTAATTGGGCGCTGCAGGGCGCGATCGATTGGTATAAACAAGGATTTCCGCGCTGCTCACGGGTCGATTGGGCCAATGAGGAGTATCGGAGCGAAATGGATCGGATGAAACAGTTTGTGGATGATTGCCTGGTACAGTCGACAGGGAGCTCCCTACAGGCGTCGGTCGTTTTTGACGTCTATCGGCGCTGGTGCGAACAGAATGGGGAGCGATACCCTATGAGCATGAGCAAATTTTCGATGGAGATGCAGGACCGTCAAGGCTTCCGTAAGCAAAAAACCTCCCGTTTTAACGAGTATTTAGGAGTGGACTTCTCCGACATCGGCCGCCAGATAGCCCTCATGGATTCCCCGCCTCCCCGCCGCTGATGGAGGGTATGGAAACATGGAACGTTTTTCCGAAACTTTTTTTCTGTAAAAAAAATGACAATAGAAAAGTTTTGGGAAATGCCTCCAAGCCTCCATACCTTCCATTTATCAGCCAAACATGCAGGTTTGCAGTTTTACCTCACTTCCATAACCCTCCACTACCCTCCACTTTTTCTTTAATAAAAGGTTAAGAAAGAATGAATAAATTATTAATCAACAGGTTTTCAACAGAAAAACAACGCTTTCTGTTGAAAGTGCCTCCACTTTGCTTCCACTTTTCTTTTGGCATCAGCTTACTTGCCCTTTACATCACCCACAAAGGAGGCTTTTCTTTTGACTCAAGAAGAAAAAATAGAGAAATTGCGAAAATATGTCGTCAGGATGGGGAGCCTGACGAGGAAATGCAAGGAGGCCGATCTTTGGGACAGTATGGCAGAGGGCAAAGGCGGGAGCGTGCTGCGAGCCGGCGCGCGTTCCGGCGGCCCAGACACGATTAAGGAGACGGCAATCCAGATCCGCCGCGAGTGCGAAGCGCTGGCGGCGGAGGTCGCCGAGCTTCGCAGAGAGCTGGCGCAGGCGCTAGACCGTATGCAGGATGACCAAAAGCGCGAGCTTTTGGAGAAGAAATACATCGAGGGTAAGAGTAACGCGCAGCTGTCAGCAGAGTACGGTCGCTGCGAGCGGACGATCCGGCGGCAGATTACAGGTGCGATCCGGGAGCTTGATCGTCAAAGCGGCTTCTTTTGCGAGTGAGGTGTCCGGAAATGTCCGCGAATGTCCGAGAATGTCCGCAAATGTCCTCTTGAAAGCCGAACCATTATTGACGTATAATAACCCTAGAGAGATGTGCTCGCAAGGGCGCGTCTCTTTTTTTATGCCCTAGTTTCCAATTTGGCGTAGTTTCGAGTGCGGGGGAAGGATTCAAATAAGGCCGCGGGGGTTTTCCACAACCATTTCACGGCGGGCCGCTGCGAAAGGGGTTTTCCACAGAAAACGAGGGATTAATCCTCGAAAAAGGTTATCCTGATGCGGGTTTAAGGTACTTCCGGGGCTGTACCCCGGGTGCGGGCGCTTGCGAGCCCATAGAACACCTGAATTAAAAAAGGAGATTCTCACTCGAAAGTTTGAGAGCCTTGCGAGCGGCCCTTTTAGCACCGAATTTTGTGCAAAAGGACGGAACCGCCGATATGGGCGGCGCAGGTCGATGCGGTTAAGTCGGTTCGGCAAAACGACGAGGAAATGCTCTTGTGTGATTTGGGGCTGGATAGCATGGACGCGGCAATACGGTTGATCCGGCTAGGGGCGCGGGGAAGGAGTGATCTCAATGGAGTCCGAAGGAAATAAACTGGATAAATCCGAGCGGGTGGATCTCTATTTTGAAAAGGGGTCGATCATTGCCAGTACGAGCATTGCCGCGGCCTACTTTGATGTCACGGCATCGACGCTCAGCAACTGGATGAAGGCGGGTTGCCCGCGTTACAAATACGGTTATTGGGATATCCGAGCGGTAACAGAATGGCGAGCAGTCCAGGAGGGGCGAAAGCTGGCTGACGCCGCAGAAAAAAGTCCGGATAAATTGCCGCCGGCGCAGCAGAAACTTTACTATGAGGCGCTGCTCAAGCAACAGCAGCTGGAGAACGCGCAGCTGCGCAATCGGATTGCGAGCGGCGAATACCTGTCAAAAAAGCAGATTGTGGACGATCTGGCGAAGTATTTTGTGGTCCTCAAACACTCCGTTACCGGCTTAGCCCATGAGCTGGGACAAATGGTTGCCCCCTATCTCGACGTAGACGGCGCGCGGCGAATTGACCAAATACTCAGCGAGCGAGCGCGGGACGCCCTGGAACAGTTGTCAATCACCGGCGTCTATACCGCAAAGGAGGCGGATGAGTCGCAATGATGGGCAAAGGTACGGAGTCCTGGCAGATCCCTGGCTGGATACTGGAGGCGCTGCGGGCATTGCGGCCGCCCGGCAGTCTTACAGTCAGCGAGTGGGCTGACGCAAACCGGGTGCTGTCAAATGGGGAGTCCGCAAAACCTGGCCGATGGCGGACTGATTTTACGCCATATCTTCGGGCGGTTATGGATGCGTTTAACGACCCGGAGGTTGAGGAAATTATCTTTGTCAAGCCGACGCAGGTCGGTGGGACTGAGGCGATGCTCAATATGATGGGCTATGCGATCTGTAACGATCCCGCTCCAATGCTGGTTGTGTATCCGCAGAAGGAGCTGGCAGAGACGGTCAGTGATCATCGTATTCAGCCGATGATCCGCTCCTGCCCGGAACTGCGGCGGCGATTTGACGAAAACAGCAAGCGCATGGATCTCAATTTTACCGGCGGCGTCTACATTGGGATCGTTGGGGCGAATTCCCCGAGCGACTTGGCGAGCCGGCCGGTTAAGAATGTGTT
The DNA here is from genome assembly GCF_003465835.1 of Anaerotruncus sp. AF02-27. Taxonomy (NCBI): domain Bacteria; kingdom Bacillati; phylum Bacillota; class Clostridia; order Eubacteriales; family Oscillospiraceae; genus Anaerotruncus; species Anaerotruncus sp. AF02-27. The sequence continues at coordinate 20,489 of NZ_QSBX01000030.1, read as the reverse complement.
TCTGGATGAGGAGGATAAGTTCCCTGCACGCGCGGGCAAAGAGGCTTCTCCGGCAGCGCTGGCAATGGAACGGCAAAAGACCTATCCGGCCAGCAAAAAGACGATGCGCGCATCGACGCCGGTCTTTGAGGGCGGCCCGATCTGGCAGAGTTGGCTGCGCGCCGATACGCAGATGGAGTGCTTTGTGGCTTGTCCGCATTGTGGGGCGCGATGGACCTTTAAGTTTAAACAGCTCAAATGGCCGGAGGGGGCAACCGAAGAACAGGCCCGCAAACAGGCATTTTACGTTTGCGAGGAGTGCGGGGGCGTAATTACCGAGACGCAGAAAGCGGATATGATTCAGCGCTGCGGATGGAGGCCAACACGGACCAACGGGAGTAAGCGCCGAACTGCATTTAAGCTAAACACCTTTTATTCGCCCTGGGTACGGTTTGGTGATATCGCGGCGGAGTTTATCAAGGATAAGGATTTTCCAGAGCTGCTGCAAAATTTCATCAATTCCTGGCTGGGCGAACCGTTTAAGGAGATCGAGAGCCAGATGGACGCCGAGCAGCTGCTCGAGAGCCGCCAGAGCGTCTATCTGCGCGGGGAGGTTCCACCCGGCGCGGTGATGCTGACAGGCGGCGTCGACGTCCAGAAAAAGAGCTTTTACTGGACGATCCGTGCATGGAAATCCAACATGACAAGTTATAACGTGGCGCACGGGCAGGCGTTTGCCTGGCCGGAAATCGAGGAGGTTATGAACGCTTGGTACCGGGACCGGAACGGCCGGCGCTATCAGGTGAACCTCTGTGCGATCGACTCAGGCGATCAGACTGACGACGTCTATGACTTTTGTGCGATCAACCGGGAGTGGGCTGTCCCAGTCAAGGGATCGTCGAGCCGGATGATCACGAAATACCGGCCGTCAACGATCGACCGGGATGGCATCTCACGCGGAATGACGCTGATTATGGTGGATACCGATTACTACAAAGATATGATTTTCGCTCGGTTTTTCCGGGATGAGGATAACGGTGGCTGGTACCTGCACGATAAATGCGATCCGGAGTATGCCGAGATGGTGACGGCGGAGCAAAAGGTGATTGAGCGTGTGCGCGGACACCTGACGAGCCGCTGGAAACAAAAGGTGACGGGCGGGGATAACCATTATTGGGACTGTGAGGTTTATTGTGCGTGCGCTGCCGACGTCTATGGACTTCGCACGCTGCGCTCAAATCAGGTCCGGCAGGAGCGGCAGGAGGAAACCGCCAAAGCGGAGCCGCTGTCGCGGCAGATACAACCGATGTCGGACGTCTCCTCCGCCCGGCCGCCGGGTACATTTCGCAAACGAAAGAGGTGGATGATATGAGTGATCCCCTACAGGAGCTCAGGGAGCGCCGGGACGGCGTCCTGCTTGCAATCAATAAAATCGAAAACGGAGCGCAGGAATATCGGATCGGCCAGCGGACGGTGAGACGGCCGGATCTGGCAGCACTCTATGCGGAGTACCGCAATTTGTCGGATGAGATCGATCGAAAGAGTCGGCCGCGGTCTACTGTGGCAATTTTGCGCCGAAGGAGGTGAGAAAACTGGAGAAAAGAAAAATGAGCCTGATCGGTCGAATGATCTTGCCCTTTAACCCCAAAGGCGCGCTGCAGTACGAAAAGTACCGTCAACTGGCGCGCAGCATGTATACCGCCGCCGACCAAAGCCCACGCAGTGCAGGATGGACGACGATCAATGCGACGGGCGAGCAAACAAACCAGGCGTCGCGGGATATTGTCCGGGCGCGGTCGCGCGACCTGGAGCGAAACTCGGATGTGCTGGGCGGCGAACTGCTGGCATTGGAGCGCAATGTGATCGGCACCGGGATTGTCCTGCAGGCAAAAGTTCTCGGCGGAGATGGAAAGGAAAATGAGGATCTGAATGAGCAGATCGAAACGCTCTGGAGGGAGTGGTGTCGGCCAGGCAATTGTGAGATCACGGGCAGGCTCAGTCTTTTTGAGGTAGAGACAATGATCGTTCGACGCCGGTTTGTCGACGGCGGGATCCTGATAGTCAAGGTTAAGGACGCTGATAAATTCCAGCTGCAACTGATCGAGGTGGATGATCTGGATTCCACGGTGCAGGCATGCAATGATCACAATGTGATTGGCGGCATCGAGATCGATAAGTTTCGGCGACCGGTGGCTTACCATATCAAGGTTTATGACGCATGGGGATTCCACATCCGAACGGATCGGATCGACGCCAATCGGGTAATTTATCTGCCGTTCCTCTCCCGGTCGAGTCAGGTGAGGGAGTTCCCAATGGCGGCGGCGTCCCTGCCGCGCATCGATGATGTCAATGAGCTTTTGGATTCGGCGGTGGATAAAGAGCGGGTTGTATCACATTTGTCACTTGCGATCGAAAGCGACACCGGGACGATCGGCGGGCTGGTTGGCATGGGGCGCGGTGGAATTGATCTGGCGGGGCAGTCGGAAAGCGAAGGATCGACCGGCGAGCTGCTGGAACAGGGAACGATCGTGCGCCTCAAGCCGGGTGATAAAGTCTCGGTGATCGGGCAGCCGGGCACCAGCTCAACGGTTGATCCGCTGGTTAAAACGACACAGCGCCTTGCCGGCAGCAGCGCGGGCTTGAGTTATGAGGTTGTCTCGCGGGATATGTCTCAGGTCAATTATTCATCGGCGCGGCAAGGGCTATTGGAAGATCAGCGGACATATCGGATCTGGCAAAAATATCTGATCGAGCATTTTTGCGACGTCATCTATTCGGAGTGGCTTGACTGGATGATCCTGACGCGCCGGCTTAATATCTCGGATTACTACAGTCGCCGTGCAGCCTATCAGCGACATATCTGGATCGCTGGAGGATGGGACTGGATCGATCCGCTCAAAGAGGTTTCCGCCAACGCAAAGGCGCTCGAGACAAACCAGACCACCTTGCAGGAGATTTGTGCCAGCAAAGGCAAGGATTACCGGGATATCCTGCGGCAGCGAAAAATTGAGCTGGATCTCATCCGCGAGTTGACGGAAGGTGATGAAAAAGAAATTGAGTGAGGGGGATATGAATGTCAAAAGCAAAGATGCCTGACACGGGCGTAGCAATGTTTCGGTCTGGCGTTTTGGAGCGTAAGGATGTCGAGGGGCAAGAAAATCAATACGAAATATCGTTTTCGAGCGAGGAACCGTATGCTCGCTGGGGGGATGTGGAGGTTTTACTCCATGAGGCGGGCGCGGTGGATCTCAGTCGATTTGAGGATGTCGGGACACTGCTCTTTTCGCACGGGCGCGATCCAAACTATGGCCGTGTGCCTATCGGCAAAGTCATCCGCGCCTGGCTGGACGAATCCGCCCGGAAATGTCGGGCGGTTATCCAGTTTGATGATGAGGATGAAGTCTGCAAACGCCTGCGGTCGAAGCTCGATCAAGGGATGCTCAAAGGTGTTTCGGTCGGATATTCGGTTGGGGCATGGACCCGCTTGGAGCCAGGGCAAAAAAGCGCGGACGGCCGCTTTGTGGGGCCGATGTATATAGCAGCGCAGTGGACGCCGCATGAAATTAGCTTAGAACCGGTGCCGGCCGATCCAACGGTCGGGCTGGGTAAAAATTTTGACAATGAGGAGGATAATCACATGAGTTTAAAAACTGGTAATCCGGCCGCCGCGCCGGAAGGAACTGCAACACCTGGGGCCGTGCCAGCCGCCAATCCCGCACCGGAAGGGGCCGCTGGAGCCCGCTCGCAAGATCCGGCATTGCCTGCGGCAGAACCGACTGACCCGGCAGCTCTTGAGCGTGCCCGCGTCCTAGAGATTAGCAATATGTGCCGCAGTTTTGACATTGACGCCGAGAGTTTTATTCGGGACGGCGTTTCTGTGGCCGACGCCCGTACTGCAGTGCTGGAAAAGCTGCAGCGGCGTGGTGCAAGCAATCCGGTGGATACCGGTGGACGCGGAGAGGTAACGATCGTCAAAGAGGAGATCGACAAGGTCCGTTCTGCGGCGACCGATGGCCTGCTCATGCGCTGCGGGGTATCGGTTGCAAAGCCTGCTGATGGTGCGCGAGAATTCCGCGGGATGAGCCTGCATGATATCGCGGTCGAATGCCTGGTGCGTTCGGGCATTTCCAACGCGCACAGGATGAGCAAGGATGAGCTGCTGAAACGCTCGATGACGCCGGACAGCGCTTTTTCCGCAATCGCATCCGAGGTGGCGAACCGCACGGTTCTTGCGGCACACGAAACCGCGCCGACCACCTTCCAGTATTGGACCAGCAAAGCGACGTCGTCCGATTTCCGGCCGACCGACATCTATGAGATCAGCGCATCGGGCGAGCTGGATGAGATCCCGCAGAACGGCGAATTTAAGGAGGGCAAATTGAGCGACGCACCTGTCGCAACCCGCCGTCTGCTGACCTTCGGCAAAATTGTGTCCTTTACCCGGCAGATGTTTATCAACGATGACATCAGCCTCATCACCCGCACGCTGACCGCATATACACTGGCTTTCCAGCGCGGCATCAACAAGGCAGTATACCAGATTTTGAAAAACAACCCCACCATGCGCGACGGTTATACGCTGTTCAGCGCGAACCACAAAAACCTCGGTACTGGAGCGGTACCTGGGACGGCATCGTTCAGCGAAGCTCGTAAGCTGATGCGCCAGCAGAAGGATCTTGGAGGCGGTGTGACGCTAAATATCTCCCCGTCCTTCGTTCTGGCCAGCTCGGCGGATGAGACTCCGGTTGAGGCGCTGCTTGCCTCCCTGGCTGATCCGAGCTCCAACAATTCCGGGGTTGCGAACGTGTTCCGTAACAAAATGCAGCTGATCGTCGACGCTGAGCTGGATGTTGACAGCGGCGCGCAGCCGTACTACTTCGCGGCCGATCCCCGGCTTGCCGATACAATCGAGGTCAGCTATCTCAATGGTGTCGAGCAGCCGATGGTCGAAATGCAGGCGGACTTTGACACGCTTGGTTTCCGCTACCGGGTGTATGGCGATCGCGGTGTGACGCTGACCGGCTACAGGGGTCTGGTTAAAAATCCGGGTAAATCAAACTGAGTGAGAGGAGGAAATACGGATGGCAACTTATATCCAAAAGGGCGATGCGATCAATTATAAAAACGAGGGATCCGACACGATCAAGTATGGTGATGTGGTCGTTTTGACCGACCGCATCGGGATTGCGGCCTGTGATATCCCGGTAGGGGAAAATGGCGCAATCAGCCTGACAGGTGTCTATGAGGAGGCAGCGGAAAATACGGCAGCATTTACCGCGGGGCAGCAGCTTTATTGGAATGCGACAGACAAAAAGCTGACCGCCACAAAGGCGGAAAGTGGCGCGATCCTGGCGGGCATTGCGATCGAAGCGAAAGCAACGGCCGGCACGAAAGTGCTGTTTCGGCTGTGAGGTGAGACGGATGGTTAAATTGACAAATCCGCTCGCTTACAACGGCCGAATCTATCCGATTGATACCGAGATCGCGCTCCCGGAAGATTTTGAGGACGCGATCCTCCGGGCGGGGAATGCGGTCCGGGTTGTCCGGGATGAGCCCGCCGTCAATCCGGAGGGCAAGGACCCTTCGAAAGATAAGGATCAGCGAGAAGATGAAAATCGGCTGGAAAATCCGGAGGGCCAGCAGGACTTTGAGCTTATGCTTGGACGTTGATGAGGTGGTGCTGTCATGAGCCTGCGAGAACAGTTTGACGAGGATCTTGACATCTTTTTCGACCTGGACGAAATGGCAACGGAGCATGACTTGCAGGGACGCAAGCTGCAGCTGGTGGTGGATAGCGACCAGCTGCAGAAAAACGCCCTGCAGGATCCTGGTGGCATCTTTGATGGAGATTTCCTCTTGTTTGCAAAAACAAGAGATCTCTCCGGTTTACGGATTGCGGCAGGGTCGCTCATTGAGTTGGATGCCCGTCCATATCAGATTTTGAGTGTCATCGATGAGGATGGTGTGACGCAGATCACGCTTTCCGCTGCGCGGGGAGGGAGATGAATTGCAGAAAGACGTCATTTATGCAAATACCGGGCAGCTTGAAAAGATCGCAGATCTCCTCAAGGGATTTCCGAATACGGCCGTAAAAGTGATGAATCGCGTGTTGGTTCGTGCCGAAGGCAGTGTGCGGACCGAGACGGCCCGAATGATTCCAAAAGTTTTTGGAACGAATCAGGCGGAAATCCGAAATGCCCTCAAAGGCCGGAAAGTACGGACGATCATCGGGAAAGCCGGGGTGGGGAGCATCTCAGTCGAGGTGCGCGGCCGCCCCCTTACGGTGATCCGATTTCGCCACACGCCCAGCACGACAGCGGAGCCCAAAAGTCCGAAGGACGCCGGAAAGAAAAAAAGAAGGCGACGCAAGATCCAACCGAAGGTTATGATCTATCGCGGCAAAGGAATGATCCCCCTGGGGCCGGTGCCCGGATCCGATGGAAAATTGAAGCCGGTCTTTGTGGCGAGCACCAACGCAAAATCATCAGAATCTATCCAGCGCATCTTTTTTTACCATACCGGCAAAAAAATCAATGGAAAGGATGGCGAGCGTGAGGAGATGAAAGCTGCCCGAACGCTGTCAATCCCGCAGATGGCTACAAATCCGGAGGTTGCAGAACCTTTGACCGAAAAGCTTAATTCGATCATCGAGAAGCGGTTGATGCATGAGCTTGACTACGCTTTTAACGGACTCGGAACCAATTTGAAGGGCAGTGAGTGAAATGAGATCGGTTGTGACAGCGCTCCAGGATGTGCAAAAATGGCTGACTGACGTCGCCGCAGGGATGGAGTTGCAGCTTCCATCGGAGGATGATCGGATCAGGAGCTATACGCTTACAAATCCATGCGCGCATATAGGGATGATTCCGCCGGGCAGCATTTTGCCGGATTCGACAGTGATCCGGGTTCCCGCTCTCCTTGTGGGTGTTTCGCAGGGGTCGTTTGACGATGACGAGTCTGAGCTGCAGATGACCATCACTGCGATCATTTACGATCCCGGACATCAAACGGACGATGGAGGCAAGCTGCAGACAGAAATGAATTTTGACGGATATATCACTTTGTTGACCGTCCTGGATCATATTTCAATGGCGCTGATGAGAAATCAGGTTATTGATAATTTTTGGCAGATATCGTCACCGGTATCCGTGCAGACTTACGAGACGCAGCCCTGGCCGTATTGGTATGGTCAGATAAGATTTAACATGACGGGAGCGGCGTATCCGCAAACCAGATATAAAAAGGAGTGATTATCCATGAGCGAGTACAGACATGGCGCATATGCCGATCCAGAGAGTACGCGGGATTATGTGTCGCCGCCCGGCGTCGGCACGATTCCGGTCTATGTTGGCCGCGCGCCGGTGCATCAGCTGGCGGATTACGCGGGAAAAACCAATGCGCCGCTGCTGCTGAACAGCTTTAATGATGCGGTCAAGCAGATCGGTTACACGGACAATTGGACGGATTTTGAGCTTTGCGAGGCAGTCTACGCGCATTTTAAAAATAACGTGCAGAGCGTCGGCCCAATTGTCGTGATCAATGCGCTTGACCCGGAAACCGGCAAAAGCGCGTCGCAGAAAAGCGCGACCATAAATTTCAGCAAGCGCAAAGCCTCCATTATTACGAGCAAGGCGATCCTCTCCACGCTGGAGATCTCCGGAAAAGTGGCCGGGACAGATTACGCTGCGGAGTATGCTTCGGATGGTCTGAGCATCCTGATCCGCGACCTCAAGGGAGGGCTCGAATCCGCTGAGGCTACCTATTACGAGGTGGATCCGACTGCGGTGGACGCTGCGGATATTGTTGGTGCTTTGGCGGCAGGGCTACGGCGCGTTTACTATGATCTGCGGGAGGTGCCGACAATTCTCTGCTCTCCGGGGTGGAGCGCAGAGAAAACCGTTTATGAGGCGCTGGTTGCCGCCGCTGAGAAGATCAATGGACACTGGTACGCCTATGTCAATGCGGATCTCGACTGCAAGACGGCAAAGACGATCGATGCAGCGATAACAGCAAAGGAAGCATACGACGTGGAGGCGAGCTCAGCGTCCCTCCTGTGGCCGATGGCAAAGAAAAACAACCGCGCTTACCACTTGAGTACGCTCAATACGGTCACGATGCAGTGGGTAGATCTGGCAAACGACAATATGCCCTTTGAAACGCCGTCCAATAAAAGGGTGGATATCGACTCCCTTTGTCTGGCGGATGGGTCCGCGATACAGTACGATCAGACCGAGGCGAATCGGCTCAACGCTGCCGGGATCGATACGGCAATCTACTGGGAGGGGAGCTGGCGCATGTGGGGACCGCATACGGCGGCCTTTGTCCATGATCAGGAGATGGATCGGCGGGATGTGTTCGACTGCAATGTGCGTATGGTGCATTACGTAATGAACCTTTTCCAGCGCCGCTACGGGAATGAGGTAGACAAGCCCATGCGCCGGGCGCGCAAGGATACCATCCTCAACGATTTTCAGGCGACGCTCGACAGTATGATTGAGTATGGCGCGCTGCTCTCAGGTGAGATCTCCTTTGAGGAGGCGGAAAACTCCCTGGACGATATGGTGCTCGGGAATTTTGTATTTAGCACGGTTGTCAGCAATCCGGTGCCGGGCAAAAATATCACGACAAAAGTCCGTTGGACGGCTGACGGCCTGACTACCATGTTCGGAGGTGGCGAAGAATGAGTCAGAAAGTGATTATAGGTGCGGTCGGCTCGATGGTCGTTGAGGCAAACGGCCATGAGAGCACGAACGTTACCAGCGTAACCTTTTCGGATGTCGAGCGGCCAACGTCCGAAATTAAGGGCGCTGGAATCATGGGAGCATTCGCGCTCCCGATTTCCGGACAGGTGAGTCCGATGACCGCGTCGATCTCGCTGCGTGCGGCCGGAAGCGACAAAAAATATTTTGTCGGGGACAACGTTGATCTTGAGGTCCGCTTTGTCAATGATTGCCGATCGACCGATGGCGCGCTCTTTGTGGCCGGTACAAAAATCTTTATGCGCGGGCATACGACAAAGATCAGTAACGGCAAGGGCGAGCCGGGCAGTACAAGGGATGAGACGATCGAATACTCGGTCGTCCGATATCGGGAGATCGTTGACGGGGAGGAGACATTATTGGTGGATCAGATTGCAAATGTGTTTCGCGTCGGCGGAAAGGACCTGATGGCCACTGTCCGCCGCACCCTGAGATGAGAGGAGCAAAATCATGAACGAAGATAATTTGATGGCATCGCCGGCGATTGGCGAATTTGGTGACGATCCCGAGGGGCTTGACGTCCCCGGCGAGGAGATTTCGGACGAAAATGTACTCAAGCTGCAGATCCCGCTCAAGGCGAACGGTCAGGAATACGATAAGCTCTGCTATGACTTTGAATCGCTCACGGCAAAAGATCTGCATGAGGTCTCGAAGTATCTAAAGCAGGTTGGCAGCACGGTCATGATCCCGGCGTTTGATTACGACTATCAGCTTTGCCTTTTCCACAAGGCGGTCAAGAAAAAAATGCCAAAAATCGCCTTGTCGGACATCCTGCGCATGTCGGGGAGCGACGCCAATCTTGCGACCGGGCTGGCGCGCGCTTTTTTACTCAATACGGATCCGGGCCAGAGGGAATTGGGGGACCTGCTCGAATCCGACGAATAATCGTACAGCTCACCATGAGCACGGCGAACAGTATCGATGTGCTGGCAAATATGCCCCTTACGGATCTGTTTGAGCTGTACGACGCCGTGAGTTTTGAGCTGCAAGCAATCCATGAGGAGCGGGAAAGGCAGGTGAGGGGATGAAAGGAAAAGAGCTGCGCGCCATGATCACGCTGGCGGGATCGATTGATCCGTCACTGCAAAAAGCGCTGATGAAGGCGTCCAGTGAGAGCGCGAAGGCATCCGGAGCAATCGGAAAGCATTGGAAATCGCTCGGAAATGGTATCAAAAACGGCGCAATCGGCCTTGCAAAAGGCGTCGGCACGACGGTTCTGGCATTGGCGACCGCTGCTGCGGTTGCCTTTGGCGCGATGGGCGCAGCGGGCCTCGGTTATGCGAGTGATCTGCAAGAGGTGCAAAACGTCGTAGACAAAACCTTTGTCGAAAGTTCGGCGGTTATCGACGATTTTGCCGCGAGATCGCTGGAGGCCTACGGCCTTACGTCACTTGAGGCGAAAAAATACAGCTCCACGATGGGCGCGATGCTCAAATCCATGGGGCTAACGGGCGACGAAACGCTCATCATGTCCCAAAATTTGGCGGCGCTCTCCGGAGATATGGCCAGCTTTTACAACTTGACCGGCGACGAAGCCTTTGAAAAAATCCGGTCGGGAATCTCCGGAGAAACCGAGCCGCTCAAGCAGCTCGGAATCAACATGAGCGTTGCCAATATGGAGGCATATGCACTCAGCCAGGGAATCCAAACGTCTTACAGCGCAATGACGCAAGCAGAACAGGCGGCGTTGCGATATAATTACCTGCTCTCGGTGACATCCGATGCACAGGGGGATTTTGCGGATACGAGCGACAGTTTTGCAAATCAGCAAAAACTCCTCAAGGCAAACCTGCAGCAGACCTCCGGCGAGATCATGTCAAACATGATGCCTGCCCTTGCAGCAGCCATGAAAGAGGCCAATAAATTTATTCTGAGCCTCGATACGGCCGCTATCGGGCAGTTTGTCGGGGAGCTTGGCAACATGGCGGTCGCATTCATGCCTCTGATCATGGACCTCATGCCGGTGTTTGGTGATTTGCTGTCGATGCTCATGCCTCCACTCTTAGAGCTGGGGCAGATGATCATCCCGATTGTTGTGGATGTTGTCCGGGCGGTCGTACAGGCCGTCGAGCCGCTGATCCCAACCTTCATGAACTTGGTTCAGCTGATTTTGCCGCCGCTCTCCTCACTCCTGCAGGCAGTCGTGCCGTTGGTGTCCTCACTCGCCAGCGTATTTAGTATGGTTCTTGCGCCGGCGCTTAGCCTGGTAAGCTCAATCCTTACTCCAATCTGCGATCTGATCGCGAGCTTTGCGGGGCCTATTGCCGACCTGGCCGGTAAGATTGCAGCCGCTTGGAGCGGTCGCAATGTAGAGGTTGCCGCCGAGGGGATTGAGGACACCCGCGAATACTATGGGCTTTATGCAAAAGGCGGATTCTCAAGTCGGCCGGCGATCTTCGGCGAAGATGGCTTGGAAGCGGCAATCCCGATCAAGCCAGGCAATCCCCGCAGTTTGGGGCTCCTACAGCGCACGGCGCAGCTGCTCGGCGTAAACAATGTCTATAACGCCGACGAGGATGATCGCAAGATCAGCTTTACCTATGCGCCGGTCATCCATACCGAGGGTGATTCGGAGGGCCGGATACAGCAACTGCTGCGAAAAGGCTATGCCGAGATGCGGCAGATGATCGAGGACTTTTTTACCGACAGGGGGCGTTTGGCTTGGGAGTAACGGATGGTTTTGACTATGTAACAATGCAGGGCGACACCTTCGACATTCTTGCGCTTGACGCCTACAATAACGAATTTAAGGCGGTGGAGATTATCCAGGCGAACCCACAGTATGCGGATGTCTTAGTGTTCGACGCGGGCGTGACCTTGCGGATACCATATCTGCAGGAGTCCGCGCCCGCGACCCTGCCGCCGTGGAAGAGGTAAGGCTATGGCAAAGGTGATCTATAACGGCAAGGATATCGCGGCCGATGTCGAGATCGCGGTGCTCAACGTAAGCGACAGCTGCGGCGATCAGGTGGATGCAATCGAGGCCGTGTTTGTTGACAGCGAAGGCCAATGGAGCGGATGGAATCCGCGAAAGGGGGATACTCTGGATATTGAGCAGGACGGATATCGGTCCGGCCTTATGTGGATCGATCAGATTCGGCAGGATGGGGATCGATTGGCGCTCGGAGCGGTGAGTATCCCTCCGGATGGAAAAACCAGGCGCTCAAAGACCTGGGAAAATATCAACCTGCTCACACTAGCGGCGGAAAAGGCCGCGATCTATGGATTGAGTGCATCCTTTTATGGCGTGCAGGCAATCCCTTATGCCCGCGTGGATCAGGTTGGACGGGGGGACTTTGGCTTTCTGCAGGAGCGCGCCCGTCTGGAGGGCTGTACCATGAAGATCACCGACAATAAATTGGTGCTATATAGTGATGTCTATATGGAGGGGCAGCCGGCCGCAAAACGGATTGATCCGTCGCTTTTCTGCTCGCCTCCAGTTTTTGATAATACAGCCGGAAAAACATACAGCAGCTGCACGGTCAGCTGGGGAGCGATAGGGGCGACCGTTACCGCTCCCAGATTTTTAGGGCCGGAGCTGGTCGTGACGGATGTTCCGGTCAGCTCGATTGGAGAGGCGCAGCGCTTTGCAAAAAACCTGCTACGCTACAGTAACAAGCGGGAGACGGTTGGGCGAATCTCGGTCCTGCTCGACATCTCAATTACCGGCGGAAACGTGCTGGAGATCTCCGGAATGGGCTTGAGTGACGGTCGTTATTTTGTGGAGCTGGCAACACACGACTTTGCGGAGCAGATCAGTACATTTACGCTGCATAAGTGCTTGGAGGGATAGCGCATGACGGTTGAGGGGACAGTGCTTACGTCTGCAGGAGGGCGTTATCGTGTGAACGTTGCGGGAAACAAATCAGCCGAAATACCGGCTCTGCTCAGCGCCTACCGGTTGCAGATTGATTTCGAGGCAAAAAAATGGGAGGAGCTGCCGCCGCAGGTAGGGGATCGGGTGCTCTGTATCTTTCCGGGCAGCGCATACCGTGACGGCTGGATCGTCGGAATTTTGGAGGGCTGATTATGCAGGTCGGAAAATTTGGATCGAAGGTTTTTGAGGTGGGATCCAATAGGATACTGACCTTTACCGACCTGTCGATCAGCGGGACGCTGAGCACAACCAGCGAGGAGGCTACGCAGGGGAAGAAACCGGCAACAAAGGTAAAATCGCCGAGCGCCCTGAAAGTGTCCATGACACTTTATCTCAATGCGGCACTGGGGGTAAATGTGCAGTCGGAGGTTGAGTCCTGGATGTCAATCAAGGATGCCGGGAAAGCTTATCCGCTGATTATCTGCGGGAAGGCGGTCAGCGTCAATAAATTCCTCCTGACGAGCTGCAAGGAAAAGGTTATAGAGGTGCTTCGATCGGGTAGGAATCCGGTGTTGGGAATTGTGGAGCTGTCGCTGGACTTTCTCGAGTCACCGCCGCCAGGTGTTCAGCCGGCAGCCGCTGCGGCGGCCGGCACATCCAGTAGAAACTCGGCGATATCAATCAATAATGCATATAGCATGCCAACCGCCGCGGAAAAATCGGATCTCAAACGCGAGAATGCCGGGATGGGGGCGTTTATGAGATGATCGTTGTATCGAGCGTCGAACAAATTGACTGGTACGCCAAAGGCAAAGACCGGATCGCGCAGAATGTGCGCAACCTGATCAATACATTTCGGTATGAGGTGGCGTATCATCGAACGATGGGCCTGCCAGCTGACGTCATCGATCGTCCGACGCCGGAAGCAATGGCGGAGCTGTCTGTGGAGGTTTGGCAGCTGATCGCGCGGTACGAACCGCGGGCAAACGTCCAAAATGTTACCTGCACGCCGGACGAATCCGGCGAAATCAAAATTGAGGTGGTGCTTGCATGATCCGCTTTATTGATGTTGCGGACCCCGAAAAAAAACTTGCAGAGGTGATTGCCCGATACGAAGAAAAAACGGGCGAAACACTGATGCCCGGAGACGAGCACTACATTTTTTTGGCGCAGCAGGTGCAGGTATGGGCAGATCTCATCGAGGAGCTCAATTATACGGCCAACCGAAATCTGCTGCGCTACATGGACGGGGAGCTGCTGGATGAATACGGCGGTCAATTTGACGTGCCGAGGCTTGCCGCGAAGTATGCAACTGTAAAGCTCAAATTTCAGCTGATGGCGGCCTTGTCGTTTGATGTTACGATTCCGTCCGGTGTCCGGGTGACGCCGGACGGACAGCTCAATTTTATCGTGCTGGAGGATGCGGTTATTGAGGCGGGCGATACGGCCGTTGAGGTTGGAGCGATTGCCGAGGAGGCCGGGAGCAAATACAATGGATTTTTACCGGGACAGATCCAAAATATTGTTGACGTCAACCTGGTTGGGAATATCGACAGTGTGACCAATATCACTACCAGCGTCGGCGGATCGGACGTTGAATCGGACGCTCATTATCGGGAGCGAATCCCGATGATGTGGGAGTCGATCTCAACCTGCGGGTCGAAGGAGGGTTATGAATATTGGGCGCGAGGATCATCGCCCGTGATTGTGGATGTTGAGGCGGTCAGTAATGCGGACAGCGAAATAACTCTTTACGTGCTCATGCAAAACGCGGACACGCCCTCGCAAGAAATCCTCGATAGCGTTTTAAGTGCAACCTCAGCCAAAAAACGCAGGCCGCTTACTGATCACGTGCAGGCTCAGGGGGCGACACAAAAGAGCTACAACATTACGCTGAGCTATTACATCAACAGTGCTGACGCGACCAATGAGGCAAAAATCAAAACGGCCGTCGATGCCGCCATAAACGATTTTATCGGCGCACAAAAAGCACAGCTCGGCGGGAACTTAAATCCGGATGATCTGCGCAAAGCGATCCTGATTGCAGGCGGATACCGGATCGATATTACCGAGCCGGCCTACACCGAGTTGCAGCCGCAGGAGGTGGCGGTTGCAGGCACTGTGACGGTGACATATGGAGGTCTGCTCTGATGATGAGGTTAAAGGATCTGGATTTGCTTGCACTGCAGACCGCTTATATGCAAAGAGATCTTGTGACACAAGCGACCTGCTATGCGCTCGAACCGCTCTGGAGGGAGATTGACGAAAAAATGGTGAGCCTGCTCATCTACCCTCGCATTAGCGAGCTGTCTGGAGAGGTGCTGGATGAGTTGGCCTGGCAGTACCATGTCGATGGTTACGATGCGACGGCCAGCGACATCGAAAAGCGGAGGATGATTTTGGACAGCCCAACGATCCATCGGTATAAAGGGACCGTATATGCGGTGGAGCAGATAATCGCAGCGGTATTTGGCGATCAGGGAAAAGTGACCGAGTGGTTTGATTATGGCGGCAGTCCGTATCACTTCAAGGTTGAGGTTTACTGCATCGATCGTGGAGCGGGAGAGGCCGATATCTTGCGTGCCGAGCAGCTTGTAAATGTAGCAAAAAATCTGCGGTCAATCTTGGATGAGATACGGCTGATTCTGGTGGGATCGGCAAAAATCGCGCTTGCGGCAGCCAGTATCCAGAGTGAGACAGTGACCGTCTATCCAATGGGGAGTGTGGATTGATATGGCAGAGACTTATATGACTTTAACGACCAATGCCTGTGACGCCGCAGTTGCGGCCGCGCTTGCGACCGGAGCGACTGTAACCTTTAAATATCTGGCCGTTGGTGATGGCGGCGGCAGTTATTACGAACCTGCAAAGGATCAAACGGCGCTGCGTGGAGAAAAATGGCGTGGAGAGTGCGTCGTGTCTCGCGATCCGGGAAACGCAAAACGGGTTATCATTACCGCGTCGATTCCTTCGAGCGTCGGAGGTTTTCAGGTGCGCGAGGCGGGCGTATTTTTGGCGGATGGAACAATGATGGTCGCATCAAAGCAGCCGCTTTCAGACAAGGTTGCGCCTTCCTCTGGAGCAGGTAAGGATATGACGATCCAGCTGTATGTGGAGGTCGTTGATCAGATCGCCGTCACTATTACCATTAATCCATCAGCTCAATGGGCGCCGCTCCAGGATTTTAACGCGCATGTCGAGAATATGGATATCCATACGACAGCGGCTGAAAAATCTGCAATAAATACGCATTTAACGGATGAGGTGAGGCACATATCGGCAACCGAACGGCAGACGTGGAATGGCAAAGCCGAAACCGCAACCTATACTACCACACTCCCCGCCGCAGGCTGGCAAGGTGCAGCGGCACCTTACACGCAGACGGTTAACGTCTCCGGAATCCTCGTAACGGATACGCCGCACTACACCGCAGTGTACAGCGGGACGAACGACCAGAAGATCGCGCAGCAGGAGGCGTGGAGCATGGTCAGCGAGGACAGCACGGCAAACGGATCAATCACGTTTGTCTGCTTTGAGGATAAGCCAGAGGTCGATTTGGCCTTGCAATTGGAGGTGATCCGATAATGGCAAGAGGATATTTTCACGGTCAAAAAGGCGGCGGAAAAGCCTTTGATATCTTAAACTTCCCGCTGTCTGTTCAGCCGGAGCAGCCGACTGCGAAAGCGGTTGGGCACGTGTGGGTCAAGCTGACGGCTGACGAGGCCGCGCAGATTACACACGTTGTCATGGACGACGCGATCCGCCTGAACTACACGGACGGATACCTGATCTTCAAGCTGCCGGATGCGGGAGCTGGATATGAGTCGATAACGCAGCCAAAAAAGACCACATCGGGCGGGAAACTGCCCTTTGCGTTTTTGCATCAGCCGGAGACAATTCCAGAATGGCAGACTGGATACACAGAGGAAATTGCGGATATCAAATACCCGTGGCCGAGCGTCAAATATCGGCTGGGAGGAAGCCTGAAACCCGCAGAAGCTTTTGCATGGGACGGTGTTCAGTGGGTGCAGTTCAGCTTCGTAGAGGCATTTTTATTTATTGCAATGAATGCGAGCCCCTATATCGCCATGTATGACGTAGCCAATTATCCGCCAACAAGAGGTCTTATAGACAGCGCACCTGATGATACGCCTGATGCTATTGCCGTATCCAGTGATAAAAAATATGTAATACCTATATTTAATTCGGGTAGTACATCTGCTGCAAACTATACATTTACATGCTTTCATCCAGTTGAGAACGGGTTATCTCAATTATTTAAACAGAAACTATCGCTAAATACGTCAGCTGAAATAAGAAGTGTTGGTTTTTTATACGACTCACATGTTTTAGTTGTGTGCAGTAGTGGGTCGTCATCAGGCAGCTCTTTTTATCTTAGATTTTACCAGATAACGGACTCTGGAGTAACAGCAATTGCAAATCGTTCTTTCTCCGCAAGTAATTCCGATGGCGCAAAACGCATGTGCCCATCACCTGTAGACCCTTACATTGCGGTCACAGTTCGCAATGGTGTTCGCATTTACTCCTATGATGACAATTTTAACTGTACCCAGCTGTACAAAGATGACAGCTCCAGTACGATTGGCGGTACGACAAATACCACGCGAGAAGTAGGTTTCAGCCCAGACGGTAAATATGTATTTGCTTTTACTGGATATGAGGGGGAGACGCTAAAAATACTAAAGATCTCTGCGGGAACAGTTACGCTGCTATTCACAAAAACAGGCTTTGATAGCGGATATCACTATGCGGCATTTACAAAGGACAATCAATACTTAGTTACATGGGGTGGAGGGCTATCGATACAGGTGTGGACATTTTCAGAAGCTGGGTTGTCTCTCTCTGACACGGATAATCAAATCGGATTTTTTGGAAGGCTTTGTATGGTGAATGATGTTCTGTTTATCGCAACCTCATCTAAAACCATATATGCTAAAAAAGTTGAAAACGGTCACTTGATAAGCGACGGCGGTTATAATGGATTGCTTTCTGGTGTCGTCTTGGAAGGGACTGCAAAAGAGGCGGATATTTACCCCCGTGTGTTATAGGAGGGATGAGAAGTGTATTATCAATACGATTCGCGCAGCGAAATTGTCAAAAAATCCGTTGATCATTTTGAGGGGGCAAACTGCCACCATGACACGGATTTCGACCTCGAAAACTTTCGCATAGTGGTTGGTTCGGTAGCTGAAGATGGACTGATCCTCTCGGTTACGAGGCTGGCCCGGCCCGCGCTGACCATCTACCAAAATGGGCAGCGGCAGCTTGACGAAACGCGCCGGACATTGGAACAGGAGATCACAAATTCCGACCTTGCACTGATGGCCGCAGAAAAGGAGATCACCGACCGAGACTTGCAATTGATGGAGGTGCAGAGCCAATGAGGACATATACCTATGACACGATCGCCGCGCTGTACGCGGGCGGCGGTATCACCGACGCGCAGCTTGATGGCACCGGGGCAGAGCCGGGCAGTTTTAACGAGACGCACAATCTGGTTGCGCAATTGAGCTGGTTTACCCAGGAGCAGGCCAATGCGATCCGGGCGGGAGCGGTTGATCCAGCACTTGCCGCCCTACAGGAGCAGTTACGGCAGGCAGAGGAAAACGAGCAGATCATCACAGGAGGTGTACCGGCATGATGACACGAGATCAGGCAATTAATTTTCGTCGGAATATGGAAAAACAGGCCATGTTTGCGCCGGATGATGTGGCGGTTGCGCAGCCTGCATCCTACCCGGTCTGGTCGCCGGATGCGGTCAATTACTATGACGGGATGACAGACAGCAAGCATCCCCAGAGTAAGGTGCGCGGACGCACACACCCGGACAGGCTCTATAAGTGTACGGCCCCGCATACATCGCAAGAGAGCTGGGAGCCTGACGCGACTCCCGCACTCTGGACGGTGATCGACGAGACGCACGCGGGGACTGTGGATGATCCCGTCCCGGCAACACGCGGCATGGAGTATACCTACGGCCTGTACTACCTCGACGGCGAGGACGGCAACATCTATCTCTGCGAGCGCAGCGGGGCGGCTCCGGGCGACAAGATCACCCTGCAATATCTGCCGCATGAGCTGGTGGGACAGTATTTTACACTTTACACACCCGAGACTGTATAAGGAGGATCAAGATGGATTTTAAAGAGTTTTTCACATGGGAATATATCGCAACCTTTGCGGGGTGCATGGCCTGCACCGGCGTAATTACCCAGTTTATTAAGAACTGGCTGGACAGTCTCGTACATATCCCGACGCAGCTGCTTGCCTACCTTGTGGCCCTTGTGGTGCTGCTGGCGGCGCAGGGCTTCACGGGGGCGCTCACGCCGTCGATGGCGGCGCTTGACCTGCTTAACGCTGTGCTGATCGCCACGGCGGCCAGCGGCGCCTACGATGGGATCAAGCGGATTGGTGGCGGCAATGGCTGACGTTGTGGCGCGCGGGATCGACGTATCCTATGCGCAAGGCATAATCGATTGGCCTAAGGTGGCAAAAGCCGTTGATTTTGCGCTTATCCGGGCGACTGCAACCTATCCGCATAACGGGAAATCCGGCATTGATACCAGATGGGCCAGAAATATCGACTGCGCTGTCGCCGCTGGAGTGCCTTACGGCATCTATCATTACAGTTATGCGCTGACTGTTGACGAAGTGAAAAAAGAGGCGGAGCATTTTTTGTCGACCATCAAGGGGTTAAAGCCGGAGTATCCGGTTGCCTTTGATTTTGAGGATGAGCGGCAGGTTGGTAACGCAAAGGCAGGTATTCCGGCTCTGCCGCTGTCTTTGCAGATGGACATTATCGACGCATGGATGAAAGCGGCGGAGGCGGCGGGATACTATGCGGTGCTCTATATGTCCGCCTCTCCCATGTCGCTGTTGCTGAGCGCTCACCCAGACCGGATGAGGGCATATGATCGGTGGGTTGCTCATGTCAACACGGACAAGCCGATGGTGAGTGGAGGAATCTGGCAATACAGCTGGTGGGGCAAGATTGATGGGATATCTGGAGATGTTGACCTTGACTATGCCTATCAGGATTATCCGGCGATCATCAAACGGGCAGGGCGTAATGGCTGGGGCGCACAGAGGCCGCAGGACGGGCCGGACTATGCGGCGCTATACGAATCCGTAGTGGCCGAGCGGGACGCGATCCAGGCCGATTATAACGGCCTGATATCTGATTTACAGATGCTTATGAATAAGTATAAGGGGTGAGCCGATGTCGTGCGAAAACTGCCAGCTTGAGAAACGGGTGGATGCGTTGGAAAAGGACAGCTTGCGCAATCAAAACACACATAGAGAGTTTTACAATCGTTTTGAGGAGCTAAAAATCGATGCGGCGGGCAGTCGAAAAGACTACCAGACGATTATGGCAACGCTGGCAGAGGTCAAGAGCGACGTTAAGGAGCTAAAGGACAAGCCTGCAAAACGCTGGGACCAGGTTGTGGGGATCATCCTGCAATGGGCGATCGTCGGCCTGCTGGCGGCAAATACATTTATCAAATAACAAAGACGGACCAACCGGTTATTTCGGCTGG
>NZ_QSBX01000030.1:0-338 GCF_003465835.1 Anaerotruncus sp. AF02-27 | reverse complement strand
TCTTATGTCTTTATAACGTACTTGCGGGGCGCAGCTCGCTCCCCGGAGCTCCGCCGCCTTGCCTGGTGCGGGGTAACATAAATCAGCTTGCCGTTTTTACCACGGCGGTAATGGCCGCGCACTGACCATGCAAATTTGCGGTAGTTTCGCTCGGTTGGGATCTCGTGCCGGTCGATGGAGTATCTCCGGACTTTTGACCGCAGTACAAACGTGTTTGTCTGCTTGCCGGTTCCCCGGTTGGTACGGGGCCGGGACGAGCGGCTCACGGGACGATCCGCATACTCAACATCCGGGCGGTAATAGAGCAAATAAAAGGTCACATAGCGATAGAGGTTAAT
>NZ_QSBX01000003.1:231754-233324 GCF_003465835.1 Anaerotruncus sp. AF02-27 | reverse complement strand
AACGCCTTCCTGCGATACTTTGGCGCAAACACTATATGATATTTGCAGTTCCACTTAGGCCAGTTTACAAGGAACTACACGCAGACCACGAAACGGAGGCTGCTGACAACAAATACAGGCTGAGTATCAAGCACCGGGAAAGTGCGAGATATTCAGCCTGTTTTGTTGTTTGGGGGTTCCAAAGGGTACCCCTTTGGCACACGACTTTGCGTAGCAAAGTGTAGTGTGTTATACGCTCTGTCGGCGTTGCCGTGAAAATGCCGTTGCCGCCGGGGAGGGCAAGGGCATTTGAAGCGGCAGGAAAACAGGGCTGTGCTTGCGTGGCGTGGAGCCGCAAGCGCAGGTCTGGTTTCATCAGCAGACAGGGCGTATATGAAAGCCCCCGTCCCTCGACCTACGCTCCGACTTGTGGACAAAGTGTCCCGAAGTGTGGCCACATTCCCAGAAAAGTAGCAGGACAGCGGGCAAGCGTCAAGGCTGAAATGAACGAGTTTACACCCGGCCTTGACCGCCGCCCACCGTCCCGCTGAATGGGTGGACAAGGCGGCCAATCCTCCGAAGTACTTGGCCGCCCTCTTTCTGATTTTGGAGCGTTTCTTTTTTCAAAATTGAAATGGGCGGGAAGCCATTTTAGGGCTTTCCCGCCTTGATTTCCCATCAGCAAAGACAGGCGGGACTGTCAACGGCGGCGCATGAAATGCGTCGTTCATCTTGACCGTTGACTGGCCCGGCTGTCTTTGCTATTGAGAAAACAATAGTTAATTTACATCTTTATCTTTTTTACAAACTACGCAGAGCCAGCCTTTTTCATTTTTGTGTATTTTTATGTCTGTAAAACCAGCACCCTCTAAAGATTTTTTGACTTGTCCAGAATTGTATATTTTCATTCCTTGTATAATCTTAGTCCACTTTTCTTCTTTGGAATTTTCGCCATTTGATTCGTTGCAAATCATAAAAGTTCCGCTGCCTTTCAAAACTCGATATACTTGCTTAAATGCCTCATTAATATCAGGCCAAAAATATATTGTTTCAAACGCAGTAATTATATCAAAAGTTTCATTTCCGAAAGGAAGTTTCATTACATTACCTTGCAAGATTTCGCAACGCCTATTTTCTATTTCTGCCTTATTGATTTTTTGGGATTTTATTACACTGATTTCTGAATAATCAATACCTGTCACTTTGCCGTATGGAGTTTTTGCCAATAGCTTTTTTACATTTGCTCCACCGCCACACCCAATATCCAGACATATGTAATTATTTCTAATTTCTATATGCGTAAATCCCCATTCAGCCATAGATGAATGTCCGGTATTCATCATATTAACCATAATTTTGCCGCCAATCCCTTTGGGCTTACAAGTATTTTGAAAAAAAGACATACACAATGCTCCTTTCATAGTTATCTTTAGCTAACCACATTATATCACACTATCTTTTTGCGGACAACGAGAATTTTATTTCCTTTTTTCTCTTTACTCTTTATGATTACTTTCCCACCTGCTTAATCATCTTCTTCGCTAACTGCTGGAACAGGTCAGCCAGATTTACGGCTACCTCGACACCTGGG
>NZ_QSBX01000003.1:214158-231744 GCF_003465835.1 Anaerotruncus sp. AF02-27 | reverse complement strand
GGCTACCTCGACACATGGGACAATGTATCCTTTGACGACAAGCGGCGGGTGGTGGATTTGATGATTACCACCGTTGCCGCTACAAGCGACAGCTTGAACATCACATGGAAAATCTGATGGGTGGAACCCCTCCCGTCAGATACCTACCCTGTGTAGTCCCTTGTAAACTGTACTTTTGTATGTGCTAAACTATTCGTGTCCTTCATTGGACTTCCTCCTTTTGATATTTTGACTTGCAGTTGGCAGACCGCAGTTTCATTATATCAAAAGGAGTTCTTTTTCTCGCCCCTCGCTAAAGCTTTTTCTCTACCACCGGCACAGCCGGTGGTTTCTCTACAAAGAAAATCCCCCGGGCCTAACCCAGGGGATTTTTTCAATTGCTGTTCAAAAACCAGTGCCCGGATTGGCTTTGTCAGCTTCGGGCGCCTCTTCCGGAATGTTCTCCGTTTCGGCTTCGGCCGCCGGCGCGGCCGCGAAGATGTAGGTGCCGAGCTGCCGGGTCTTCATCTGGAAAACGAAATCGTCGTCATCGTTGGTGACGAACTTGCCTTTGGAGGTGATGTCGATGAGTTCGCCGTCGGCGGTTTCTTCATAGATGATGATCTCGTTCTCGTCCACCGTCAGCTCATTGTCGTCATCGAGATACGGAACGTTCAGTTCCAGCGTTGCTCGGGAGGTGGAGGAAATCTTCGGGCTGCCCACAAACTGGCGGATGAACGCGTCCTGATCCGCGAATTTTTCCTCGTATTTCGAGTTGTCCCATTTGGTGGACAGCTTCGGATAGTATTTCGCAACGTCGCTGTCCGCCGTGAAGCTGAGCTTCGCGATCTGGTCGTTCTCGTCCTCCCAGATCACCTCGTTGTCCTCATTTTTCTCGGGTTTGAAGACAATGCCGCGGGTTCCGGCCATCTGATCCTGATCGCCCTCCAGCACTTTGTTGGTGACCCAGAACGGCTCGGTCGTCACGCTGCATTTGAGCCCGTTTTTGAACGTATAGTCAGTACCAGAACTCGTGAATCCAAAATCGCCTTTCTTGGTGGCGGTCAGCTTGAAGGAAATTTTGAACTCGTCGTCGGTCATGAATTCCCTGAGACCTACTTCCAGATACCAGCTGCGTCCTCTATCACTCCATGATACCTGATCGGTCAGGTAAACCTTATTCGTCAGCTTCTTCTGCACCAGCTTGACCGAGGAGACGTATTTCCCGCCCTCCTCCTTGGAGATTTTGATCTTGACGTCGTCGTTGTCCAGATCCCAATCAAAATTATTGCTGATCCCCAGGTAGAGCTTGGAGCCGGATTTGATCGCGTCGTTGTTATCCGGGTGACTTGAACTTGGCGAACTCGCGGGCGGACCAGGATCCAGCTTATCGTCCGCGCTGTCAACAAGCGCATAGGAGTAAATCGACAGCTCGCTGCCGTCCGGTCCGCCAAACAGAACATTCGCCAGATCGTCCGCATCCGCATCAACCGCAAGCGCGGTCACGCCGAGGGTCAGGGACATCGTCAGAGCCAGTACCAGAGCCAGAATCTTTTTCATCTTGTTGCCTCCTCTAATTTCCTCAGTTTTTATTTTTTCGTGCTCTCCAGTCACGATAGATCTCACAGTTCCAATTGTTTTCTCCGCCATGGCGGAGAAAACACGAAGCGGGCCCGCTTCGTTCGCTTTACCATTTTAGTATATTATATCATAATCACAACCCGGTCACACGCTTTTCCTATAATTTTCGTTTATTTCCGCTGAAATCCGCAAACACTATCCCCGAGGTGATAAATATGGCCAAACAAGGAATGAAACGCCCGGAGATTGACCGCAATAAGCCCCCCAAAAACGAGGCCGGCCCTGTGCCGGAGATCCAGGGCAAAGCAAAATTCACAAAGGAAAAAGCCAAACCCATCACAGAGAAATAAAAACGGGGAAAACCCGCCGCCATTTGGCGGCGGGTTTTCCCCGTTTTACGCATAAGCGGGCGGAATGCGGTTCACAATAGGAGTATCTTTCCAATTTCATCACGGGAGGCGCGCAATGGCCAGTATATCGCTACGCAGTATCTATAAAATCTATCCCGGCAATGTGACTGCCGTACACGATTTCAACCTCGAAATCCAGGATAAAGAATTCATCATCCTCGTCGGGCCGTCCGGCTGCGGCAAATCCACCACTCTGCGGATGATCGCCGGGCTGGAGGAAATCTCCAAAGGGGAGCTGTACATCGGCGACCGGATGGTCAATCAGGTCGCTCCAAAGGACCGCGACATTGCAATGGTATTCCAAAATTATGCCCTCTACCCGCACATGACCGTGTTTCGCAATATGGCGTTCGGTTTGCAGCTGCGCCATGTGCCTAAGGACGAAATTGAACGCAAAGTGCGCGGCGCGGCCCGTATCCTTGATATCGAGCATCTGCTCGACCGCAAGCCGAAAGCGCTCTCCGGCGGCCAGCGGCAGCGGGTCGCGCTGGGGCGCGCGATGGTGCGGGACCCGGCGGTTTTCCTGCTCGACGAACCGCTTTCGAACCTCGACGCAAAGCTGCGCACCGCGATGCGCTCAGAGATCACCAAACTGCATAAAAAACTTGGCACCACTTTCATCTACGTCACCCACGACCAGACCGAGGCGATGACGATGGGCGACCGGATCGTCGTCATGAAGGACGGTTTCGTCCAACAGGTCGACACACCCCAAAATCTTTACGACCACCCCTGCAATCTGTTTGTGGCGGGTTTCATCGGGTCGCCGCAGATGAACTTTTTTGAAGTCACCCTGCAAAAGCTGGACGGGAAATTCGTCGGGATGTTCGGCGCAACGCCCATTGTCATCCCGGAAGGCAAACTTCCTCCCCAGGTACTCGAAAGCTATCTCGGAAAGGAACTGATTCTCGGCGTTCGGCCGGAAAACCTGCACGACGAGGAAGTCTACATGGACATCCCGACCGCCAGCGTCCTGCCCGCGCGCATCGAACTGGCGGAGCTGATGGGATCGGAGATTTATCTCTATCTCATGAGCAACGATACCCGCATGGTGGCGAAGGTTCCGCCGCGCAGCCAGCGCAAGAGCGGCGACGCGGTGCAGATCGCCATCGACTGCACCAAACTGCACATCTTCGATAAGGAAACCGAACACGCCCTAACCTGAATTTTTGATTCAATTGTTCAAGCGCCCAAACCCAAACGTTTTACTCGATTTTTTTCAAAAAATCGCAGGTGACGGGGGACGGCGTCCCCCGCATTTGGCGCCGCAGCGCCTGCTTCGGGCGCTTTTTCGGTTCCTTTTTCAAGAAAAAATGAACAAGGCCGGCGGCGCAAAATTGCGCCGCCGGCCTTGTTCATTCTATTTAGACTCACAGATTCCGGAACAGTTTCCGATCGAGGCCCTTGCGCTCCAGCGCCCACACGAGCAGCAGCCCGATCACACAGCAGGACAGCAGCTGTCCCCCGCCGACCTGCAGGGCATTGATAAGGAAGATCTTCCAGTTGAAGCCCCCGGCTATCACAAAGGTGAGCTCTCCGCCGATCACCACAGCGTTCAGGAGCACCGGCGGGAGCGATGAAAGTACCGGCAGTCCATGAAACCGCACGCCGCGTAAAGCCCATGAAAGCCACGCGGCAGCCAGCGTGGCGGCGGTACCGAAGAAGATGTCGAGCATGCCGATGATGTTCGCACCGGTCGCAAAGCCAATCGCATTGGTAAGCGCGCAGCCGAGCGATACGCCCCAGATTGCGGCCGGGCTCAGCACCGGGAGCAGGGTCAGCGCTTCGGAGACGCGCACCTGCACCACACCGAACGAGAGCGGCAACAGGCAGATGCTGATTGCACAGTAGGCGGCCGCGATCATCGCGGCAACCACCATACGGCGGATAGCGGTATTCTGTTTTTGCATGATTTGGTCCTCTTTTCTGTAGTTTTGTTTAAGGTCAGGATAGTTACGAACTGACCGCTGTCTGGCAGCAAGGAGTATTTTACCAGAGCAGTGGAAAAAATGCAAGCGCAGCGTTGTCCTGCCCGGAAAAATATAGTATAATATTTTTTTAGAGTGCTTGCATGATACCGCATCTGGAAAGGATTTGATCGTATGGCATACCTGCAGGGCCGCTATCCCATTGCCGGCCGCAGCGAACTGGCCAAAGGCATCTACAGTTACCGCATCCATTGCCCCGAAATCGCCTCCCAGGCAAAGGCAGGGCAGTTTGTCCACCTGCGCGCGGACGGCTTTTTCCTGCGCCGCCCGATTTCGATCTGCGAGATCGACCGGCAGTCCGGGGAGCTTCGCATCGTATTCGAGGTGCGCGGGGACGGCACCGCCAAGCTCGCCGAACTGCGGGAGGGGGATTTTATCGATCTTCTCGGCCCGCTCGGCAACAGCTTTTCGCAGCTTGCGCGGGACAGCCGCGTAATCCTCGTAGGCGGCGGCATCGGCGTGCCGCCAATGCTTGAAACCGCCAAGGCCTACGGCCCAAACGCCACCGCGATCATCGGCTTTCGCAGCGCGGACGCCGTAATCCTGCAAGCCGACTTCAAAGCCGCGGGCTGCGACACCCGCCTTGCCACCGACGACGGCTCGGCCGGCTATCACGGTTTTGTCACCGGCCTGCTCGAGGCGCGGCTGAAAGAAGGCCCCGCGGATCTCATCTGTGCCTGCGGCCCGATGCCGATGCTGCGCGGAGTGGTAGGTCTCGCGGAACAATACGGCGTGAGGAGCGAAGTCTCGCTCGAGGAGCGGATGGGCTGCGGCGTGGGCGCCTGCCTCGTCTGCGCCTGCAAGACGGTCAAGGACGGCCGTGAGATCTACACCCACGTCTGCAAGGACGGCCCGGTATTCGACGGAAAGGCGGTGGTTTTCGAATGAGCAGGCTTTCGGTAAATATCGCCGGGGTAACCTTCAAGAATCCGGTGATCACCGCGTCCGGCTGCTGCGGCTTCGGCCGCGAATACGATAAGCTTTACCCGATGGAAAAGCTCGGCGGCGTGTCCCTCAAGGGGATCACCCCGCTCGAACGGCAGGGAAACCCGCCCTGCCGCGTGGCGGAAACACCCGCTGGCATGCTCAACTCGGTCGGGCTGCAGAACCCCGGCGTCGACGCTTTCCTGCGCGACGAGCTGCCGGGCATTGCGAACCGCGACATCGTGCGCATTGCAAACGTCGCGGGCGCCTCGGTCGACGACTATCGCCTGATGGCGGAAAAGCTCGACGAATCCGCCGTCAGCATCATTGAGGTCAACATCTCCTGCCCGAACGTCAAAGAGGGCGGCGTGGCGTTCGGCATCTCCTGCCAGTCAGCGGCCGCGGTCGTCGCGGCGATGCGCGGCGCGACCAAAAAACCGCTGATGGTCAAACTCACCCCGAACGTGACCGATATCACCGAGATCGCCCGGGCGGTCGAGGACGCGGGCGCGGACGCGGTTTCGCTCATCAACACCCTGCTCGGTATGCGCATCGATCTTAAAACACGCCGCCCGGTGCTGCATCAGAATGTCGGCGGGCTTTCCGGCCCGGCGGTCTTCCCTGTGGCGGTGCGGATGGTCTGGCAGGTCGCGAACGCGGTCAAAATCCCGGTTGTCGGGATGGGCGGCATTGAAAAGTGGCAGGACGCCGTTGAGATGATGCTCGCAGGCGCGCGGGCGGTGCAGATCGGCGCGGCGCTCTTTGCAGACCCATACACCCCGCTCAAGGTGATCGACGGGATGAACAGATGGCTCGATGAAAACCACATCGCCGACGTGAATGAAATTGTCGGCGCCGTGAAGCCCTGGTGATGAAATTATGACAACCCTATATCTGATCCGGCACGCGCAGGCGGAGGGAAACTGGAAG
Source organism: Anaerotruncus sp. AF02-27 (assembly GCF_003465835.1). NCBI lineage: Bacteria > Bacillati > Bacillota > Clostridia > Eubacteriales > Oscillospiraceae > Anaerotruncus > Anaerotruncus sp. AF02-27. The sequence goes on along the minus strand of NZ_QSBX01000003.1, from coordinate 225,932 downwards.
CGGATTTTCCAGGGCCACACCGACGGCCAGGTGAGCGAGGTGGGAGAGCGGCAGCTTGCGCATCTCGCCAAACGGTTTGAAAATATCCATCTTGACGCGATCTATGCGAGCCCCCTTGCCCGCACCATGCAGACCGCCCAAGCGGTCAACCACGACCAGCTGCACATTATTAAAACGCAGGGGCTGATGGAACTGGACGGCGGCGATTTTGAAGGGGTCCCGTTCGCGGATCTCGCGTCGGTTTCGCCCGAACAGGCCTATAACTGGGATCACGATCTGGCAAACTTTCACGCGCCGAACGGCGAAAGCATACGCGAGGTCTACGCGCGTATGCGGGATACGGTTAACCGCATCGTCCAGCGGCATCCGCATCAGACGGTCGCCATCGTTTCGCACGGCGGCGCGCTGCGAAGTTTCCTCTGTTTTGCGTCCGGTCTGGGGCCCGAACAGATTGCGCGGATCCCATGGTGCGACAATACAGCGGTCAGTAAGGTGCTTTTCGACCGCGGCTTTACCCCCACCGTTTCCTATCTGAATGACAATTCCCATCTGCCCGAAGCGGACAGCACTTTTGCCAAGCAGACCTGGTGGAAGCGGCATGCGACCTGATTGCGGCGCCGGAAACCTGCCGGCCCGCACCTGAAAGGAGTTTTTAACAAATGAAGATACTGGCAGTTGATTATGGCGACAGCCGCACCGGGCTTGCCTGCTGCGATCGGACCGAATACCTGGCCTCCCCCATTGGGGTCATCCACGAAAAGGTCATGGGCCGCGTTTTGCAGCAGGTGGCTGCGGCGGCGGAAGAATATGAGGTCGGGGAAATCGTGGTGGGGCATCCGCTTAATATGAACGGTTCCGCCGGGCCGCGCGCCAAACTCTGCGCACAGTTCGCAGAGGACCTGGGGAGGCTGGTAAACGTGCCGGTACGCCTCTGGGACGAGCGCGGCACGACTGTTTCGGCCGCCGGATACCTCAATGACACCAACACCCGCGGCCAGAAGCGCAAAGACGTTATCGACGAGGTCGCAGCAACCATTATTTTGGAAAGTTATCTGGCCTACCGGCGAAATCACGTTGAAAACAAATGAAATCTATAGTAAAATAAAGGAACCTGTAAAATCCTGCATAAAGGAGCTTCAAGATGGATTATCACGCACTTGCCGATCTGTTGTTTGCGGATATCACCCAAACGCCGGAGGATATCGCGGCAAAATACCCGCCGCGCCAGCTTAAGGAAGGCGCAAAGGTCACCCGTATCGCCCCCAGCCCGACCGGTTTCATGCATCTGGGCAACCTGTTCGGCGCAATCGCGGACGAGCGCCTCGCCCATCAGAGCGGCGGCATCTTTTATCTGCGCATCGAGGACACCGACCAGAAACGCGAAGTTGAGGGCGGCGTCGAAACGATTTTAAAAGTCTTTTCCGATTACGAGCTTCCCTTTGACGAGGGGGCCGTCCTGGATGGCGACAATGGCCTCTACGGGCCATACCGACAGCGGCAGCGTGCGAAAATCTATCAGACCTATGCCAAATGGCTGGTTCAGCAGGGCAAGGCCTATCCCTGCTTCTGCACCGAAGCGGATCTCGCGGCCATCCGTGAAAAACAGGCGGAATTGAAAGAGAATTTCGGTTACTATGGCAAATATGCCGTGCACCGGGACATGCCGTTCGACGAGGTGAAAGCGAAGATCGACGCGGGCGAACCGTTTGTGCTGCGTTTTCGCAGCGAGGGCAGCCTCGAACGCAGGGTGAAGTTTAACGACCTTGTGAAAGGCACGATGGAATTCCCGGAAAACGACCAGGATGTGGTGCTCTTAAAATCCGACGGTATCCCCACTTACCATTTCGCGCATGTGATCGACGACCACCTGATGGGCACCACCCATGTGGTGCGCGGCGAGGAGTGGCTCGCCCCCCTGCCGATCCATCTGCAGCTCTTCGCGGCAATGGGCTGGAAACCGCCCAAATATATCCACACGGCCCAGCTGATGAAGATGGACGGCGGCAGCAAACGCAAGCTCAGCAAGCGCAAAGACCCGGAACTGGCGCTCGATTTTTATAAGGAGCAGGGTTACTGCGTGGCGGCCGTGAAGGAATACATCCTGACCCTCCTGAACTCCAATTTCGAGGACTGGCGGCTGGCCAATCCTGACGCGCCGCTCGAAAGCTTCAATTTCACCACCAAGAAGATGGGCGTGTCGGGCGCGCTGTTTGACATTGACAAGCTCGGCGATGTTTCAAAGAACGTCGTCTCCCGGATGACGGCGGACGAAGTTTATGACCTGCTCACTGAATGGGCAAAACAATATGACCCGGACTTTTATGCGATTCTCGCCCGCGATCCGGCTTATTCCAAGGCCATCCTGGCGATCGGCCGCGGAGGCAAAAAGCCCCGCAAGGATATCATGATCTGGAGCCAGGCAAAGGATTACATGAGCTTTTTCTTTGATGAGCTGTTCGTGCCGGATTTCAGCTTTTCACAGGACGGGCTTTCGCCCGAGCTGACCCGCCGGGCGCTGGAGGAATATCCCGCGCTTTATGATCCGGCGGATGACAATTCCGCATGGTTTGAAAAGGTCAAGGGATTGGCCGCGTCGCTCGGCTGCGCGACCGATATGCGGGAATACAAAAAGAACCCGGAAGCTTATCCGGGCAGTGTGACCGATGTGAGCACCGTGCTGCGTGAAGCCATCACCGGGCGGCGCAATTCGCCCGATCTCTGCGAGATTATGAAGCTGCTTGGCCGTGAGCGTGTGATGAAGCGGCTTGCGGCGGCAAGAGCCGCTTTGGGATGAATTGCGCCTTCCAGGCGCCCCGGAGGAGTCGCCTCCGGCGGCCCTATTTCTTGCCCGTGCAAGAAATAGGGGAAAGAACACGCCAAGGGGAAACCCCTTGGAACCCCGCCGCCGCTGGTTGCTTCGCAAAGGCGGCGGCCGTGGGCTTCGGCAAAAGACCTGCACCGTGCCCGCTCCCAGCAAAATGGTCAGCTCAAGACTGAATGCAGCGCCAGCCGCCCCCAAAGGGGCTGCCGGGAAAATCCGGGACGTTTGTCCGCCAATACAGGGACTCACCGGAACGTGAACACCGCGTTCGCAAGGGACACACCCGCGCGAAATCCCGCGTCAAAATAAACGCCTTTCAGGTCGCTGACTTTTTCAAAAGCCGCGTCGCCAAAATCAAAAGCCTCCGGGTCCTGGCCCACAAGCTGTTCAAACTCATACCGGAGCGCTTCTTCCAATGCGGCCGCGTCCGGCAGCTTCGCTGCCGGTTCGCCTCCGTAAAGCAAAAGTTCGCTGAGATCGTCAAGGGTAAGCGAATGTTTAAAATCAAATGTCATAGCAATCACTCCTTACCATTATTTTACGTCTTTTTTCTAATTTGTCAATATATTTTCTTATTTTTTAGATTATTGACGTAATATCAACAATATGTTATCTTACAATAAGAAAGGGGCGGCCTGAATGGGGCTAGCAAAAAAAGTTAGAATCCTCCTGATTGAGCGAGGAATGACCCAAGTCAAACTTGCCGCCAAGTTGGGAATTACACCCGCAACGCTTAATGACAAACTCGTGCGGGATAATCTTTCCGAACGTGATCTCGTCAAAATTGCCGATGCACTCGACTGCGATTTTGAAGCGTGTTTTGTCCTGCGCGACACTGGCAAACGGATTTAGCGCATTTCCAAATATCGCCGCCCTGCGGCGGCGATGGCGCTATTCGCGCCTTGCTGGACAATGAGAATTCCCGTCGGCATCGATTTTTGAACGCGAAGCGTTCTTTCGATCCGTTTGTCCGCTTTGCGCACAGCGCGCGGCCGCAACGGTTGCGGCCGCCCGTCCCGCGTGCTTTTTATCACGCGGGACATACCGTTCTGTCTCAACAGATTGCGTGCTGTCTTTGCCGAAGGCAACCAAACAGCACGCACGGGGCCGCGGGGTGTCCCCGCGTGGCCTTCTTTGGTTCCTTTCTTGGACAAGCAAGAAAGGAACTCCGGGCGCGCGAAGGGCGCAAGAACTCCGGGCGCGCGAAGGGCGCAATCCCCCGTGTGTCCTTCTTTGGTGACTTTCTTGGACAAGCAAGAAAGTCACCCTGCGGAGCAATTCCGGGTGCGCGAAGGGCGCAAAAAAGATTTTAAATTGAGAAGGGATAGAGTATGAGCGAAGAAATTTCCAATTTTATCCACGACATTATTGATGAAGACATTGCAAATGGCTTCACCGAACAGATCCACACCCGCTTTCCGCCGGAACCGAACGGTTATCTTCACATTGGCTCGGCAAAAGCCATCTGGATCAACTGGAGCACCGCGATGAAATATAACGGGCTCTTCAATCTTCGTTTCGACGATACCAATCCAGTCAAAGAGGATACCGAATACGTCGAATCGATCGAAGAGGATCTGCGCTGGCTGGGCGCCATTCCCAACGGCGGCATCTACTATGGCTCGGATTACTTTGACCAGTGCTATGAATATGCTGTCAAGCTCATCAAAGACGGAAAAGCATATGTCTGCGATCTGACGCCGGATGAGATGCGCGCATATCGCGGCACCCTCACCGCTCCGGGCAAGGAAAGCCCTTACCGCAGCCGCTCGGTTGAAGAAAATCTCGATCTTTTTGAGCGGATGAAAAACGGCGAGTTCCCGGACGGCAGCAAGACCCTGCGCGCCAAAATCGACATGGCCTCTCCCAACATGAATCTGCGCGATCCGGCCATCTACCGGATCGTCCGGGCGCATCATCACCGGCAGGGCGACAAATGGTGCATATACCCTTTGTATGATTTTGCTCATCCTATACAGGATGCAATTGAAGGAATCACCCATTCCCTCTGTTCGATCGAATTTGAAAACCATCGTCCGCTCTACGAGTGGGTGGTTGATAATATCGGGTTCGCGCACAAACCCAAACAGCGGGAATTTGCCCGCCTGAACATCACCCATACGGTCATGTCCAAGCGCTACCTGCGTGAACTGGTCGAAACCGGTAAGGTTGACGGCTGGGACGATCCGCGTATGCCGACCCTATGCGCGCTGCGCCGGCGTGGTTATACGCCCGCGTCAATCCTTGAGTTTGTCAAGCGTGCCGGTGTTGCCAAGGCAAACAGCATTGTCGACATCAAGCTGCTCGAATACTGCATCCGTGAGGAGCTCAATACCAACGCGCCGCGCCGGATGGCGGTGCTCGATCCCGTCAAGGTGGTCATCACCAACTATCCGGAGGACAAAACGGAAGCCTTCCCGGTTGCGAATAATCCTGTCGACCCGGAAAGCGGCAGCCGCGACGTGATCTTCTCGCGCGAAGTTTACATCGAGCGCAGTGACTTCGCGGAGGTGCCTCCGCCGAAGTTCCAGCGGCTGAAGCCGGGCGGCGAAGTTCGCCTGATGGGCGCTTACATTGTAAAATGCGACGAGATCATCAAAGATGCGGACGGCCAGATCATTGAACTGCGCTGCACCGCTGATCTGGAGACGAAGAACGGGAGTCCGATCGATGGGCGCAAAGTGCGCGGAACGATCCACTGGGTCTCGGCGGCGCATTGTGTCGACGCAAAGGCCATGCTTTATGACAACCTGTTCACGCTCGAAAATGTGAACGATGTGCCGGAAGGCACCAACTATCTCGACTATCTCAATCCGGGCTCGCTCACGGAGCTTTCCGGCTGCAAGCTGGAGGCTTCCCTGGCGCAGGCCAAGCCGGGCGACCGGTTCCAGTTTGTGCGGATGGGATATTTCTGCATGGACAGCAAAAATGCGGATACCTTCAATCGGATTGTGACCCTTAAGGACAGTTTTAAGGCATAACAAAAAGCCTCCATCCGTTTGGATGGAGGCTTTTTCATCGAAACTTATTTAATGATTTTAATCGAACCAATCAGCGGGACTGCTTTTTCTTCTTCCTTGCAAGCCGCCACAAGGCCCATGATCCAGAAAACAAAACCAGCGATGCCGCCAACGAATCCGACGATCCATCCGACGACCGGGATCACAGTCAAAACGCTACATACGATCGAGAACAGGAAGATCACCAGCGACTGGTTCAGATGGAACTTTGCGCCCTCCTTATCGCCTGCGAAAAACGCAACCAGCCAGCCGATAAGTGTGATGTACGCAATGATTCCCGTCATTTTCTTATCCATAAAACGCCCTCCTAATTTTTGTCTCTATTATACCATAATATTCACGGTTTGTCGTAAATTGAAGAAAAAAATCGGTAAATTAAGGGGTTTTCTATATATCAAATAAGTTTTTCTGCAAAATCCGGGTATGTTCGTTAATTTTTTGCCAAATTGAGTTCATCCAGCGTCATTTCATAGGCCGGCAGGAACTGTTCTAGAAAAGTTTCCACCGCGGGCAGGTCCATTGCATGCAGAGCGTCAAGCTGCGCCTGCCGCGCGGAGAGAAAATCGTCATTGCCCATACGGATCTCTTCGATGCATTTGATAAGCGCCGAAAGCTTATCCGCAGCTTTGACGATCTGTAAAATTTGCGGGTCCTCTTCATAAAAGCATGGATGGTAAGCGGCGGAAAGCTCCTCCGGCAGGGTGGACAGCAGCCGGTCGGAAGCAATCTGTTCAATCTCCTTGTAGGTTTGTTTGATTTTGGGGTTATAATATTTCACCGGGGTGGGCATGTCCCCGGTGAGGATCTCGCTGCAATCGTGATAGAGCGCGCAGAGTACCGCCTTCGCCGGGTCCAGGCCTGAAAGCAAAGCCAGCGCATGGGCGATATAGGCCACGTCCAGAGTGTGTTCGCTGAGCGTTTCCTGCCGGGAGTTGCGCATCAGGCCCCAGCGGGTGATATATTTCATGCGGGAAAGCATGGCGAAAAAGCTGTATTCCTTCAAGATCTTCTCTCCTTTTGCTTTTGCGGAAAATTGGGGTGTGCATTAAATTATAGCAAATATCCCACCTAAAAGAAAGAGACGCTTTTAAAAACGGCAAATTGTGGTATAATATTTGATGTATGCTTTTACGCGTTTTGGAGGTTTCACGATGCAGCTTCAATCGATCGATGCCAAAAAGGGCGTCTGCCGCAAAGCCTTTTTCCTCGCGCTTCTGACAGCCGCGCTGATCTTTATCCCCTTCATGGTCTACGATAAAGGGTACTTTTTCTTTTTCGGGGATTTCAACGTCCAGCAGATCCCCTTTTACAAACTGGCGCACGAAGCGGTGCGCACCGGGGATATTTTTTGGAACTGGTACACCGATCTCGGCGCCAACTTCATCGGTTCCTATTCCTTCTATCTGCTCGGCAGCCCATTTTTCTGGCTGACCATCCCCTTCCCAACCGAATTTGTCCCACACCTGATGGCCCCGCTGCTGATCTTAAAGCACGCCTGTGCAGCGGCGACTTCTGCGCTCTATCTCAAGCGGTTTGTGAAAACCCGCGAATACGTCGTGATGGGCGCCATCCTCTACGCCTTCTCGGGCTTTGCGGTCTACAACATTTTTTTCAATCACTTCCATGAGGCGATTGTCTTTTTCCCGCTGCTGCTGGTCGGCATGGAGGAATTGGTCACAGAAAACCGCCGCGGCATATTCGCGCTGGCGGTTGCGATCAATGCGATCGTCAACTACTGGTTCTTTATCGGTGAAGTGGTTTTCGTGCTGATCTATTTCGCATTCCGTTCGTTCTCCCGCGACTGGCGCATGACCCTCAAAAAGTTCTTCTGGGTCGCGTTTGAATCGGTGGTGGGCATGCTGCTGGCGATGTTCCTTTTCCTGCCGAGCGCGCTTGCCATCCTGGGCAATCCCCGCACCGGCGGGACCGAACTGCTTGACGGCTGGAATTTCTGGCTCTATTGGCACGCGCAGCTCTACCCCGCTATCATCACGAGCATGTTCTTCCCGCCCGATCTGCCCTCCCGGCCGAACCTCTTCCCTGACCGCGGCGCGAAATGGGCTTCGCTCTCGGCCTGGCTGCCCCTTTTCAGCATGACCGGTGTCATCGCCTATGTCCAATCGAAACGCGACTGGCTGCGAAAAATCCTGCTGTTCTGCCTCGCCTGCGCGCTTCTGCCAGGGCTCAACAGCATGTTTATCATGTTCAACAATTCCTATTACGCCCGCTGGTATTATATGCCCATCCTGCTGATGGCAATGGCCACCATGATCGCGCTCGAAAACCGTTCGATCAATCTTGAGCGGGGATTCAAAATTACCGCGGTGTTCACCGCCGCCGTCACCGCGATCCTGGGGCTTACCCCGATCATCGATTCGGCTGGCAAAGTGTCGCTGGGGCTCACCAAATACCCGGAACGTTTCGCAGCGATCGCCGCCATCAGCCTGCTGGGGCTCGCGGCGCTCATTCTCATCATCCGCCGCTACCGCGAGACAAAGCTCTTTTCCCGGATTCTCACCTGCGCGCTCTGCTTCGTCTGCGTGACCTATTCGATCACCTTCATCGCCATGGGCAAATGCCACTCGGATTATCCGGATTTCCTGCGCGACACGGCGCTCGACGGCCGTTACCAGATCGATCTGCCGCAGGAGCAGTTTGCGCGCGCGGACATCTATCAGGGAATGGACAACCTGGGCATGTACTGGCACCTGCCGAACATCCAGGCCTTCCATTCCATCGTCCCGGTTTCGATCATGGAGTTCTATCCGGATGTCGGAGTCAAGCGGGATGTCTCCTCCAAGCCTGAGACGAAATATTACCAGCTGCGTTCACTCTTATCGGTGCGCTGGCTCTTCATTGCGGATGACAAGGAGGAGCAGGACCCGATGCCGGGCTATTCTTTCTACGACCAGCAGATTGGCTTCAACATCTACGAAAATGACTACTACATCCCCATGGGCTTCACCTACGATTACTATATCACTGAAACCCAGCTCAACACGGTGGATGAGGCGCAGCGCTCCGCGGTGCTCCTGCGGGCGATGGCGCTCGACAAGGAGGACGCCGTGCAAAACGACGACCTGCTCGAGGAAATGCCGCCGGAATATTACGAATATCTTGGGGAAGAGGACTTCTATATCGACGCGGAAAACCGCCGCGCAACAGCCGCCGAATCCTTCGAAATCGACAATCGCGGCTTCACCGCGCAGATCGACCTGCCGCGGGAGAACCTTGTCTTTTTCTCGGTGCCGTACGATAAGGGCTGGAGCGCCACTGTGAACGGCGAGCCCGCAAAAATCGTGCAGGCGAATATTGGATTCATGGCCGTACGCGCGCCGGCGGGCGAAAACACCATCCGTTTCTCCTATATGACACCGGGGCTCCTGCCCGGCATTGCGGGGAGCAGCCTAGGAGTCGCCGTGCTGATAATCTACCTGCTCATCTGGAGGAAGCGCCGCCCCGCGCCCGAACCGCTGCCGCCGCGCGGCAAGACAAATGGCTTTGATGCGCTGCGTGTGCCGGACGGCCCGGAGCCCGAGTGGATGGAACTGCCCGCGCCGCCCGCCGAATGGTTCGACGAGCATCCGCAATCGCCGCCCGGGGAATCGAAAGGTTCAAAGCAGGACGGCAGTCAACAAAAACGGGAGGGAACCGCATGAACGACATCCTATATCTCGTGATCCCCTGTTATAACGAACAGGAGGTGCTGCCCGAAACAGCACGCCGCCTGACCGCCAAGCTCGGCGGAATGATTGAACAGGGAACCGTTTCTCCAAAAAGCAAAGTGCTTTTCGTGGACGACGGCAGCCGCGACGCCACCTGGGCGCTGATTGCCGACCTGCATAAGCGCAACCCGCTTTTTTCCGGGCTCAAGCTTTCCCACAATCAGGGGCATCAGAACGCGCTGGTCGCGGGGCTGATGCAGGCAAAGGATTTCTGCGACATCGCCATCTCGATGGACGCCGACCTGCAGGACGACGTGGATGCGATCGACCGGTTTGTCGCTGAGTATCAAAACGGCTGCGACATCGTCTATGGGGTGCGTTCCTCCCGTGCGAAGGACACCGTTTTCAAGCGCACGACGGCGGTGGGGTACTATAAATTCCTCAAATGGATGGGCGTTGAGATTGTGGAAAATCACGCTGACTACCGGCTGATGAGCCGCCGCGCGCTGGAAGCGCTCGCGCAGTATGACGAAGTCAACCTTTTTCTGCGCGGTATCGTCCCGCTGATCGGTTTTCGCACTTCGGTGGTCACCTATGAACGCAGCGAACGATTTGCTGGTGAGTCGAAATACCCTCTCAAGAAAATGCTCGCCTTTGCCATCGACGGGATCACATCCTTCTCGGTCAAACCGATCCGCCTCATCACCACGCTGGGATTCGTGATCTTTTTTGTAAGCTGCCTGTGCCTTTTGTGGCTGCTCATCACCAAGCTGTTCGGTTACACAGTGGAGGGCTGGACCACCCTGATGGGGTCGGTCTGGGCGCTCGGCGGCATTCAGCTGCTCTGCCTGGGGATCCTGGGCGAATATATTGGAAAAATCTATAAGGAAGTCAAGCACCGGCCCCGTTTTATTGTGGACCGTTTCTTAAATACACAGGAGGAATCCAAACAGGAGGTCAATCGCGATGTCTGAAATCATCTTAAAATCCGGCGGCTCCAAAGCGATCTGCAGCACGGTCGGCGCGGAGGTCACATCTTTTATTCCAGCGAACGGCCGGGAATATATCTGGCAGGCTGATCCGGCTATCTGGCCGAACCACACTCCCATGCTGTTTCCCGCGTGCGGGGCCACAATGGACGACCACGCTTATTTTGACGGCGTGGAATATCCGCTCGGCAAACATGGATTTACTCGTAAAATCCCGTTCACCCTTGGTAAACATGGCGTGGATTTCGTAGAATATATCTATGAATCGAATGCGGAAACCCTGCGGCAGTATCCGTTTGAATTTGTACTGCATGTCACGCACACCATCTGCGAAAATGGTTTTTCCACGGTCTTCCTGGTCGAAAACAAATCCGGCAAGCGTATGCCGATGTGCATCGGTGGGCATCCGGGATTCGCGTGCCCCATTTACGACGGGGAAACGTTCAATGACTATGTGCTCAAGTTTGAATACATGGAGGATGGCAAAAATCTGACGATGAGCGACGGCACCTGCATCGACGGGGAGGAATATCTGCCGGATTTTCACAATTCCGACACGCTCGCGCTTGACCACGCGCTCTTTGATCCACGCGACGCGCTCATCTTTGACAACCTCAAATCCCGCGTGGTAAAGCTCCTAAATCCCAAAACCGGTAAGGGCTTTTCATTTGATTTTCATAAATTTGATGTGCTCGCCGTTTGGTCGATCCCGCATAAGAACGGCAATTACCTCTGCCTGGAGCCGTGGTGCGGCATGCCCGCCGTAAAGGGCGAATCAGGCGAATTCTCCGAGAAAAAATACTGCAAATGGATCGAGCCCGGTGAATGCTTTAAGGTCGGGTATTCTCTGGAGGTGATTGAATGATGCACAGTATCGTCTATTCCATCATCCCGCTGCTGCTCACGGGCTTTTTTGGCCTGATCGGGATCGCGGTCACCGCGCTGGCAGTCTACGCCCTGCTGCTCGGGATCAAAATCATGCGCTGGTACATAAAGGAGCATGATATTCACTAGCGTGGAGCTTATGCGCCTTTCACGCGCCCGGAGATACTTTCTTGCGCGCACAAGAAAGTATCCAAAGAATGCGCCCGGGGAGTTCCCCGGGACCCCCACGCGGGCTGTTTCGTTGCCTGCGGCAAAGACAGCCCGCAATCTGCCTCAGACAAAACGCAACTTTCCGCGTGAGAATAAGCACGCGGGACGGGTTTTCGCAACCATTGCGAAAACCGGCTGCGCCGAAAAAGGACAAACCGATTGAAAAAGCCTCCCGCCGCAGGCG
>NZ_QSBX01000003.1:173583-214148 GCF_003465835.1 Anaerotruncus sp. AF02-27 | reverse complement strand
AAAACCCCCCCCGCCGCAGGCGGGAGGCTTTATTCGAGTTTTTTCACGGCTGCGCGGCCGAAAAGGTCCCGCTTTGCGTAGTCAAAAACGAGCACAGTCCGGATGGACGGGCGGGACGGGCAGGTCACATCGAACGGAAAGGTTTCCACATGCGCAGCGGGCGGCAGTCCATACTGTGCCGGTCGGGACGGCTCGCCCATCGGACATCCCTTTGGCAGACGGCGGGGCCGTTCATGCAGGCAGAGGTCGTATTTCATCAGCCAGCCCATGATTTCCCGGTCGCAGCCCTGCCGGACCGCAAAATCAAGGAGCCGTTCGTAATATTCGTACTTGCCGACCGCACGCGCGGGCATCCCTTCCCCAAGGGCAAGCAGCGTCCAAAACGGCGACACACTGTATTCCAAAAGATAATCGAGCGCATGTGAAAAACGGCCGGAATTGTAATAAGTTTCGGTCATCTCCTCCACCGTTTTGAGCCGCGCAAGCTCCGGGAAGGAAAGCTGTGGCGTGCAGAGCACTTCATAAGGCGGTTCAGCGCTGTGTATGATCCCATACTCCGTCCGCTTTTCATAGAGCGATGAACCCCGCAGCAGTTTGAGAAATCCCAGCTGAAGCTGCTGGGGACGCATGCTGAAAACTTCGTCGTACGACTGCCCGAATCGCTGAAAGGTTTCGAGCGGCAGCCCTGCGATCAGGTCGAGATGCTGGTGGATATTCCCGGCGGCTTTTACAGCGGCAACATTTTCCCGCAGCTTCACAAGATCGGTCGCGCGGCAGATTTTTTGCAGGGCCTGCTCGCAGGTGCTCTGCACACCGATTTCAAACTGGAAAAGCCCGGGCCGCACGGCTTGCAGGAACGCGAGCTGCTCTCCAGTGGTAAGATCGCCGCCCAGTTCCATCTGAAACGAGGTGACGCCGTTATCGTGTTCGGCAAGATACCGCCAGATAGCAAGCGCTCGCCTTGCATCCAGATTAAAAGTACGGTCGACAAATTTCACCTGCATGACCTTTGCGTCAAGAAACCGCTGTAAGTCCCTGTAAACCAATTCGAGCGAACGAAAGCGCGGCGTTCGGTCAGCGGAGGAAAGACAGTAGGAGCAGCCAAACGGACATCCGCGCGAGGATTCGTAATAAAGCACCCTGTTCTGGAGCGCGGCAAGATCGGTATAGGGAAACGGCAGCGCGTCGAGATCGGCAAAGCCGGTCCCGCGGTAAATACCGCGGGGGCGTTTCTCGCCCGCGACGCGCGCGACGAGCGGCTCGCCTTCGCCGCAGATCACCGCGTCAGCCCATGGCATCGCAGTGAGCTGCGTCTGCGGGTCGAACGACACCTCCGGTCCGCCGAGTACGATTGGCGTATCGGGAAAGAGCAGCCGGAAATCCGCCCCCACCTGCCGGATCATCCGGATGTTCCACAGGTAACAGGAAAAAAAGAGTTTGTCCGGTGCACGGGCCACAATGTCGGCAAGGATTTCCCGCGGCTGCTGATTGATCGTGTATTCCCCAATTTCAGCGTCAAAACCGGCAGCCCGCAGTTCATTGCGCAGATAGCGCACCGCCAGATTGGTATGGCTGTATTTGGCGTTGACCGCCACCAGCAATATGCGCATCGCGCACCCGCCTTTCGTTCGTTTTTAATTACCGCCCCATCCGCTCCGTCGGCAGAAAGAGCGGCGGTGCGGCAAACGTGGCCATCAGCCCTGAGCTGGCCGTTTTTGGGGGGAGCCGGCGCGACGCAGGTCTCGAAGCCTAAGGACGCGGCCGCCGCCTTTGCGAAGCAACCAGCGGCGGCGGGGGTCCAAGGGGTTTCCCCTTGGCGTGTTCTTTCCCCTATTTCTTGCACGAGCAAGAAATAGGGCCCGGGCGCGCGGAGGGCGCAATTACATCTGCTTCGGCTTTTTCATGGTGAGCGAAATACGTTTCTTCTGTACATCCACCGAAATAACCCACACGGTAACGATATCGCCTACCTTGAGCACCTCGCTCGGATGCTTGATATAACGGTTGGTGATCTGTGAGATGTGTACCAGCCCATCCTGATGCACACCGATATCCACGAACACGCCAAAGTCGATCACATTGCGTACGGTGCCCCTCAGCTCCATTCCGGGTTTCAAGTCCTTGAGATCCATAATGTCGCTGCGCAGCATCGGCTGCGGCAGGTCGTCGCGCAGATCGCGGCCGGGCTTTAAAAGCTCGTTTACGATGTCCCGGAGGGTCGGCACGCCGATTCCGCAGCATTCCGCCACCTTCGCCTCGCCCTGGGCCTTCACCTTGTCCGGCAGATCTGAAATCTTATGCCCCGCCACATCCGCAAGGGTGTAGCCGAAACTCTCCAGCACCGTTTTTGCAGCATCATAGCTTTCCGGATGCACGCCGGTATTATCAAGCACATTTTTCGCGTGCGGGATGCGCAGAAATCCTGCGCACTGCTCATACGCCTTGGGGCCGAGCTTCGGCACCTTTTTGAGCTGTGGCCGGGAGGTAAATTCCCCATTCTCCTCGCGGTAGGCAACAATGTTCTTCGCGACCGCCGCCGAAAGTCCCGAAACATATCCCAATAGTGACGCGGACGCCGTGTTTAGATCCACGCCGACCCGGTTTACGCAGTCTTCCACCACGCCCGCAAGCGTCTCGTCAAGCCGTTTGGGCGGCATGTCGTGCTGGTACTGGCCCACGCCGACCGACTTCGGGTCGATCTTCACAAGCTCTGCCAGCGGGTCCTGCAGCCGCCGCGCGATCGAAACCGCACTGCGCAGTGAAACGTCATAGTCCGGGAATTCGGCCGCCGCAAGCTTCGAGGCCGAATAGACCGACGCGCCGGCCTCGTTGACCATCATGTACTGGAGCCCGCAGTCAAGCTCATGGATCATCTCGGCCGCGAAGATCTCGCTTTCCTTGGAAGCAGTGCCGTTGCCGATCGAAAGCACCTGCACGCCGTGCTTTTTGATCAGCGCGCCAAGGACGCGTTTGGCTTCAACGGTTTTGTTCTGCGGCGGGGTCGGATAGACCACCGTCGTGTCGAGCACCTTGCCGGTCTGGTCAACCACCGCGATCTTACAGCCGGTCCGGTAGGCCGGGTCGATCGCGAGCACTGTCTTTCCCTTGACCGGCGGCTGCATGAGCAGCGCCTTCAGGTTCACGCCGAAGTTTTTGATCGCCTGTTCGTTCGCCATTTCGGTGAGATCGGAACGCACCTCTCGTTCAAGCGAAGGATGGATCAGTCGTTTATAAGCGTCCGCGACCGCTTCCTGCACCAGGCCCGTGGTGATGCTGCCCTTTTTGACAAACAACCCGCCAAGCAGCCCGGCGGCATATCCTCCGTCCACCTCAACGGCGACCTTGAGGAATTCCTCCTTCTCTCCGCGGTTGAGCGCCAAAACCCGATGGCTTGGGACCTTGGCAACCGGTTCCGCGTAGTCATAATAGGTGCTGTAGACGCTCTCCTTGTCCGGATCGGCGGCCACGCTGCGCAGGACGGCATTCTTCTGATAATAAAGACGCAGCCGCTGGCGGCCCTCCGCGCTGTCTGACACCTGTTCCGCAATGATGTCGCAGGCTCCCGCGATGGCGTCCTCCGCCGTCGGGATCTCCTTCTCCGGATCGACGAACGGCGCGGCCAGCGCTTGCGCCGTACCGGAGGTTTTGTCCTGTGCGAGGATCAGTTCCGCCAGTGGTTCCAGCCCGCGTTCCTTCGCAATCGTCGCGCGGGTGCGCCGCTTCTGCTTATAGGGGCGGTAGATGTCCTCCAGGCGGGCGAGCGTCTCGGCCGCGGCAATATCGGCGGCGAGGTCCTCGGTCATCTTGCCTTGTTCCGTGATCGAATCGGTGATCTCCTGTTTTCGTTTTTCAAGCCCGCGCAGATATTCGAGCCGGTCGGAAAGTTCCCGCAGCACCTGATCGTCACAGGAACCGTTTTTTTCCTTTCGGTAACGCGCAATGAACGGGATGGTATTGCCCTCGTCGATGAGCGCGATGATGTTTTCCACCAGGTTTTTTGCAATGTTGAATTCCTTTGAAAGGATCGCGGCAAAGTCCATAAACGGTATTTCTCCTTACTTTCGATGTTTCAGCCAGACAATTACGCCGATCACAGCGGCAATCACAACAAGCGCCACTGTCGGCCAAACGGCTGGATTCGTTTTGGTGGCTGTGGTCACAAAAACGGCCGTCGGGCCGTCCGCGCCGCCGATGACGCCGACCGAGCTCGCCTCCCCGCAGCCGGCAAGCGCCAAAAGCAGCCCGGCAGGGAGCAGCCTTTTTAAAAATTGCATGTTGTTTTTCCCTCTTTCCAATGATACGATAGATATATAGTATATCATTTTCGGCCTGTTCTTTCAAACAGCTCAAATTTCACAAAATCGGCGGAATTTCCCCGTACAGTTTGTTGGCTTCTCCATTGCAATTGGCGGCGCATCTATGTTAAACTATTGTCAATTAAAGATGTCCTACCAATTAAAAAATAAAGGAGCGTTCCAAATGGCCAATATCATCATTTCGCCCGGAAAGTATGTCCAGGGAAAGGGCGAACTCAAAAATCTCAAAACCTATGTCGACGCGCTTGGGAAAAATCCGTTTATCCTTGTCAGCGAATCCGGCATGAAGCGCGTGAAGGCCCCGATTGAAGCGGGTTTCGGCGGCAAAGTCACCTTTGAAAGCTTTCGCGGCGAATGCAGCAAAAACGAAGTCGACCGCCTCATCGGCCTGATGGGGGACTGCGACGTGATCGTCGGCGTGGGCGGCGGCAAAATTCTCGACACCGCCAAGGCAGTCGGCTACTACACCAAAAAACCGGTTGCGATCGTCCCGACCATTGCCTCCACCGACGCGCCATGCAGCGCGCTTTCGGTCCTCTACACCGATGAGGGCGTTTTTGACCAGTACCTCTTCCTGCCGCAGAACCCGAACCTCGTGCTCATTGACACCGACATCGTGAGCGCCGCGCCGGCACGCCTTTTGGTGAGCGGCATGGGCGATGCGCTCGCCACCTATTTTGAGGCGCGCGCCACCAGAGCCTCAAATGGTTCCACCTGCGCGGGCGGCAAGGTCACCAAGGCAGCGATTGCATTGGCGCGGCTCTGCTATGAAACGCTGATCGAAGAGGGCTTGCAGGCCAAGCTCGCGGTGGAGCAGAAGGTCTGCACCAAAGCGGTCGAAGATGTGATCGAAGCAAACACCTATCTGAGCGGAATCGGTTTCGAGAGCGGCGGCCTGGCGGGCGCACATGCCATCCACAACGGGTTCACCGTCCTGCCCCAGTGCCACAGCTACTATCACGGCGAAAAAGTTGCGTTCGGCACACTGGTACAGCTCGTGCTTGAAAATGCGCCGTCCGAGGAGCTGGAGGAGGTCATCGGATTCTGCATGGACGTCGGTCTGCCGACCACCCTTGCCGATATCGGCGTCTCCGATCCGGTCGCGGCCGACCTGATGGCGGTTGCAAACGCGGCCTGCGCCGAAGGGGAATCGATCTACAACATGCCGCTGGAAGTCACACCCGAAAAGGTCTATGCCGCCATCCTCGGCGCGGACGCCATCGGCCGGTACTTCAAAGCGGAATAAACGGTTTTCCATCGGGAGGGAGCGGAATGGTTGAAATTTTACCGGCAGCGTCCAGTCAGCTCGAAGAGATCTATCTTCTGATCTGCGAACTGGAGGGCACCCCAGTCAGCCGGAAAGGCTTTTCGGCGTGTTACCGGCAGAACCTTGAAAACCCGCAGGTTCATTATTTCGTCGCCCAGGAGGGCGGCAGGGTGCTCGGCTTTATAAGCCTGCATATCCAGCAGCTTCTGCACCATGCCGCCAAAGTCGCGGAAATCCAGGAGCTGGTGGTGTGCGGGCAGCTGCGTGGACAGGGCATCGGCAAACTTCTGTTTGCCGCCGCAAAAGAGGCCGCTGTGCGGGAAGGCTGCCTGCAGCTGGAGGTCTGCTGCAACAGATCTCGCGTCATGAGCCACACATTCTATCTCCGTCAGGGGATGACCAACCGGCATTTTAAATTCTGTCTCCCGCTGCGGGAGACAAAAGGCTGAATGAAACCCCGGCCGGCGTTTTTACGCCGGCCGGGGTTCTTTTATTCTTCCTGTTTCGGATCTTTATACTTTGTGACCTCCACGCAGTTGAGCATGAAATGCTCCCCAGCGCCCGGCCATTTGATCCGGGTCGCAGTGGTTTTGATCCACACATTGAGACGTTCGTTATAGATGTCCTCGGTACTGGACTCATTCTTCCCCCCAATACCGCTCATCGGGCACTCCCGGCACGGACTCGAAAATCCCCGAAAGGTTTCGTAGCATGGCCTGCCGGACATGGCGTCCGGAAATATCCGGAGAAGCCGCCTGTTGCAGTAAACCAGCCGGTGGGTGTTCTGTTCCACCACATAGACCGCGTTTGGCATCTTATCCAGAAGAGTCTGCAGGGTTTCGATCAGCCGCAGGCGTTCCGCTTCATTGCGCTGGTTGAGCAGGAAGGTGCTGATAATCTCCCCCGCGCTCAGCAGCGTGGAGCGCTCCTCCTCACTGAAGGCACGCTGGCAGCGGTCCTCATCCACCCCGAGGAAGCCGCGGAATCTCCCGCCGGAAACCATCGCGCACTGGATCAGTGAACAGGACCCCACCCGGCGGACAATCGCCTCCAGCGCTGGATCTGCTCCGGAGATATCCTCCAGGAGGAAAACCCCGTCCTCATCGAAGCGCTCCCAGTATTTTCCCAGGCTGATCCCCTGCATCCAGCCCTTCGCGGACGGAAAGCCTTGATCACACCATTCGAAGGTCATCGAGAAGGCGTCGTTTTCCGCATCGTATTCGACAATATAGGACCGGCGGGTATTATAATGCTTACAGAGCAGCTCCAGCACTGCATTGACCGAAAGATCGAGATCCCTGGCATTATAAAGGATTTTGAAAATGTATTCCCCAATGTTTTCGGAAAAAGATTTGGCAAGGTTCTTTTCCTGCGAGAGGCGGGGGGAAAGCGGCTTCACAAGGTTTTTCCACAGGCCCTCCTGATAGACCGCAAACTGGTTCTTCCCCTGATCCTTCGCATGGTAAAGGGCGATATCGGCCCGTTCATACAAGGTGTCGAAGCATCCTCCATCGCGTGGGGAAAAAGCGATACCCACCGAGCCGGAAATTTCACACTGCCTGCCGCCCGAAGAATAGACGCTGCGCACCTGCCTGCAGACCTGCTCCGCTTTTCTGAGCGCCAGTTCTTCGTTCGGGATGCCCTGCAGGAAGATCAAAAATTCATCCCCGCCCAGCCTGCCAAGCACATCGCCTTTGCGGAAAAGGGTGCTCAGACGGGCCGCGGTTTCAGAAAGGACCGCATCTCCAAACAGGTGCCCATAGGTGTCGTTGATCTGTTTAAAATTATCGATGTCCAGCATGAACATCGCGCAGGGTCTCCCTTTCGTATCCCCAAGAATCCGGTCGATCAGCGAGCGGGACGCCGTCCGGTTGAAAAGCCCGGTCAGCTGGTCACGCTCGGCTTTTTTCTGCAGTTCCAAAGCCTGCCTTTTCTGATGGTCGATATCCTTGAGATAGATAAACGCGCAGATATCCCCGCTGACCTCCGACTGGATCAGGTAAACGGTGTTGCACACCCAGATCATCTCGCCGTCATTATCGAGCTGCTGATATTCGCAGGAAACCTCCCGGCGTCCATTGCGAAACGCCTCAAGCAGCGAATTCCGGCCGAGTATATCCATTATGTACTGGCGGTAGTTTGGATGCACCGCCCGTTCCTGCGCCTTGTGGATCAGGCTGGAGTAGTTCTCCATCTCCTTAACGCCCAGCAGATTGGCCCAGCCGGAGGTGATCCGCAAGATTTTATCCTGCGTAAGATTGGCTTCATAAGTATAGATCGCATCTGAAACGAGCGAATCCCGATACTGGCGCTCTTGGATAAACTGCTGTTCACGCTCCTTTTCGGCGCTTACATCCCTTGCGGTCCCAATTGCGCGCAGCGGTACGCCATCCTCATCGAAAACGGTCGAGCTGGTGAGTTCGAGCCATCGGTAATTCCCCGCCGCATCCCTTATCCTGGCTGTACAGGAGGCGGTTTTTTCCCCACGAAGGATCGCTTCGTACATCTTCCGGATTTCCTTCACAGAATCCGGATGAACCGCCCCTGAATCGATCAGCGATTCAGGGACGTTTGTGTACCGGTTCTGGCCAGCGCTGTGGGAAGCGTCTGCCCGATAGCTCGTTTTTGCCGCGATATCAAACTCCCAGATGGTATTTTTGGTCTGCTGAAGTGCGATGCGGTATCGTTCTTCGCTCAGCCGCAGTTCCTTTTCTGTCTGGACCAGCTCAGTCACATCGGTGGAAATACTGATATAACCGATCTGTTTGCCCTCGGCGTTGTACTGCGGGGTAAAACTCACCCGGTTGATCCGGCCGTCCGGCGTGTATTGAACCGCTGCGGAATCCCCGCGCAGATAACGTTTGATACAGCAATTCTCGGTCCCGCATAACGGCGTCTGAAAAACCGCGCACGGCTTGCCATATGCTTCGTGCGCTGAAATCCCGGTATCACGCGCCACACTTTGGTTGATAAAAGTGATGCGCAGGTCATTGTCAAGAACGATGATCGGGTTCGGCAGCGCATTGAGCAGGCCTTTATAATAGCTGTCCAGATTGTAATAACGGGTGGCGTCGGAGATCTCACAATAATAAAAATCCACGCCGTCTTCCGTAACCCGCTTTCCCTGGTCGTGCAGCCAGATGGGTTTTCCAGCTTTTGTCTGCACCCGGTAATCGATCGAAAAGCTGTCTGACGACAAAAGCTGCCGGGAAAAATTCTCCCGCAGGGTGTCCAGATCCTCCGGATAGACCATCTCAAAAAAACTGTTGTGAAACTGATCCCGGATTTCTTGGCGGGAATAACCGACCAGCCGCAGGTATTTATCAGAAATATGGACAAATTCACATTTTTCGTTGGCAATGCACTTCTGCGTGCCGATGAAAGCACTTTCCATATGCGATCCTTCCTTCCGCAGCATCCGCCGGTCGCGGTCTGGCCTTTACCGCCGCGCCCCGTTCCCTATTCTATTTTACGCCACAGCCAATATAAAAACAAGCTATTCACATGATTTCCCTGGCGCCGTAAGTAGGACCGGGTGCAGAAACGCTCCTTTTTTGTCTATTTGCTCGCTACGCAAGCCCAAGTGACAGCTTTGCGATGACCCGGACTGGCGATTTGCCCTTATTGGCCAAGGGGTCATCCTGTTTCTATTTTTAAGAGCGCAGCAGAGATTCCAGCAAATCTTTCCGCAGAATGACAATTTTATTTTTGTTCATTTTAATAACGCCCTGTTCACAGAGGAATTTCAGTTCTCTGCTCAGCGAGGGACGAGACACATTTAAGTATTCCGCCCATGTTGCTTTAGGAAAAGGAATCATGACTATTTTATCATTTTCTGCCTTAAAGCTATTCAACAGCGAAAACGCTATTTTTTGCTGAATGGAAGAAAAGGAAAATAGCTCAAGTCGTTTTTCAAACTGCCTGATTCTGTTGGCAGAAATCTTCAGCATATTGGAAGCGATGACGGCGTTTTTGAACAGCACATCGAAAATATACGATTTGTCAATAAACAGGACTTCACTTTCTTCCTTTGCCAGGACATCGCAAGGATACCGCGGATTGCTTGAAAAAACAATGCTTCCGCCCGTCATTTCCCCTCGTTTTCTATGGAATATACTTACTGTATTTCCATTGGGAAGAATCTTTTTAATTTCCAGGCATCCAAAAACAATAATACCGATACAACTCGATGAATCCCCTGTCTGATAGAGGATTTCGTTCTTTTTAAAACGTTTTTTTGTGCAGTCAATGCGCTGCAAAATATCCGATATGTCTTTTTCCCGAACGCCCTCGAATATGGGACATTCAGATAATACGCTTATTGTGGCGTCCATAGGCTTTAAAACCTTTCAGTTTATTTTTTCGGGTGTATCTGCGGATACATGGGTTAAGGCCGTCCGTGTGGTACGATAACCCTATGATCAGTATAGCATACTGCCTCACATTTAAGTATGCATCCTTTATTGTTCACAGGACAATTGCTTGCAAAATTAAGGTCCCATTCAGAAAATGCTTTTTTGAAGCGGTGAGGAGGGAATCAAAGTGTTTCCTAAAATCCTTTATGCGATTGCGGCGATGTGGCTGATTTTGTCTTTTTTCAAGGACCGCCAAAAGACAAAATCAGCGATAAAAAAGGCATGGGAATCATTCGAAAAAATCCTGCCATCCATTTTGAGCGTACTGCTTTTAATTGGTTTGATTTTGGCGGCACTGGATACGGAGACGATCTCCAAACTTCTCGGTACGGAATCGGGGGCTTGGGGAATGTTTGTTGCTGCTGTGATTGGCTGTGTTACTCTCATTCCCGGATTTGTGGCTTTTCCTTTGGCGGCGTCTTTATTGCGCGCGGGAGCGGGTTATGCACAGATTTCAATTTTCATTTCCACGCTTATGATGGTCGGGGTCGCAACGTTCCCATTGGAAGAAAAGTATTTTGGAAGGCTTACCGCCTTTAAAAGGAATTCCCTGTCATTGGCAATCGCTATTATTACGTCTTGTGTGATAGGGGTGATTATGAGATGACCCGCTTTTCGAAAATTATGTTAAGATATCGGTTTTTTACTGTTTTATTGCTGTTAAATATCGGTTTGTCATTCATTGCTCCTGAAATCGGAAAAAAAACACTGTTGCTTTCTCTTGACAATCTATTGGAAATGCTGTCAATCATCCCACCGGTTTTTATTCTATTAGGCCTGATGGATGTCTGGATTCCCAAAGAAATTATGATGAAATATATGGGTAAGGGCGCAGGAATAAAAGGCGGCGTTTTTGCTTTTGCATTGGGTTCTTTTTCAGCCGGGCCGCTTTACGCAGCATTCCCGATAGCCGCTATTTTTTTAAAAAAGGGCGTTTCTCTCACAAATGTTTTTATCTTCATCGGGGCATGGTCAGCAGAGAAGATACCGATGATGTTGTTTGAAGTTACGCAGTTGGGAGGCAAATTTGCCATATCCCGGTTCGTTTTAAATTTAATTGGAACGATTCTCCTCGCTTTTGTTGTTGAAAAAACGACAAGCGAGGAAGAATATCAAAAAATACTGCAAACAGCCTGTAATCAGCTGGAAGCAAAATGACCATACGTCTATTAATTTTCTGAAAAAACTTCTATGGAAAAATCAGGAAAGACCGGCTGCAATTCCGTTCGAATTGCAGCCGGTCTTTAAAACATCCTTCCGCGGGGAACCGATTCCTTCCAAATCCATTCAAATTTTCATTGATTGAGCGCGCGTTCTACGCTCCAGTAAAAGTTTTCTTGACCGATACAGCTCACGATCCCGCTGCGATCCATGATTTCTTTCACCCCATTCGATACGCCGCAGATATAGACCGGAATCCCTTTTTCCTGAAGGTCCCGCAGCAATTCCAAAAATGCCTGCGCCCCTGATATGTCCATATAAGAAGCCCCACGCATGGAAAACAGAACCGCGGATTTGTCGGACAACCGTTCCGCCATGCTGGTAATTATCTGCGTATTTGCAAAGATAACCGCTCCGGTTATATATACCACTTCCGCATGATCATACACAGGAGAAAGCGGGGTCTTTTGATTTCTCAGCCTGCTGGGGTCCACCCGGTCATAATTGACTTCCAGCTTGGACAGGCGGGACACCAATAGAATCAATGCAATCACCACGCCGATCAGGATTGCAATCGTCAAATCAAAAAGAATGGTTGCCGCCATGGTGGCAAGGAACTTCAGGATAGCGCCTTCAAACTTCCGTGAAAAAATGTATTTGATGGTATCCCACTCATTCATTCGCCATGCTGTAACAAGCAGAACTCCCGCCAATGCGGATAACGGGATCTGTGCCATAATAGGACCCAACGCAAGCATGGAGATCAGCAGAATAACCGAGTGGAATATCCCGGTAAGTCTTGTCTGCGCACCTGATTTTATTGCCACGCTTGTGCGTGCAATAGCTGCCGTTGCAGGAATTCCGCCTAACAGCGGCGACAGGATATTGCCGACTCCCTGTGCAACTAACTCACGGTCGTTATTTAAACGCACGCCTGTCATCCGTCCGGCGCTCGCACCGCACAGCAAACTTTCCACCATGCCTAAAGCCGCAACGCTGACTGCCGGAGCAAGAAGGTTTCTGATGCTGGATAAATCAAACTCCGCAAAAGAAAACCGCTCGCTAAGTATCAGCGATGAGGGGATTTCACCCACAAGGTTCACCTTTAAATGAAAAAGCATGACAAAGGCAGTCGCAAGGATAATCGCTATGAGCGATGCCGGAACAACAGCATTCCACTTTTTAGGATAAAACACCATAAACAAAATTACCAGCATACCAATTGCAAGCGATATCCAGTTAGGGGAAAAAGCACCGGAAAAATAGCTGATAAACTTTTCTAATGCTGAATCGCCCGTTGAGGTGACACCAAAAAGATTGTCAAGTTGTCCCAGGGCAATAATAACAGAAATGCCCGAGGTGAATCCCGCAATAACCGGCATGGGAATATAAGCTGTTAAACGTCCCAGATGCAGAACGCCTGCCAAAACCAGCAAAATTCCCGCCATAATGGTAGCGGTAAAAACCCCGGATATGCCATACTGGGCGATAATCGAAATCAGAATCGCTGCCATTGCGCCTGTAGGGCCGGAAATTTGATAAAATGCTCCGCCCAAAAGGCTGATGGAGAATCCGCTTACGATGGCGGTTATCAATCCCGCCGCCGCTGTTGCGCCGCTGCTTACGCCAAAGGCTAAAGCCAAGGGGAGCGCTACTGCCGCTACTGTCATACCGGCCATTAAGTCCTTCATCAATTTGCCGCTGTTGTACCCTGCAAATTCCTTCTTCAAATCCTGCCAATAATTTCTCACTGTCTGTTAACCTTCTTCTTTTATTAGATAGAGCAAAAAAATCCCGAAAGTCCTGATGAATCGGAACTTTCGGGATTTGGTGCGGGAGATGGGACTTGAACCCACACACCGAAGTACCGGCTCCTAAGACCGGCGCGTCTGCCATTCCGCCACTCCCGCATTTTTTGCCGCGACCGCGGCAAAAAATATTATACGCCATTGGTATAAAGCTTGTCAACCATGGATTTCTCCCGCTTCAAGCAGCGACTGCGCCGCCAGGATAATTCCTGTTTTTCCGCTTGGCCAAGTGAGGCCTCCCTGCAGCCAGGCCGCATATGGTTCCCGCATCGGGCCGTCGGCGGAAAGCTCAATGGACGCGCCGAGCGTAAACGCGCCCGCCGCCATGATCACCTGGCTGTCGTAGCCGGGCATGTCCCACGGTTCCGGCGTCACAAACGCGTCGACCGGCGCTCCACGCTGTACGCCTCGGCAAAAGGCGCAAAGGCCATTCGGGGTGCCGAGTTTTACAGCCTGGATAATATCGGCGCGCGGAGCGTCGCAAACAGGAAAAACCGAAAAACCGAAGCGCTCGAAAAGCGCCGCCGCGAAAACAGCGGTTTTCAGGGCGGCGCCCACCACGGTCGGCGCAAAGAACAGCCCCATAAACATGCTGCGCGATTCCCCAAGCGTACAACCGACCTCCTTGCCCACGCCGGGCGCGGTCAAGCGGCAGGCACATTGTTCAATGAGGTCAGCGCGGCCCGCGATGTAACCGCCTGTTTTTGCAATCCCGCCGCCGGGATTCTTGATAAGCGATCCAATAATAAGATCGGCGCCCACCTGGGTCGGTTCTTTTTCCTCTGCAAATTCCCCATAACAATTGTCCACCATAATAATCGCCTCGGGATTTGCCGCGCGGACAAGCTTTGCGATCCGGCCAATTTCATCCACCGAAAGCGATTCTCGCAGCGAATAACCGCGGGAACGCTGCATGTAAGCCACTTTTACGCCCTTGACCGCCTGCGCGATCCCATCATAATCCGGCGTGCCGTCCTTCAGCAGATCGAGCTGCTCATATTGTACGCCAAACTCCTTGAGCGACCCGCTGCCGCCCGGCACAATCCCAAGCACCGGCTGAAGCGTGTCATACGGCGCGCCAGTCAGCGAAACGATCCGATCGCCGGGGCGCAGCACACCGAACAATGCCACGGTCAGCGCATGGGTGCCGGAAACAAAATTGTGGCGAAAAATTGCATCCTGCGCGCCGGTGATCTCAGCAAAGACCTTTTCGATCGTTTCACGGCCGCGGTCATCGTAACCGTATCCGGTCGAACCGGCGAAATGGCTTTCGCTCACACCATGTTTGATAAAAGCCGAAAGCACCTTGCAGGCATTATATTCGGTGATCCGGTCAATCTTGGCGAAAGCTTCCCGGCAGCGTTCTTCCGCAGCCTCTGCTTCCTTCATAATCATTGGATCGACCTTAAAAAACTGTTCTACCATGTTCTCTCTCCTAAGCCGTCAGAAATCAATCTGCGCCCACTGTCCGGCGATTTCAAAACCGAGCGGCGCATAAAAATCCATCAGGGAATCCTCCCTTGTGAAAAGCCATACAGCCAGCCCATCCGCACAGGCCTGCCGCAGTGTATAATCCACCAGCCAGCTTCCATAGCCCTTGCGGCGGAAATCCGGATGGGTTGCAATCGCGGCAAGAACTGCCTGTCCTTTTCCACGAAATAATATACTTGCAGTTGAAATTGCATTTTTATTTACTTTCAGTATGTAATAGTCCGCCAATCCATGCCGCTGCTTATGCGATGCTTCCGCAATCCAAGCGTCCTGGTCAACCGTTTCTGCAAAACCCGGCGTTGCCAGAACATGCAATCTGCATACCTCAGATAAGCGCTGCGCGCGCTCCACCCGCACAGAAACGCCGTCCGCGCAGAGCGCGGCTGCGGCTTCCGCGGGGATGTCCCCGCGGCGGCGTAGGATCCATGACGCGCAAAGCGTGCCATGGATCACGGCGTTCAGCTGTTCGAGAAGCTCCCGTTCCCCATTGATGCAGCGGGCTCCGACTGTATGCGCAAATACAGCGCACTCAGCGGCATCCACGTCCCGCGCGGCAATGGTCAGCACCCCATTCAGGCGCGAAAGAAATCCCCGGATCTGTCCGTCCTGTTCGATCGACCAGAGATCCAGCTCCCGCTTCCCGGCGCCATAAGTTTGATACTGACTGTATATTTTTATTTCATATATCCCAAAAGTATTTTCTTTGTTGCACAGAAACGCTTCCGTTTCCGCATTCAGGTACCGGATCACCGGCCAAACGCGCCGATCAGCTCCGGCAGCAGCTTTCGTGTTTCATCCACATCGAAGCGGTTGACAACACAGGACGGCGTATGCAGATACCGGCAGGGCACCGATACCGCCAGCACCTTTGCCCCTTCGCCCGCGACCTGTACCGAACGCGCTTCATTGCCTCCGTAGACGCCTGCCTTCGGCTGGCAGGCAATCCCCTTTTCCGCCGCGATGGTGAGCGCCCTCCGGTAAAGATCCCGGTCGTAGATGGTGCCGCGGTCCATGAACGAAAGCACCGGCCCCTTTTTCAACGCGCAGACCACCTTTGCGGGCGGCGTGTCCGGGATATCGCAGGCAGTCGTTGTTTCAAGCACGATCGCAATCTCCGGCGCAATCTGCGCGGCAGCGGTCTTTCCGCCTGTGGTGCCGGTTTCTTCCTGCACGGTAAAGGCAAAGTGGCAGTCATACGGCAGGTCGGATTCAATAAGCGCCGCAGCCAGCGCGCAGCCAACCCGGTTGTCAAGCGCGCGGCCGCGCAAAAATCCGTCCCCAAACTCCGCATACTGCGAACAAAATACCGCGCGATCCCCCAGATGGACCAGTTTGCGGGCTTCGTCACGATCCTTCGCTCCGATATCGAGATACATCGTATCCAGATCAGCGGCCTTTTCCCGTTCTTCCGCCGATTTCATATGCATCGCCTTCATGCCGATCACGCCGAAGGTTTCGCCGATCAACACCGATTTACCGGGGATGGTACGCTTGTCAATGCCGCCTACCGTTGTAAAACGCAGCAGGCCGTCATCTTCGATATAGGTCACAATGAGCCCGACCTCGTCCATATGCGCGGAAATCATCAGCTTTTGCTTCGGGGTTTCCCGCCCCTTTTTGAAAGCCAGGATATTGCCGAGCGCATCCACTTTATAAAGGCATTTGCCCTCGATCATCCGCAGGATCTCATACCGCACCTGTTCTTCATTGCCGGACACGCCGGGAATGCCGCTCAGACGTTCGATATATTTATAAAGCATTCCCGTCACCTCCAAATTCGGCCCGGACATACGAAACGATCAGATCCGCCACTGCTTCCACATCGGTCACACAGACCATTTCAATCGGCGTGTGCATATATTTGATCGGGATTGACAGCAGTGCGCACCGCACCCCCGCGCCCGAAATCGCCACCGCGTCCGCATCGGTACCGGTCGCGCCGCCCATCACTTCTGTCTGATAGGGGATGCCCGCCTCTTTTGCCAGTTTCTTCATCTGTTTAAACATGCCGTTATCGAGCACCGGCGCGATGCCGACCATCGCCCCCTTGCCCATAAGCCCGCATTTTGCGCGGGGGGCATCCGGCGTGTGCGCAAACGAAACGTCAACCGCCACACAGTGGGTCGGCGTGAGCTTCACCGCGGCTGTATAAGCCCCCTGGCTGCCGACCTCCTCCATACTGACGAGCGCCACGCTGAGCGTGCAGCCAAGCTTTGCCGCCGCAAGCCGTTTGGCCGCCAAAATCACAGACGCGCAGCCCGCACGGTCGTCGATGGAGGGCGCGCAGACCAGCCCCCCCGGCAGCTCCCGCGCCTGCCCGCAGATGGTCACCCGGTCACCCAGCGCGATCTTTTCCCGTGCCTCTTCCCCGGTCATCCCCACGTCGATACAGAGATCCTCCAGCTTTGGAAGCTTCCCATCGTCCGGGTTCAGATGGGGCGGAATGGTGCAGATTACCCCGTCGAGCGGACCGTTTTCAGTGTGCACCTGTACCTGCGCCGCCAACACGAGCGACCGGTCAATGCCGCCGCAGTTAGAGACGCGCAGGAAGCCATTTTCCTCAATGTAGCTTACAATCATACCGATTTGGTCAAGGTGGGCAGTGAGCATCACATGCGGAGCTCCTTTGCCCGCTTCATGCACGCGGCAGATGAGGCTGCCGAGCTGCGTCGTTTCGCACGGGCCGAGCTGCGCAAGCATCCCCCACGCCGTCTGGGCCGCGCGGTCTTCAAAGCCCGACACGCCGACCGCGTCACAGAGGTTCAAAATCATTTTTGCTGTGGACATCTGAAACCTTCTTTCCTTTGGGTCAGAGCGCTTTGACCAGTTCCTTAAAATGGCGGCCGCGCGCTTCAAAATTCGGGTAGGCATCAAAACTTGCGCACGCGGGCGAAAGCGAGACGATATCCCCTTCGGCGGCCTTTTCATGTGCGATACGCACCGCATCTTCGAGATCTTTTGCACGCAGGACAACGAGTTTTTCCGGATCAAAATCCGCAGCGGCTTTCACCGCCGATTCGATCTTGTCCGCGGTCGCCCCGGTGAGGATCAGCATCTTCACCTTTTCAAGCAGCTTGGGCACCAGCGGCTCGAACGGGATCTTTTTGTCATATCCTCCCGCGATGACGATCAGCTTCTGCCCAAAGCTGTTGAGCCCGGCAATCGTCCGGGTTGGAGTGGTCGCGATCGAATCGTTGTACCATTTGACCCCGCCAAGCTCCCGCACCAGTTCGATGCGGTGCTCCACGCCGCCGAATTCCATCGCGACATTCTGAATCGCCTCCAGATCCGCATAACCCCAGACCGCACAGATCGCAGCGAGGTAGTTTTCCACATTATGAATGCCCGGCAGCTTGATCTCTTCGGCGCGCAGGACCTTCTGCGCCCTGCCGTTGATCGAAACGTAGATGATCCCGTCCTCGAGATAGGCTCCAGTGCGTACCGGATGTTTCACTGAAAATTCAAAGAGTTGCCCCCGCACATCCTTTGCAAACGACGCCGCCAATTCGTTGTCCACGCCGAGCACCGTTCTGGAAAAGGCGTGCTGGTGCAGGACGATGTTGCGTTTTGCGTCGACGTATTCCTGCATGTCCTTATGGATGTCGAGATGGTTCGGGGTGATGTTGGTGACCACCGCGATGTCCGGGCTTTCGCGCATCGAGATGAGCTGGAAGCTCGAAAGCTCCGCCACCGCGAAATCTCCGTCGCGGATATCCTGCACCACCGGCATCAAGGGGCGGCCGATGTTGCCGCCGAGATGGACCCTGTGCCCGGCCTCCTTGAGCATCTCCGCAATGATGGTTGTGGTGGTGGTCTTGCCGTCCGAACCGGTGATAGCCACCGTCTTGCAGGGGCACAGGTCGAAGAATAGCTCCATCTCGCTGGTGACCACCACACCGTCCTGCCTGAGCTGCTCGAGCACCGGGTGATGGAACTTCATCCCCGGCGTACGCAGGACGATTTCGGCATCGATTCCATCAAGATAGCCTTCTCCAAGCTTCAGTGTGACCCCCTGCGCCTCAAAATTGTTGCAGATCGCTTCGCCAAGCTGCTCGCGGGTACGTCTATCGCAGGCAATCACCTTTGCGCCGCGGTCACAGAGCCTGCTGATCAGGTCGGAATGGCTCACGCCGATACCGATTACCGCCACTTTTTTCCCTTTTACTTCCTCAAAGAAGCGCTGAACCCTGCTGTCCATAAGAAAAGCCTCCTATTATTCCTGTCTAACTTTTTTATTATATTCGCCCCGGCCGGTTTTATCAAGCAAAAACGGGGGAACTCCAAAAGAAGTTCCCCCCGGAGCCGCTATATTTTTACAAAGCTTCGATCACATAATCGATTACAGCTGCCTCCCGGCCATCCTCTATGTAAACCCGCGGAACACGCCGCCCAATCAGGCAGGCTTCCTCATAGTTGATGGTGCCGTTCCACTGCGCGAAATCGTCAAGCGTCACCGCCAGATCCCCGCACCGTCCAACCAACGTCACAACATCCCCGCTTTGAACCTGTGGGATATCGGTCACGTCGATCATCATCTGGTCCATGCACACCCGGCCGACCACCGGCGCATATTCGCCGCCCACGATCACCCGGCCGCGGTTCGAAAGGTTGCGGCGGTAACCGTCCGCGTAGCCGGCCGCGATCGAGGCCACCACCTGCCGGTCATGTTCGGTTGTGTAGGTCCGTCCGTAGCTGACCGGCACGCCCGCTTCGAGTTTTTTCACCATCGACACGGTGGTATAGAGCGACATCGCCGGGCGCAGGTCGGCCATTCCGGCACATTCGCCGGACGGCGCAAGTCCATAGAGCACGATCCCAAGCCGCACCATGTCCAGGTGCATCTGTGGATAGGCCATCGTCGCCGCGCTGTTGCAGCAATGCCGCAGCGAAAAGGTAATCCCGAGCCTGCGCAGCTCTTCCAGGGTTTGTATAAACACCGCGTACTGGCCCAGCGTATATTCCCTGCTGTCCTGCTGGAATTCGTCGGCGCAGGCAAAATGGGTATAGATCCCGGTGCAGGAAAGCCCCGGCAGCGCGCAGGCCGCGGCAATCTCTTCCGCCGCCTCGCATTCGTGGCCGTTGGGCGCGTAAAACCCAATACGGGTCATGCCGGTGTCCACCTTGATGTGACAGTCAACCGTGACGCCCTTTTTTTTTGCCTGCGCGGAAAGCGCCTTGGCATATTCTTCCGAATACACAGTCTGCGAAACGTTCAGCTCGGCCAGGCGGTCCGCCATCGCAGGCGGCGTAAAGCCAAGGATCAGGACCGGCTTATCGATCCCCTGGCGGCGCAGCGAAACCGCTTCGTTCAGATTCGAAACAGCAAACCAATCGGCCCCTGCCTTCTGCAGCGCGCGGGAAACATAGCCGTCCCCGTGGCCGTATGCGTCCGCCTTGACCACCGCCATGGACAGGCAGCCGGGATCAAGGCACTTCTTCATTTCCTGATAGTTGTGGACCACAGCGTCCAGGTCGATGTCCGCCCAGGTGCGGCGCAAATAATCCATATCGGCTTTTCCCTTTCCTTCAGTCGTCCCGGTCCGGATCTTTGGCGATGAGCACCGCCAGCCCAAAGGTGTTGATCAGGATCGAAAGCCCAAGCGTGATGAGCGCCCAGGGCGAATTTGTATTGAATAAAAGCAGGAGTGCTACCAATAATACGATCACACCAACCGCCAGCACTGTGAGCCCGAATTTTCTTCTTGTCATCATCGTTCAAATTCCTTTGTATTGATGCACCCAATAAGGGTTCTGAGGCGTTTCACCCGTACATTTTAATATACACCAACCCCGCGGCTTTTACAACCAAGCCGTCCGCGTTCGCACAAATTTAACAATTGCCACACTTTTTCCGGGAGGGATTCTATGTCACTGATCCGCACCGACCTTGCGGTTGAATCAGCCGAACCGATGCGCAGCCGTCTGCCGGACGGCGTGGCCGTCCATGAGGAAGAACGGGAATCGGTGCGGATGACCCGCATCGAAATTTCCACCGAGGACGCCGCCCAGAAGCTCGGCCGTGCCTGCGGCCGATACATCACCATTGAGC
The DNA here is from genome assembly GCF_003465835.1 of Anaerotruncus sp. AF02-27. Classification (NCBI taxonomy): domain Bacteria; kingdom Bacillati; phylum Bacillota; class Clostridia; order Eubacteriales; family Oscillospiraceae; genus Anaerotruncus; species Anaerotruncus sp. AF02-27. The sequence continues at coordinate 193,641 of NZ_QSBX01000003.1, read as the reverse complement.
TTCCGCCGCTCGAAAGCGGCGTCGATCCAGCCGATGATGTGACTCACCTGGCCGCAAAAGAACTGCGCGCACTGCTTCCGCGCGAAGGTCCGGTCCTTGTGGTGGGGCTCGGAAACCGTCAGATGACCCCCGACGCGCTCGGCCCGGAAACCACCCGGCAGATCTTCGCCACCCGCCACATCCCTGCCGAAGTTGCCCGGCGCACCGGGCTCGACGGGCTGCGGCCGGTTTCGGCGCTCGCGCCCGGCGTACTCGGCCAAACCGGCATCGAAACCGGAGAAATCATCCGCGCAGTCGTGCGGGACACCTCCCCGGCGGCTGTCATCGTCATCGACGCCCTTGCGGCCCGCTCGCTGGGCCGGCTCGGCCGTACCATCCAGATCGCGGACAGCGGTATTTCTCCCGGGTCGGGCGTGCTCAACTCCCGACAGGAGCTGAGCGCCCAGTCCCTCGGCGTACCGGTCATTTCGGTCGGCATCCCTACAGTCGTTGACGGCGTGACTCTGGCCTGTGACCTCACCGGCCAGGAGGACGCTTCCAACATTGACGCCACAGCGAAAACAATGATGGTCACCCCGCGCGACATCGACTCGATCATCGCGCGCGGCGCGAAAAACCTTTCGCTTGCGATCAACGCCGCGCTCCAGCCGCAGCTTTCACTGGAAGATATTACCTATCTGGTTTCCTAGCCGCGCATACCGCAAAATACCGCGCGATGTATTCGCGTGCTTATTCCACGCAGGCCGCCCGGCATATTTTTAAGCCCCGGCACATAGAATGCAAAGAAACGGTTCTATAAGGTAGGGGGCGAGGAAGCTGAAACGAAACAGTCGTATGCCAAGGCCGCGGCGGCTGTCACTGATTCTGACGGTTGTGTTTTTGCTGCCGGTTACGGTGATCGCGGCGCTCTCCGGCCCCATTGAAATGGACGCGCTTACTGAGCGCGCCGCTCTGCTTTCCGCCATGGTGAATATGCCGGAAGGAACCCTTTCCCTGCTGGAACACCGGTTTGCCGGGCAGCTCGATCCGGAATATAACCCCACCGGAAACGAATCGGACGTCGCGCCTTACCTTTCCCCGTGGAACGACCCAGATGAACCGAAATCATCCCCCAAAGCGCCCGAAACCACTTCTCCGTCCGCTATCCAGCCGACCGGCAAAAAAGCGGTTGTGACCGATCCCTCTCCAGCAAAAGACACCATCCACACCGTACCGGCAGATTTCCGGGGACGGATTGTGCAGGAGAACATGTCCGCCAGCGGCACCAATTTGATCCCATATGGCGAGGGGCTCCTGCGCAACTATACAGAGGTGCCGGATGAGGAAATCAAAGGGATCATGGAACAGGGGATGAACATTCACCTGGAAGATACCGACCAGCCGCAGGTGCTCATCTTCCATACCCACGCCACCGAAAGCTATGAGCCCTACGACACCGACACCTATGACCTGCGCAATACCTGGCGCACGACCAACAACAATGATAACATGGTTGCGGTGGGGGATGTACTCGAAAAAACGCTGCGGGACGCGGGAATCGGCGTGATCCACGACAAAACCCAGCACGATTACCCCTCCTACAACGGCTCGTATGAACGCAGCGCCGAAACGATCAAAGGGTATCTGAAAAAATACCCGACTATCAAGATCGCGCTCGATATCCATCGGGACGGCATTCAACGGGAAGACGACCTGATTGTCAAGCCGGTGGTCGAGGTGGACGGCAAAAAGGCTTCCCAGCTCATGATCATCACCGGCAGTGACGACGGTACGATGAATGTGCCGAAATGGCGGGAAAACCTGCGGTTCGCGGCTTCGGTGCAGGATGCAATCGAGCAGGACTTCCCAGGGCTCACGCGCCCGATCTTCTTTTGTTACCGCAAGTACAATATGGATTTAACGACCGGGTCGCTGCTGTTCGAGGTCGGCTCCAATGCAAATACCCTGGAGGAAAGCAAGTACACTGCCGGGCTTATCGGCCAGTCGATTGCAAAACTGCTGAACGCAAACCGGGAAGTGACCGCTGAAAAGCCGAACCCCACGCCCGTTCAATAACCAGATGTTAAAAATGTAGGTGAAAATACAAATTGTTAAAAAGAGATCTCCGCCTTTTCTTCTCTTCCTTCTGTATCACCCTGATTCTGACCGGCTGGGTGACCGCCTTCCTGGTGGTGGACAATTCCGGTTCCCGGTATGAATCCTCCGCCACTGTCCCCGCGCTTGAGATGACACGCGCCGACGAACCACTCCATTTTGATCTGGCGCTGCTTGGGCAGTGGTACACCGTAACCCTTGAGCCGCTCAACCGGCTTGAAGCGGCCCGCAAGCAATATGCCTGCCTGGTCACACCGCGCAGGCTGCTCAATCTCGAAAAGCTGTACAGTTTAGGTGTTTATGGGAAGAAGAAGATTTACAATTGGTATAAAGAGAATGAATATGTACAAAATGTCGCAAAATCACAGGAAGGCATCCCGATCGAATAACGGGACGCCTTCCTGTTCATTTTTTGAGGATCCGCGCGAGCGACACATCCTCCAGCAGATTCACTGTTTCAAACTTTCCTTTATAAAAAACAGCCCAGTTGTTGAATACGCAGGGCAGTTCCTTTGCCTTCTGCAGCGTATCCACCCGGATCAGTTCCAGCGGAATTCCGTTCTTTTCACAGTACTGCCGGACCCGCCCGACCCGCTGCGGGATATAAGGGCACTGCATATCGTAATAGATGGTCAGCGCTTCGCTGTCGATGCGCCCGCACTTTGCACGCGGCGCAAACTGCGGCACGGTCCCATCAAGCGAGCATGCCAGCAGGTCATACCCCTGTTCGGTCGTGTCCACAACCTCGAAGCCGTACTTCTTCGCAAACGCCTGATCGGAAAGCCAGGACTTCTGCTTTTTCGCCCCGAGCATGCAAACGCCGGATTTACCTTTCGTTTTTGCATCGGCCAGACAATATTCCATCAGCGCTTTGCCATATCCTTTTCCCTTACAGTCTCCGGTGACCCACAGACAGTACAGATAAATATAGTTGTCGCCAGCAATGGGAACCCAGGCGGTTTCGAGCGGCGCATACTCGATGAAAACCGTGGCCTTCGCATCGAGCTTGCGAAAAACATGACCCTCCCGCAGCCGGTCCGAAAGCCATTGCCGCTTTTCCTCCACGCCGGGGTGTGGTTTTTTGCTGCGAATAATACAGCACAGATGTTCCTTGTCCAGGTTTTCTGCCGTCAGATTGATAAATTCCGTACCCATATGCACCCTCGCTTCAAATTTTTTGAACGAACTAATGTTCGATTTCATTGTAACATATCAGCCTCATCTCCACAAGGCCGTCTGGTAAAATGACAGACGCTTTGTGTCAGAAACCGGGACGCCTTCCTGTTGCATATTGGCCCGTCCCTGTGCTATAATGCAGTATTGGATAAATATGATGAAATGCCCGGCGGGACGCGCCTTTCCACAGCTTCCCGAGCGGGCGGAAACGGCAGGTAACCTATGTCCGACAGAAGAGAAAATATCCGGAATTTTTGTATCATCGCGCATATCGATCACGGCAAAAGCACCTTGGCCGACCGTATCCTGGAACTGACCGACGCGGTCAGCAAGCGCGATATGGAGGAACAGATCCTCGACAATATGGAGCTGGAGCGGGAGCGCGGCATCACAATTAAGGCGCGGGCCGTTTCGCTCACCTACCACGCGGACAACGGGAAGGACTATAACTTCAACCTGATCGACACCCCCGGACATGTCGACTTCAATTATGAGGTTTCCCGTTCGCTCGCGGCCTGTGAAGGCGCGGTGCTCATCGTGGACGCGTCGCAGGGGATCGAGGCGCAGACCCTTGCAAACACCTATCTCGCGATCGAACATGACCTCGAAGTCACGCCGGTCATCAACAAGATCGACCTGCCAGCCGCCGAGCCCGACCGGGTCGCGCAGGAGGTCGAAGACGTCATCGGCATCCCCTGCCTCGACGCGCCGCGCATTTCGGCCAAAACCGGCGAAAACATCCACGCGGTGCTCGAACGGATCGTCACCGACATCCCCGCTCCCAAAGGCGATGAACAGGCGCCGCTGCGCGCGCTCATCTTTGACAGCTACTACGACAGCTACAAAGGCGTTATCGCCTATGTGCGCGTCATGGACGGAGTGGTGAAACCCGGCATGACCATCAAAATGATGGCAACCGGCGCGCAGTTCAATGTTGTGGAATGCGGCGTCATGGCAGCCACCAGCCTGGTCACGCGGGACGAGCTCTTCGCGGGGCAGGTCGGATATATCGCGGCCTCCATCAAGACCGTGCGGGATACCGCGGTGGGCGACACGATCACCGACGCGGAAAATCCCGCGCCCGAACCGCTGCCCGGCTACCGCAAGGTTCAGCCGATGGTCTTTTCCGGCATCTATCCGCTTGACGGTGCAAAATATCCTGATCTACGCGATGCACTTGAAAAGCTGCAGCTAAACGACGCTTCCCTCTCCTTTGAGCCGGAAACTTCCGCCGCGCTCGGGTTCGGCTTCCGCTGCGGTTTTCTTGGGTTGCTGCACATGGAGATCATCCAGGAGCGGCTCGAGCGGGAATTCAACCTCGACATCATCACCACTCTGCCGAGCGTTATCTACAAGCTCACGATGACCGGCGGCGAGGAAAAATGGATCGACAATCCGACCGAGTATCCCGACCCGGCACTGATCGCTGCGGCCGAGGAACCGTTTGTAAAAGCGAATATTTTTACTCCAACCGCCTATATCGGCAATATCATGGAACTCTGCCAAAGCCGCCGCGGCGTTTATTTTGACACCAAATATCTGGATGCCGACCGGGTTGAGCTGCATTACGAACTGCCGCTCAACGAAATTGTCTATGATTTCTTTGACGCGCTCAAATCCCGCACTAAGGGTTACGCGTCCTTCGACTATGAGTTCTGCGGCTATCGTGATTCAAAGCTGGTCAAACTTGACATCCTCTTAAACGGGGAGATCGTCGACGCGCTCTCCTTCATCGCACACGCGGATAAAGCCTATCCGCGCGCGCGCAAGCTCTGTGAAAATCTGAAGGAAAATATCCCGCGCCAAATGTTTGAAGTGCCGATCCAGGCCGCGATCGGCGGCAAGGTCATCGCGCGGGAAACGGTTAAGGCTCTGCGCAAAGACGTGCTTGCCAAATGTTACGGCGGCGATATCACCCGCAAAAAAAAGCTGCTTGAAAAGCAGAAGGAAGGCAAAAAGAAGATGCGTCAGCTCGGTACCGTTTCGGTTCCGCCCGAGGCGTTCACCGCTGTACTCAAGCTCGATTCCAACGACTGACACCACGGCGGGTCTGTTCTGCGACTCCGCGCGTTCGGGGCTGATGGCAACGTATCATACTCCCCATAAACGGATGGCAGAAACGCGCGGCCCTGCGGGCCGCGCGTTCTTTAAATCAAACGCAGGCCGGCAGTACCCGCCCAAGTGGCAAAGACTGGCGTTCGATCGGACTCCCCACCGGGCCGGGGGCATCCACAGGCATCTCAAACCGCACTTTCAGCCGAATACACTACCCGCACTATCCGCAGGGAGCGTGAAACGCAGCGTTCAGTCCTGAGCTGACCGTCCTGTTGGGAGCGGCTGCGAGGCAGATCGTGGCAAGGCATCTGCCGGGGTTTCGCAAGGGGACGGCTAGTCCCCTTGCGCGAACTTTTGGTGACTTTTCGTTCGCCCGAAAAGTCGCTCGTGGTGCGCGGCGAAACACACAGGAGCGTACAATTGGAAGAAGGTGATTTCATGTCCTGCAAGGGTCTATACATTCACGTACCATTCTGTGAGCGCAAATGTCCCTACTGCGATTTCTATTCGGTGAAGGCGGACCAGACGCTGATGGATGCCTACACCGCACGGGTGATCCACATGCTCAAAACGCAGCCGTTCGGCGTGCGGGAGCTGGAGACGGTCTATTTTGGCGGCGGCACCCCTTCGGCGCTGGGCGGGAAACGGCTCGCGCGGATGATGGAGGCGGTTTTTTCCGCATTCACAGTTGCACCGGATGCGGAAATCACAGTGGAATGCAACCCGCATTCGGCGCTTGCCCCCGAACTTGTTTTGATGCGGCGGGCTGGGATCAGCCGGCTCTCGATCGGGATGCAGAGCGTCAGCGACCGTCAGCTTCGGCTGCTGGGACGGCCGCATACCGCGTCCGATGTGGCACAGGCGGCACAGGCGGCGCGAAGGGCCGGGTTCGAGCATCTTTCGTTCGATCTGATGCTCGCGACGCCTGGGCAGACTCTTGCGGATATTGACGAGGCGGTGCGGTTTGCATCCGAACTCGGCGCGGAACATCTGTCCGCTTATCTGCTCAAGGTGGAGGATGGCACGCCGTTCGCGGCGCGCCATATTGAGCTGGAATGTCCAGATGGCGATGGGCAGGCCGATTATTACCGGCACGCGGTTGAGACGCTTGCCGCACATGGATATGAGCAATATGAAATCAGCAACTTCGCGCGGGATGGCCGGACCGCGCGTCACAATCTCAAGTACTGGCGCTGTGAGGAATATCTTGGGGTCGGGCCATCCGCGCATTCCTTTGTGAATGGCCGGCGGTTCTATTTCCCGCGCGATCTCACGGGGTTTCTCGCGGCAGAAAATCCGTTTGGCCTGCTGGTTGACGACGGGCCGGGCGGCGACGCCGAGGAGTTTCTGATGCTTAGGCTGCGGCTCGCCGATGGGGTGCGTTTTTCCACACTTTCCAAGCATTATCCGGATTATGATCTGACCGCTCTGTGCGAACGAGCGCGCCGGATCCCCTCCAGGTTCCTTACGCGCGATGAGGCAGGGATTCGGCTCACACCGGAAGGATTCCTGCTTTCCAACACCATCATCGGGGAGCTGCTCACATGAAACAGGAAGGCCTTTCAAAAAGGATTTGGGTCCCGGCGCTGGGCCTGCTGCTGGTTATCCTTGCGATTGCATTTTACAGCGGCTATACTGTCCGGCATTACCGCGTCACCACCCAAAAACTTCCGACGGGCAGCTGCCTGCGTGCCGCGCTGGTTACCGATCTGCACGCCGAGCCATCCGAAACGCGGCGCAAAAGACTTGCCGCATTGCTCGAAAGCGCCGAACCGGATGTGATATTGCTTTGTGGGGATATCTATGACGACTGGCGCGCCTTCGATGGCGCCGACGCGTTTCTCTCCGAAATTGCGGGACTCGCGCCGCTCTACTATGTCACGGGCAATCATGAAATCTGGTCAAAGCGGATGCCGGAAATTCTTTCCCGGTTGAAAGCGCATGGGGTGACCGTCCTCGAAAACGATTGGGTAACGCTGCCGGTACAAGGCGGCGGTGAAATCCTGATGGCAGGGCTTGCAGACCCTGACGGCGCGCCAAGTTTGCAGGCCTGGGCGGACAATGCCAGGAGAGCCTTCACGCCGCTCGAAACCGACGGGCATTTTCGGCTGCTGCTTTCCCACCGGCCGGAACAGGCCGCTCTTTACGCGCAATTGCCGTTTGATCTTACCCTCTCAGGGCATGCGCATGGCGGACAGGTCCGCATTCCCGGTATCCTCAACGGGCTTTACGCCCCGAATCAGGGCTTCTTTCCAAAATATGCGGGAGGTTGCTACGAGGACGTTCCCAGCGGACAGATCCGCATTGTGGGACGCGGCGTTTCCCATTATTGGATTCTGCCGCGCGTCTGTAACCCGCCCGAACTGGTTTGCATCGAACTGAAAGGGGCCCCGGCATAAACACCGGGGCCCCCTCGTCTTTTCATTTAAGTTTCCATCAGCTGGCGAAGCTGTTTGCCAAAATCCGCGGCGACCGAACGAACACTGTCGATGATCTCGTTGATGCCGTCTTCTATTTCGCCGGCCGCGCCGCCCGTTTTGAAGTAGTCGCGCGACCGGGTTTTCCGGTAGCGTTTGATCATCTGCTTGATGCGCTCGCTCTCCTGCTGGGAAATTGGGTTTTCGGGCTTGCGAATCTCCCGCAAAGCGTTGGCACAGTCGGAAAGCAGTTCCCTATATTCATCCTCAATCTGTTTTTTAAAGCGCGCGGTCATCTGCGCTTCGTCCGAAGGATCGGTGAACCGCAGCTCCACAATACTCGCCTCGCCGCCGAGCTCACGGATTTTCTGCGCAAGGGCGGTGAACTGCTGCATGCCCTGCGCGGTGTTGGGCAGAATTGCGACGCCCTGCTTAAAGTATTCCGCGCCAAATTCCTTCAGTTTGCGCCAGACGTATACCCGCACCTTGGAGGGGTTGATTGGGAGGTTGTAACTGAGCGCCAGCCAGACCGTCCGCTGCATCTGCATTGCGTCCACCTGCCTTTCCTTATTTTCCGAGGCTGCTACCGCATGTCAAAAGCCGCCTTCACAGCTTCTCCCGCCGTCTTTGGCAGTGCCCCCGCGAAGGCGGGGCTCAAATGGCGGGAACTGTTTGCGTTGTACTTATTATAGCACGATAATTGTAACAAGTGTTAGCTTTTTCGTCAATCCTTATTTATCCCGACGAAATTTTCTTGCAAGATGCCCATTGGGATGCTAAAATATAGTATTGGTTTATTTGAAATTGAAATGCTTCCGACCGGCATGCCCGCCGGCGGATTTTGAAAGGAACTGGAGCCATGTCGGTCAAAAACCTGATTCTTCCCCCCAATTATTTTTCCAAGCTGGATATCCTGGAGACGGAAATCGCGATCAAGCTTGCGAAGGACACCTTTGAACGGGAACTTGCCAAGATGCTCACCCTGACCCGTGTCTCCGCGCCGCTCTTTGTGCGACCGGAAACCGGCCTTAACGACGACCTCAATGGAGTGGAACGGCCGGTGCAGTTCGATGTGCTGGACATCGGCGCGGATGTGCAGATCGTCCATTCGCTGGCAAAATGGAAGCGGATGGCGCTGGCCCGCTACGGGTTCGCCCCCGAAACCGGCCTTTATACCGATATGAACGCCATCCGGCGCGACGAGGAGCTCGACAATCTGCATTCCATCTATGTCGACCAGTGGGACTGGGAAAAGGTCATCACCCGCGCCGACCGGAATATGCAAACCCTCCAATCCACCGCGAACGCCATCATGTGCGCGCTGCGTACCACCCAAGGGGTTCTGGCGCAGGAATTCTCGGCGCTCGAGCGGTACCTGCCCGACCACCTGGAATTCTTCACAAGCCAGGAGCTGGAGGATCTGTATCCCGATCTCACGCCCAAGCAGCGGGAGGACGCGGTCGCCCAAAAATACGGCGCGGTCTTCATCTCGCAGATCGGCGGCGCGCTCCGTTCCGGAAAACCCCACGACGGCCGCGCGCCCGACTACGACGACTGGCAGCTCAACGGCGATATCCTCATCTGGTACCCGGTGCTTGGACGCGCGCTGGAACTTTCCTCAATGGGGATCCGCGTGGATGAAAAAACGCTCCGCGAACAGCTCGAAATCTCCGGCTGCACCGACCGCGCCGCAATGCCGTTCCACAGCATGCTGCTGGCGGGACGTCTGCCGCTCACGATGGGCGGCGGCATTGGACAGAGCCGTATCTGCATGGCGCTTTTGCAGAAAGCGCATATCGGAGAAGTGCAGGCTTCGGTCTGGCCGGACGACATGCACGACGCCTGCGCGGCTTCCGGCATCCATCTGCTGTAATCCAGGCATCCCCATTTGGGACGATGACCTGTTCCTGAAACAAGAAGTGGAGGTTATTTATGGATCTGACGACACTGTTCGGTTCAAAAGTATTCGGCGACGCCGCCATGCGCAAATATCTGTCCCGTGAAGTTTATGAGAGCCTTAAGCGCACGCAGGAGGGCGGGCTGCCGCTTGACCCGGCCATTGCGGAAGCGGTGGCCGAAGGGATGAAAGACTGGGCCATTTCGCTCGGCGCGACCCATTACGCCCACTGGTTCCAGCCGCTCACCAACATCACCGCCGGCAAGCACGATTCTTTCATCGAACCGGCTGGCAACGGCGACATCGTGCTGGAATTCTCCCCAAAGGCGCTGGTCAAAGGGGAGCCGGACGCCTCCTCGTTCCCTTCCGGCGGGCTCCGCGCCACCTTTGAGGCGCGCGGCTACACCACCTGGGACCCCACTTCCCCCGCTTTTGTCAAGGACGGAACCCTCTACATACCAACCGCCTTCTGCGCCTACAACGGCGAAGCGCTCGATCAAAAGACCCCGCTTCTGCGCTCGATGCAGGCGGTGAACGATCAGGCGCTGCGGCTGCTGCGGCTGTTGGGCAATACGACCTCCAAGTGCGTGGTGCCGACGGTCGGCGCGGAACAGGAATACTTCCTCATCGACCGCGGCCTTTACGAAAAACGGCTTGACCTCAAAATCTGCGGGCGCACACTGATCGGCGCGAAGCCGCCGAAGGGCCAGGAGCTTGACGACCACTACTGTGGGCGCATCCGGCTGCGGGTGGCGGACTATATGAAAGCGGTCGACGAGGAACTCTGGGCGCTCGGCATCCCGAGCAAGACCAAGCATAACGAAGTCGCGCCCGCCCAGCATGAGCTGGCCTCGGTTTTTGGATCGGCAAACATCACCTGCGACCACAACCAGCTCACAATGGAAACGCTGCGGGTGGTCGCAAAACAGAAGGGTCTGGCCTGCCTGCTGCATGAAAAACCGTTCGCGGGCATCAACGGCTCCGGAAAGCATAACAACTATTCCCTTTCGACCGACGACGGCCTGAATCTGCTTTCCCCCTCGAAGGATCCCGCCAAAAACCGCCGGTTCCTGCTGGTGCTCGCCGCCTTCCTCGAAGCGGTCGACGATTATGCGGATCTTCTGCGCGCATCCGCCGCCTGCGCCGGGAACGACCACCGTCTGGGCGGCTGCGAGGCGCCTCCCGCCATCATTTCGGTCTTCCTTGGCGAGAACCTTACCCAAGAGCTTGTCAGCGCTGCTGAGGGCCACAGCGCCCACGAGAACGAACGTCAGATGCTGCATACCGGCGTAGCCGCTTTGCCCGACTTCGTCAAGGATGACAGCGACCGCAACCGCACCTCTCCCTTTGCCTTTACCGGCAATAAATTTGAATTCCGCATGCTCGGTTCCTCCCAATCGATCGCGCTGACCAACGTGGTGCTCAACACCGCTCTGGCCGACGTCTTTCAGAAGTTCTGCGACCGGCTCGAAAAGGCTCCCGACCGCGACAAAGAAATCGGCGCGATCATTGCCGATGTGATGAACCGCCACGGCAGGATTATTTTCAACGGTAACAACTATTCCGAAGCTTGGGTGCAGGAAGCCAAACGCCGCGGCCTGCCGGTCCTGGATTCCTCGGTTGAGGCGTTCGACTGCCTCACCGCGCCGAAAAATATCGCCCTTTTCAAACGTCACTGCGTTTTTACCGAGCCCGAGTGCCTTTCCCGTGTGGAGATCCTACTCGAAAACTACAGCAAAGTCCTCGCCATCGAGTCAGCCACCATGATCGAAATGGTGCGCCGCCAGGTCTATCCGGCGGTTGTGCGCTATACCGGCGAGCTGGCCGAAACGCTCAACCGGATGCGTACCGCCGGTGCGCTCAGCGAATCGACGGTGCGGGTGCTGGGAACGCTCACCGCGCTGATCGACCAGATCGACAGTGAGCTGGACGCTCTGCGCGACGCGTTCGCGCGCAGCCAATCGATCGAGGACCTGCACGAGCACGCGGTATTCATGCGCGACACCGTCTGCGGCTGTATGGACAGCCTGCGCGCCGCCTGTGATGCGGCCGAGCACATCCTTGACTTTGAAAGCTGGCCGATCCCCACCTACACCGACCTGCTCTTGCGGGTATAAAGCATTCCAGACAAAAAGAAGCGCTCACCGATGGGTGAGCGCTTCTTTTAAATTGATCAGGCGTTGATTCCTGCTGCCTCGGAACTGCAGCGAAAGGTCGCGTTCGGCTTCCAGATAGGGGCCGTCCACAAGCAGATCGCAGAGCTGCAAAAGCCGCAAAATATCCGGCTCCTGCTCCGATTTTTGCAATAATTGTTCAAAAGTATACCCAGAGTAAATTGTCAGGTTTTTTCCAAGCGCTTTGATCCGCTCACCGAGTTCACAGAGCGCCGCGGCCTGGCAAAACGGCTCTCCGCCGGAAAAGGTCACGCCGCTCATCAGCGGGTCAGCTTTCACCTGCCGCACGATCTCATCCATGTCAGCCAGATAGCCGCCGTCAAAATCATGCGTCTGGGGATTGTGACAGCCTGGACAATGATGCGGGCACCCCTGTACGAACACGACATAGCGCATTCCCGGCCCATCCACAATCGAATCGGAGATGCAACCGGAAATTCGCAGCGGGGTGCTCATAACTTCACTTCGCGGACAACAGTGTGCTTGACCCGCTCGCTTTCCTCTGCGCGTTTCGCATCATTGAAGCGGTCGAGCGTGCCCACCAGGTAACCGGTGATACGCCGAATGCGTTCAAAGCCGACGCCCGCGCCGATCATCTCCGGTTCATTCTGTACAGTCTGTGTATTTTGCATATGAATTCCCTCCTGTATGTTATTTCATACGTAAATCATCTGTGTGTCATGCCTTTGCGCGTTCCGCCGCGCACCACGGGTCTTTGCGCGTTCCGCCGCGCACCACGGGTGCCTTTTCGAACGAACGAAAAGGCACCAAAAGTTCGCGCAAGGGGCTAGCCGCCCCTTCCGAAACCCCGCGGACGCCTTGCCAAAACCTGCGCCACAAACGCCCCAACAAACGGTCAGCTCAAGGCTGAAGCCGGCGTTATCTGCTCCCCGCGCCGCTTAGATATCAAGTTCGAGCGGGAGAAAAAGGTCGCCTTTCCGTTTTTTTCTCCCCGTACCACTTAGTTCCCAAGTTCGGCGGGAGAGAATGGATTCGCCATGGACCGTCCGTTTTCCGCGCCCACCGCGATTCGGATTTCAATTCGTGCGAAGCACACCTTATCCCAAATCCGCCGCTGAAAGCGGCGGGGCGTCGCAGAAGGCGCCCCACGGGGATCCCGCAGGGGGTATGCAACCCCCTGCGAGCGGCCGTCGCGCCTTTGGCGCGCTCCGGAAAATGCCGCGCGATGCATTCGCGCGGTTTTTCCGGGCAGGCCGCTATTTGCCGTACCCTTCATAGCCGCGAAAATCCCGACCGGCGCCGACATAGCAGCCGAGCTCCTTGAGCTTCGCGACGCTCACCGCTTCGCCTTCGTGGCGTCCACAGCGCGGACAGACGTCGTCGATGATGCCGGTGTAACCGCAGACTGGGTCGCGGTCGACCGGATGGTTGATCGACCCGTAGCCGATGCCGCATTCCTTCATGTAGCGGACCACCTGTTCGAACGCGTCGAGGTTCTTGAGCGGGTCGCCGTCCAGCTCGATGTAGGAGATATGCCCCGCGTTGGTCAGCGCATGATACGGCGCTTCCAGACGGATCTTCTCGCTGGCGGAGATGTTGAAGTAGACCGGGATGTGGAACGAGTTGGTGTAAAAGTCGTGGTCGGTCACCCCTTCGATCGAGCCATAGAGCTCGCGGTCCATCCGGACAAAACGTCCGGAAAGGCCTTCCGCCGGAGTGGCGAGCAGGGTATAATTGAACCCGGTGGCGCGAGTTGTGTCATCCATGCGTTTACGCATATGACCAACAATCTCAAGTCCCAGATTCTGGGCATATTCGCTTTCGCCGTGGTGCTGCCCAATCAACGCCTTGAGCGTCTCCGCCAGGCCGATGAAGCCCATCGAGAGGGTGCCGTGCTTGAGCACCTCGCCCACCTCGTCGTCCGGGCCGAGCTTGTCCGAATCAAGCCAGATACCCTGTCCCATCAGGAACGGGTAGTTACGGACCTTCTTTTTCGCCTGGATCTTGTAGCGCTCCATCAGCTGCTCGATGACAATATCAATCTTACGGTCGAGCTCTTCGAAGAAGAAGTCGATGTCGCCTTTCGAACGGATCGCGATGCGTGGGAGGTTCACCGAGGTGAAGCTGAGGTTCCCGCGCCCGTTGACAATTTCACGGGTCTTATCGTAGTAGTTGCCGATCACGCGGGTGCGGCATCCCATATAAGCAATTTCGGTTTCCGGGCGGCCGGGCCGGTAATACTGCAGGTTATACGGCGCGTCGAGGAAGGAGAAGTTCGGGAACAGCCGTTTGGCGGAAACCCGGCAGGCCAGCTTAAAGAGGTCGTAATTCGGCTCGCCAGGGTTAAAGTTAATGCCTTCCTTCACCTTGAAGATGTGGATCGGGAAGATGGCGGTTTCGCCGTTTCCAAGCCCCGCCTCGGTCGCAAGCAGCACCTTTTCAGTGACCATGCGTCCCTCTGGGGAGGTGTCGGTGCCGTAGTTGATCGAGGAGAACGGGATCTGCGCGCCGGCGCGGGAATGCATCGTATTGAGATTGTGGACCAGCGCCTCCATTGCCTGGTAGGTAGCGCGGTCTGTCTCTTTGAACGCCTCTCTGAGCGCAAACCGCTGGATCTTCTGTGCTGTCTGTTCATCCACCAGCGCGCAGAGCAGCGGCAGTTCAAAGCCGCGGTAGCCGTTGTCGTCCGCAAGCACCGGCTCCACGCCCTGCGCCTCTTTCACCTGCGCGGCAATTTCCTTCGCGCGCTCATCGGCGTTTTCGAGGTCCGCGAACAAACTGAGCGCCTTTGCAATGTTGCGCAGGTAGCTCTTGCGGTAGGTCTTGGCCACGCCCGCGGCCATGCCGTAATCAAAATTCGGGATGCTCTGGCCGCCGTGCTGGTCGTTCTGGTTCGACTGGATCGCGATGCAGGCAAGCGCGGCGTAGCTGGCGATATCGTTCGGCTCGCGCAAAAAGCCATGGCCTGTGCAGAAACCGTGCTGAAAGAGCTTCTCGATATCGATCTGGCAGCAGGTAGTGGTCAGCGTCAGAAAGTCGAGGTCGTGGATATGAATATCTCCCGCGAGATGCGCCTTGGAGTGCACCGGGTTCAGGACAAACATATGGTAGAACTGCTTGGCGCCCTCAGAACCGTACTTGAGCATGGTGCCCATCGCGGTGTCGCCGTCGATGTTGGCGTTCTCGCGCTTGATGTCGTTCTCGTTGGCGGATTTGTAGGTGAGATCCTCATAGGTTTTCATGAGGCGGGTGTTCATATCACGCACTTTTGTCCGCTGCGCGCGGTAGAGGATGAACTCCTTTGCCGTACGGGCGTGCCCGCTCTCAACCAGGACATGCTCCACCGCGTCCTGGATCTCCTCAACCGAAGGCGTTTCATTGTGGCAGGTATTCTCCAGATAATCGGCCACCTGCTGCGCCAGGTTCTGCGCCATTTCATAATCGCTGCCGCCGAGCGCCTGCGCGGCTTTGAAGATTGCGTTTGCAATCTTGTCGATATCGAAAAGCACGCACCGCCCGTCGCGTTTCACAATGGTATTGATCATTTTGTCCCCTCCGTCAAAATCATTCAGCTCTATATTTTGTATTTTAAAACAAAAAACTATACAATATCTAGTCGCGCATTCATTGCGCAAGTATCATTTTAATGCAAAACGAGTTTTCTGTCAATGCGTAAAAGCACATTTTTTGGGGGCTATTTTTGTAGAATGCACTATATATTGTGGAATTTTTCTCCAAAAAACCGCTCCCACCGCATTACACCGGCCTTTCCGGGATCTTTTGGCGCGTGAAGAATTCACATTTGATGCGTTGCATTCCCACGGCGCTTCTGCTAAACTTGCTTATAGATCAAATGTGAAGGTGTCTGCATATGACAAAAAACCGACTGCTTGCCTTGCTGCTTGCGGCAGTGTTCCTGTTTGCTTTTTCCGGCTGCGGGGACAAAACCGCCGGCCAAATCTTTAAATACGATATCCCATCGGGCGTGCACAATCTCGACCCGCAGTTCGCCACCGATTCCACCGCCCGCATGATCATACAAAACACCTTCGAAGGGCTCTTCCGGCAGCTTCCTTCGGGGGAAATCGAGCCATGCCTTGCCGAAAGCTATGAGGTTTCCGCGGACGGGCTCACCTACACCTTTCACCTGCGCCGCGACGCCGCCTGGGGCAATGCGAAGCTGCCGCGGGCGGTTCGCGAAGCCTACAATGGGACGCCCGTGACCGCCCACGATTTTGTCTTCGCGCTTTCCCGGATGTTCAATCCCACCGCGCCCAGCCCGTTTGCCGGCTCTTTTTCCAGCATCAAAAACGCCGAGCTCATCCGGCGCGGCGCGGCGCCAATGGATTCGCTCGGCGTGCGCGCGACCGACGATTATACGCTCGAAATCACCCTCATCCGGCAGGACAGCCTTTTGCCGGAGCTGCTCGCCGCGAGTTATGCAATGCCCTGTAACGAGGATTTCTTCCGCTCGACAAAGGCCCGGTATGGACTTGACCTGAAGAGCCTGCTTTTTAACGGTCCGTTTGGCGTGACCTCCTGGGACAACGAATCGGCCGTCACGCTGCGCCAGAATGCTTTTTACAGTTCGCCCGACCCGGTAATTGCAGGGGGCGTAAACCTCTATATCCAGCCGGGATCCCCTGAAGCGCCCGCAGACCCGGTCGGACGTTTCCTTGCCGGTTCCACTGACGCCTGCAAAGTCAATTACGGTGCCCTTCCGGCGGTGCTCGGCGCGGACGGGGCCTATGAATCCTTTGAAGATGTTGTGTGGGTGCTCGCCTTCAACTGCCGTGACGAAGCACTTGCAAACGCGGAAATCCGCCGCGCGCTGGCTTACGCCATCGACCGCAAATTGTTTGACCAGTACCTGCCGGAAAACCTTCGGGTCAGCGAAATGCTGGTGCCGCCCGCGGTTTCTCTGCTTGGGGAATCCTTCCGCACCTTTGCCGGGGAGAATAGCGAGCTGCTCTACAGCCCGCATCTTGCCAAACAGAATTTTGCCTCCGGTCTGGAGGATCTGGGGCTCGAAAAGATCCCGCTTTCTGAAATCCTGGTGCCGGATACCTACAACCTCCCGCTGCTCACCGGCTTTGTCCAGCAGGGCTGGCAGAAAAACCTGGCGGTCTACACCGGGCTTGTCAAGCTTTCAGAAGCTGAGCTGCTCGCGCGGGTGGCTTCGGGCAATTATTCGGCGGCCATCCTGCCGCTTTCAGCCTCCTATTCTTCGCCTGGGGCTGTGCTCGCGGACTTTTCCTCCGCATCCACACAAAACCTCACCGGCTACGGAAACGCGGACTTTGACACGCTGCTCGCCGCAACGGCTTCTCTTTCGGGGCAGGAAGCTTACGAAGTCTACGCGCAGGCCGAGGAGATGCTGCTTTACGATGCGCCGATCATTCCGCTTTTTTTCGAGACTTCCTACTACGCGATGGGGCCGGACGTTTCCGGCATTGAATTTTCACCGTTTCTGTCGGGCGTATACTTCAAATATGCCCGCAAAAAGTAAGCAATGCTTGACATTCCCATAAAACTGTGATAAAATCCATACGAATTTGAGAAAGAACGAGGTAATTGCACAAAACATGCGTAACTGACAGCCGCAAATCGAACAAATTATTCTGACCTGCCTTCTTCGGAGGCTTTGGTATTGTTTGTTCTGTCTGGCTGTGGAAGTTTTTGTTTTTGCAATTGCTGTGCGGCGTATCTTTACGCGCGCCGTTTTCTTTATGCAGAAAACAAATCCCTCCGGACAGGACTGTCTGGAGGGATTTTTATGTTGTTACTCAAAGCGCAAAAACTGATAAAAACTTTTGGGGCGCGCACACTGTTCACAATTGACCGGCTTGAGGTGCATGATCACGACCGTATCGGACTGGTCGGTGCAAACGGCGCGGGCAAATCCACCCTGCTCGGCATCCTCTATGGGGAGGAGCCATATGACGAAGGCCTGATCGAACGCCGCTGCCCGATCGCACTGATCCGGCAGTCGGGCGAGCCGGAAGGCGAGAGCGGCCGCCGGATGCAAAAGGAACTCGCGCTGATGGATTCACCGCGTATGAGCGGCGGCGAGCGGACCCGCGCGGCCATTGCGGCCGCGTTCAGCCAGGAGGCTCCGCTGCTCTTCGCGGACGAACCCACCACCAACCTGGATCTTGACGGGATTTCCGTCTTGCGGGAAAAGCTCGAAAACTACTCCGGCGCAATTCTGCTGATCTCCCATGACCGGGCGCTGCTCGACAGTCTCTGCACATCCATCTGGGAGATCGCGGACGGCGGACTTCGCGTCTTCCCTGGAAACTATACCGACTGGACGGTCCAAAAGCAGCGGGAACGGGACTTCGCACAATTTGAATATGAACGGTACCGCAGCGAAAAGACGCGGCTGCAGGCCGAAGCAGCCGTCCTGCGCGAACAGGCCCGCACCATGCGCAAAGCGCCCAAACGGATGGGCAACAGCGAAGCCCGGCTGCACAAGGGAAGCCGGACCGTCCCACAGGGACAGGTCGCGCACCGCGCGGCAGTGCTGCTCAGCCGCGCCGGCCACCTGGAAGAAAAGGAGCGGCCTTCCGACCCGCCGGAAATCAGGATGGCGCTTGGCGCGGCCAGCCCGGTCACATCCAAAAATGCGGCCCGGATCGAAGGACTCACCATACGTTACGGTAAGCGTACGGTACTCGATGACGTTTCCTTTTCGATCACAACCGGCAAACGCACGGTCATGTTCGGGCCAAATGGCGCGGGCAAAACAACCGCCATCGAATATCTGCTGCACAACAGAGATCGCGCCCAGTTTGCACAAGGGATAAAGGCAGGCTATTTCGCGCAGGATCACACGGTACTCGATCTCCAAAAAACCGTTCTGGAAAATGTGCGGGAAACCTCTTCCCTGCCGGAACACGAGGTGCGTACCATCCTGGCAAACCTGATGATCGCAAAGGACGACGTCTATAAGCCCGCCGGAGTTCTTTCAGGCGGTGAACGAGCCAAGGTTTCCTTTGCGCGGCTGCTCGCCTCCGACTGCAACCTGCTCGTCCTCGACGAGCCGACCAACCACATCGACCTCTTCACGGCCGAGGCACTCGAAAAGCTACTTGTCTGCTGGCAGGGCACCATGCTGCTCATCACACACGATCAGCGGCTGATTGAAAAGCTCGCCGAGCGGCTGCTATTCGTGCAGGATGGGAAAATTGAGACGTTCGAAGGCGGTTGGGACGCCTGGCAGGCCGAGCAAACGCGCCGGGCGGCCCCGCGCGACGACATGTCTGATCTGCGCGAACAGCTCCGGCGGCTGGGGGAACTTTATTAATTTCATCCAACACTGGGGGACTTTTTTGCAAAAAAGTCCCTCGGACCCCTAAAAAACCTTTATTCGGCTGCGCCGCAAACCTCTGGGAAGAGCAGCTCCACACAAAACTGCGCGCCAAACCGCAGGCCGCGCACAAAATAAGTTTCCTCCATGGCGGCGTTCAGCGCGACCTGCTCAAGCAGCAGTTCATCCAGCAGGGTCGCCTGCGCCGGGTTCAGTTGGGCGCGCAGGCTTTCCTGCGCGCGGTCAAATTCCCGCCACGCAAGATTGATTTTACCATCCTTCGGGTACGGCATCTCGCACGGTCGAACGTCACCGTTGAAAAACCGATACAGCATTTCATACATTTTTATCACCATCCAAAATAAAGTGTTCTTATTATACCGCAAAACAGATTTTATAGGTAGAAATACATTTAAATGTATGTAAAAAACTCTTTCAATATCATTATACACTTTTTTCCTAAAATATTAGAAAATAGTTCTTATCAGGTATACAAAAATTTAAAATCGCCGCCCTTTGGCGGCAAAGGCACCCTCCGCATGCCTCCGGCGGCCCCCTTTCTTGCTCGTGCAAGAAAGGGGGAAAAGAACACGCGCGGGGACACCCCGCGGCCCCCTGCGCGCGCTTGTGTTGCCGCTTTGCGGCAAAGACCGCGCGCAATCTGCTGAGAGAAAACGCAGTGCGCCGCGCGCGCTTCGCAATGACGCGCGGGACAAATTTTCGCGCCCGGCGCGAAAATGCGCTACGCGCAAAACGGACGAACCGATTAAAAAATGCGCGGCCCTGCGGGCCGCGCATTTAAAGGCTGCTATCAGACTTGAGTTCGCCGTCTCCATCGCGGGGAGTATGCAGGGAGCGCGAAACGCCAGGTTCAGTCCTGAGCTGACCGTTTGTTGGGAGCGCAGGCGGCGCAAGTCCTGGCAAGGCGTCCGCCGGGTTTCTTAAGGGGCTATTGTGCCGCAGGCACTCCTT
>NZ_QSBX01000003.1:91710-173573 GCF_003465835.1 Anaerotruncus sp. AF02-27 | reverse complement strand
GCGCGGGGAGCGCAAAACGCCGGTTTCAGCTCTGCGCCTGACCTTTCCTGCGCGGGGAGCGCAAAACGCCGGCTTCAGCCCTGAGCTGACCGTGTGTTGGGAGCGCTTGCGGCGCAAGTTTTGGCAAGGCGTCCGCGGGGTTTCCAAAGGGGCGGCTAGCCACTTTGGGGTGCTCTTTGGCTACTTTCTCGCACAAGCGAGAAAGTATGCCCGTGGGGCGCGGCGGAACGCGCCAGTGATTCTCAAGCGGCAATGCCGCTTGATTCCCGTGCGCGGCAAAACGCGCTGAATCGGGCGCGCAAAGGGCGCAAAAAGGGCCCGCGTTTTCACGCGAGCCCTTTCTATTTTTATCTGATTATCAGACAAGCTCAATGATTGCCATCTCTGCAGCGTCGCCGCGGCGAGGTCCGATCTTGACGATTCTGGTGTAGCCGCCGTTGGTTTCCTTATATTTCGGGGCAATCTCGTCAAAGAGTTTCTTCGCAACATCCTCTTTCGTGATGAAAGAGAGCACCTGACGCTTGGAGTGCAGGTCGTTCGTTTTCGCCGTCGTAATCATCTTCTCGGCCATTGCACGGACTTCTTTCGCTCTCGTGACAGTGGTTTCGATCTTGCCGTTTTCCAGCAGGAAAGTGACCATTGCTCTGAGCATTGCCATTCTGTGGCTCGAAGTTCTGCCGAGTTTTCTGGTTCCTGGCATCGAATTTCACTCCTTACCTGTGTTTCGTTCGGCGCAGCCGCGCCTCGATTATTCTTCGTCCTTGGAAAGGTCAAATCCCAGTGACTGTAACTTCCAGATAACCTCTTCCAGCGACTTTTTGCCCAGGTTGCGGACCTTCATCATCTCTTCCGGAGATTTGTTGATGAGGTCGGCCACCGTATTGACGCTGGCTCTCTTCAGACAGTTGAATGCGCGGACAGATAAGTCAAGCTCTTCAATGGTCATCTCAAGGAGTTTGTCCTTGCCGGTATCCTCTTTTTTATCCATAATCTCAGTGGCACTCACTTCATCGGAAAGATCGACGAAATGATTGAGTTGTCTATTGAGGATCTTGGCCGCCAGACTGACCGCCTCTTTTGCAGAGATCGTGCCGTCTGTCCAGACTTCAAGCGTTAATTTATCATAGTCGGTTATCTGCTCCACGCGGGTATTCTCAACGGTATAATTGACCTTGAGCACGGGGGTGTAGATGCTGTCCACGGCGATGGTGCCAACCGGAGCTTTCTCGAGCTCGGTGTGTTTGTTGCGGTCGGCGGACACATAGCCCTGCCCTTTTTTGAGGGTGATCTCCATGTTGAGCTTCGCGCCCGCATCCAGCGTTGCAATATGCATGCTCGGATCCAGGATCTCCACCTCGGAGTCACACTCAATACTGCCCGCAGTCACTTCGCACTCGCCCTGTGCATCAATCCGTACCGTCTTGGGCTCATCGCAATACAGCTTTGCGGTAAGGCCCTTAATGTTGAGGATAATTTCGGTTACGTCTTCTTTTACGCCCGGGATTGTCGAGAATTCGTGCTGGATGCCATCGATTTTCACCGAGATGACAGCAACACCAGGAAGAGAGGATAACAGCACGCGGCGCAGCGAATTGCCAAGCGTCGTACCGAAGCCTCTGTCCAGCGGTTCCGCCACAAATTTGCCGTAGGTACCGTCAGATTTGAGCTCGACCGTTTCTATCTTGGGCTCTATGATCTTAACCATATTGGACCCTCCTATCTGGCAGGACCAGTCCCGCCGTTTCATTCTCGTTTCCCTGTAAACCCACAGCCAACCAGGCTGCCAGCGGAGTTTTCACACTACGCAGCATGATTATTTGCTGTACAACTCGACGATCAGATGCTCCTCAACGTCAAGGTCGATATCCTCACGGTTCGGAAGCTCCACGATCCGGCCGGTCATGTTCTGCTTGTTGCATTCGAGCCACTTCGGCACCGGACGCGCGCCCATCGCTTCGACCACGCCTTTGAGCTTGTCGCTCTTCGAAGAAACCGCGATCACATCGCCCGCTTTGCACAGGATCGACGGGATATTGGCTTTCTTGCCGTTTACCGTGAAGTGGTTGTGACGCACAAGCTGGCGCGCTTCTTTTCTCGAGGAAGCGAAGCCCAGGCGGTAAACCACGTTGTCAAGTCTCGACTCGCAGATTCGCAGCAGGTTTTCACCCGTCATGCCGGCTTTGCGCTCCGCCATCTCAAAATACTTCAAGAACTGGCTTTCGAGCACGCCGTAATAACGTCTGGCCTGCTGTTTGGCGCGCAGCTGGATTCCATACTCGGAAAGTTTTCTTGCGCGCGCTTTGCCGTGCTGCCCCGGAACGGAAGCTCTGCGGGTGACGGCACATTTGTCGGTGTAGCAACGCTCGCCCTTCAGGAACAGTTTCTTGTTCTCTCTGCGGCAGAGTCTGCATACAGCACCGGTATATCTTGCCATTAATTGCACCTCCTGATTGGTTTGCATGCCCACGGTAAGACATGGGCACTTCTAACGCACATACGTGCAGTGGACGGCTGTTATACGCGTCTACGTTTCGGCGGACGGCATCCGTTATGCGGGATGGGGGTCACGTCCTTGATCATGTTGACTTCAAGCCCCGCGGCCTGCAGCGCGCGGATTGCGGCCTCACGTCCGGCACCCGGTCCCTTCACGAAAACCTCAACCGTTTTGAGCCCGTGCTCCATGGCAGCTTTCGCAGCGGTCTCGGCAGCGGTCTGCGCGGCGAACGGAGTGCTCTTTCTGGAGCCACGGAAGCCGAGCCCGCCGGCCGAAGCCCAAGAAAGCGCATTGCCCTGGGTATCGGTGATCGTAACGATCGTGTTGTTAAACGTGGACTGGATATGAGCGGCGCCGCGCTCGATATTCTTGCGTTCACGGCGTCTGCGAGTGGCCTTTTTGGCAACAGCTTTTGCCATCGTCTATATCCCTCCCTAATTACTTCTTCTTGTTGGCGATTGTTTTCTTCGGACCTTTTCTGGTACGCGCGTTGGTCTTGGTCCGCTGTCCGCGTACCGGCAGGCCTCTGCGGTGACGGATGCCGCGATAGCAGCCGATTTCGGTCAGACGTTTGATGTTGAGCGCGACTTCACGACGGAGATCGCCTTCCACATGGACGTTGTGATCGATATATTCACGCAGCTTGGACACGTCGTCCTCGGTGAGGTCCTTGACACGGATGTCAGGGTTCACGCCGGTGGACGCGAGGATTTCCTGAGCGGTTTTGCGACCGATGCCGAAGATGTAGGTCAGACCGATCTCGATCCGCTTATCTCTCGGCAGGTCAACGCCAGCTATACGAGCCATACTTTTGTTGCACCTCCATTATTCGGTTTGCACTTAGCCCTGACGCTGTTTGTGCTTGGGGTTTTGGCAAATGACCATGATGCGGCCTTTGCGCTTGATGATCTTGCACTTCTCGCAAATGGGCTTAACGGAAGGTCTTACTTTCATCTGAAATTACCTCCTTTGATTCCCTTGACTGGTTGGTCTGGCTTATTTGGAACGCCAGGTGATGCGTCCCTTGGTCAGGTCGTATGGAGACATCTCCAGTGTGACCTTATCTCCCGGCAAAATACGGATGAAGTTCATCCGCAGTTTCCCTGATATATGAGCCAAAAGCTGATGTCCGTTGGGCAGCTCAACGCGAAACTGCGCGTTGGGCAAGCTTTCCACGACGACGCCTTCAATTTCGATGACATCTTCTTTAGACAAGCAAAATACCTCCCTCTTTCTGCGTAAGCGCCCGAAGCGCCCCCCGCAGCTTTTTGTTCGTTTCGATGCCGGATAAATCCAGCCGTGTGTTGGTTTTCCGAATGTGTTTTACGCTCTTGCGCTTGGGTCTCTCAAGCGGCCGCCGCTTGCCGTCGGCAAGCAGGACATACCCTTTTTCCACCGCGAGCACCAGGTAAAACCCATCCGCGTCATGCCCCGCAATCGACTTTACCACCTGTCCCGCTTCGATCCGCATCCCGCACCTCCCTTAAGGCTGTGTCAGGATTACCGGACCGTCCGCGGTAATTGCAATGGTATTTTCGAAATGCGCTGCCAGCCCGTGATCGACGGTCACGACCGTCCATCCGTCGCTGAGGGTTTTCACCGCCGGACCATGCTGGGTGATCATCGGCTCGACCGCGAGAACCATGCCCGCGACCAGCCGGATGCCGTGGCCCGGCCGCCCGTAATTCGGGACTTCCGGTTCCTCATGCATTTCACGTCCGATGCCGTGGCCCACATATTCGCGCACCACGCCATAACCCTGCGGTTCCACGTAGGACTGCACCGCATGCCCGATGTCCCCGAGCCGCGCGCCAACCTGCATGACCGCCATCGCGGCCAACAGGCTTTCGCGCGTCGCATCCATCAGCCTCTGGGCCTCATCGCTGATCCGCCCTGCGGCAAAGGTTCCCGCGGTATCCCCCTGGTAGCCGTCAATGACGGCCCCCACGTCGATGCTCACGATGTCGCCCTCCTGGATCACGCGTTTGCCCGGGATGCCGTGGATCACCTCGTCGTTCACCGAGATGCATGCGCTCCCTGGAAAACCACCATACCCCAAAAACGAGGGTTTGGCTCCCTTGGAAAGAATAAAACTCTTGATAATGCGGTCAATTTCCCCGGTCGTAACGCCCGGTTTGACCGCCGCGCCGCCCACCTGCAGCGCCTGTGCCGTAATAGAGCCCGCCTTGCGCATTTTGGCAAGCTCCTTAGAGGTCTTCAGCACAACCATATACTCAGGCCTCCAGGGCTTTCAGGGTCCGTGCAGTCGTTTCCTCCACGGTCCCCGCACCCTTGACCACCGCGAGCTTTCCAGCTTTCGCGTAGTAGTCCTTGAGCGGTTCAGTCTGCTGGTGATAAACATTCAGGCGATCCCGGATTGTCGCGGGCTCATCGTCCTTGCGGATGATCAGCCTGCCGCCGTCACGGTCGCACACCCCTTCGGTTTTCGGAGGTTTGTGCTCCACGTGGTAGCTCGCGCCGCACTTTTCGCAGACACGCCGGCCGGAAAGCCGGGCCGTGATGTCCTCGTCCGAGACCTCAATATCGATGACCTTGTCGATCTCGATCTTCATCTCATCAAGCGCTTCGGCCTGCGGGACAGTGCGCGGGAATCCGTCAAGGATAAACCCGTTTTGGCAGTCGTCCTTCGCGAGGCGCTCTTTGATGATCCCAATGACCACCTCATCCGGGACAAGGCTGCCGGCATCCATATAGGATTTTGCCCGAAGCCCCATCTCGGTCCCGTTCTTCAGCGCTTCCCGGATGATGTTTCCGGTGCTGATCGCGGGAATGCCAAACTTGTCGCAGATAATTTCTGCCTGTGTACCTTTGCCGGCGCCCGGAGCGCCAAGAAGGATCAGTTTCATAACCGCACCTCTCCTTACTCTAAGAAGCCCTTGTAGTGACGCATCATCATCTGGGATTCCAGCTGACGGAAGGTATCCAGCGCGACGCCGACGACGATGATGATCGAAGTACCGCCGAGCGAAACATTCAGCTCGGTGAAGGACCCGATAATGATCGGGAGCACTGCAACCAGGGCAAGAACGATACCGCCGATCAGCGTGATCTTCGAGATGATCCGCGCGATGAAGTCGGAGGTTGGGCGGCCCGGACGGATGCCCGGAATGGTGCCGGAGTTGTTCCTGAGGTTGTTGCTCATTTCAATCGGATTATACTGGATCGCCACATAGAAGTAGTTGAATGCGATGATCAGCACAAAGTACAGCGCCGCATACAGCAGCGTATTGTAATGGAATGCCGAAAGGAATTTCCCCCAGAAGCTGTCCGCGGCCGGATGCACGAATGCGCCGATGGTACCGGGGATTGCAAGCAGGGAGGATGCGAAGATGATCGGCATGACGCCCGACATGTTGACCTTGATCGGGATGAAGGTCGACTGGCCGCCATACATCTTACGTCCAACCACCTTTTTGGCGTACTGGACGGGGATGCGGCGCTCCGCGTTGGTCATGACGATGATCGCCGCGATCAAAAGGATAAACACCGCGATCATAACCAGCTCCAGGACAATTGCCGTGAAAGCAAATTCGTTGAGCTTCAGATAGCCCCAGAAGCTGCGCACCGCAGCCGGTCCGCGGGAAACGATGCCCGCGAACAGGATGAGCGAGATGCCGTTGCCGATGCCGCGCTCATCGATGCGCTCACCGAGGTAAACGATGAGCATTGCGCCGGCGGTGAAGGTCGCCACGATGACAAAGGCCACAAAGATGCCTTCCCAACCGGTGGTGTATTTCACAGCGCCCTGCTGGTTCTTCAGCATGGTGTAGTAAGCGAACGCCTGCAGCAACGCAAGGCCGATGGTGGTGTAACGGGTGATCTTCTGGATCTTTTTGCGTCCGTCCTCACCCTCTTTTGCCATCCGTTCAAGTGCCGGAATCGCAACTGTCAGCAGCTGGATGACGATGGAAGAGGTGATATACGGCGTGATGGACAACGCAAAGATGGTTGCGTTGGCAAACGCACCGCCCGAAAGAATATCAAGGTAACCGAGCAGGTTTCCCGCGCCGGAGACCATATTCTGCAAGGCCGCCGGGTCCAAAAACGGAACCGGAACGCCCGCGCCCAGACGGAAGAGGACGATGATCATCAGGGTAAAACAGATCTTCTGCCTCAGTTCGGCGATATGCCATGCGTTTTTTAACGTCGCAAACATATTATTTCACCTCAGCCTTTCCGCCTGCCTTCTCGATCTTCTCTTTGGCGGATGCTGAGAATGCCGCGCAATTGACGGTGAGTTTTTTGGTGAGCTCGCCTCTGCCGAGAACCTTGACGCCGTCAAGGGTCTTTTTCAGCAGACCGGCATCCACCAGCGCCTGCGCGTCGACAACGGCGCCGTCCTCGAATTTCTCAAGGTCGGAAACGTTGACCGTCGCATACTTGGTCGCGAAAATATTGATGAAGCCTCTTTTCGGGACACGTCTCTGGAGAGGCATCTGGCCTCCTTCAAAACCGGGGCGTACGCCGCCGCCCGAACGGGCCTTCTGACCTTTATGGCCTTTGCCTGCAGTCTTTCCGTTACCGGAACCGGCGCCTCTGCCTTTGCGATAAGCGTCGCGGCTGGCGCCCGGGGCCGGAGAAAGTTCATGCAATTTCATTTTACCTGCACCTCCTTAGCTTAGCTTTCGGTAACCTCAACGAGGTGGGAAATTTTTGCGATTTTGCCTTTGGTGGCCTCGTTGTCAGGCTGAATGGTCTCGTTGCCGATCCTGCGCAGTCCAAGGGACTCGGCGGTGGCAATCTGATCGTCTTTTCTGCCGACAAGGCTTTTTACGAGCTTGATTTTAAGCTGTGCCATTTCGCCCGCCTCCTTAACCTATAATATCCTTCACGCCTTTGCCGCGCGTCGCAGCGACCTGCTCGGCGTCACGAAGGGAAATGAGCCCCTGGATGGTGGCGCTGACCACGTTGCAGGGATTGTTGGAGCGCAGGGATTTGGTACGGATGTCCTTGATGCCGGCAGTCTCCATGACCGCACGCACCGGGCCGCCCGCGATAACGCCGGTTCCCTGCGGAGCCGGTTTCATCAGAACACGGCCGGCCCCATATACGCCGATGACCTCATGGGGAATGGTGGTTCCCTTCAGCGAGATCTTGTGAAGATTCTTCTTTGCGTCCTCAATACCCTTGCGGATTGCGTCGGGTACCTCGCCCGCTTTACCAAGCCCGAAGCCGACCGTGCCGTTGCCGTCGCCGACAACCACGAGCGCCGCGAACTTAAAAATGCGTCCGCCTTTCACTGTTTTGGAAACGCGGTTGATTGCTACTACTCTCTCTTTCAGATCGAGGTTCGTTGCATCGATAAGAGCCAAAAGTATCCCTCCTTACTTAGAATTTGAGGCCGCCTTCACGGGCCGCTTGTGCCAATTCCTTGACACGTCCGTGATAGATATATCCGCCGCGGTCAAATTTGACCTCGGCAATGCCTTTGTCAGCAGCTTTCTTGGCGATGATTTCGCCAACCTTCTTGGCCGCTTCCTTGTTCCCGCCAAAACCTTCGAAATCTTTGTCCATGGAAGACGCTGCACACAGCGTTACGCCGTTCACATCGTCAATAATCTGGGCATAGATGTGTTTCGCGGAGCGGAAGATGCAAAGACGCGGGCACTCGGGGGTGCCGCTGATCTTGGCCCTGACTCTGACATGCCGTTTCAGTCTGGCTTCGTTCTTGTCAGGTTTCGTAATCATGTTCGTTCACTCCTTTACTTCTTGCCCTTGCCTGCTTTACCTTCCTTGCGGATGATAACTTCGTCAACATACTTGATGCCCTTGCCCTTATACGGCTCCGGCGGGCGTTTCTCGCGCACTTCGGCGGCGAACTGGCCAACCTTCTGCTTATCTGGGCCGTGGATCACAATTTTGTTCGGCGCAGGCACGTCGATGGTGATATCGGCATTGTCCTCCATGAAGACCTGATGGGAATAGCCGAGTGTCATGACGAGCTGTTTTCCCTGCTTTGCGGCGCGGTATCCGACGCCGTTGATTTCAAGCTCCTTTTTGAACTCCTCGGTGACGCCGTGCACCATGTTGGCGATCAGCGTACGGGTGAGTCCATGCAGGCTCTTTTCGGTTTTTTCATCGCTCGGGCGGGTCACGACGATCTCGTTGCCTTCCATGGCAATGCCGATCTCCGGACGAAACGTCTGGGTGAGGGTGCCTTTCGGGCCCTTGACCGTGACAGTATGGCCGTCGATTTTGACGTCGACGCCCGCCGGCACAGCGATGGGCTTTCTACCAATTCTGCTCATTTCGCTGTACCCCCCTTACCAAATGAATGCGAGGACTTCGCCGCCGACATTCTCTTTGCGAGCCTGTTTGTCGGTCATAACGCCCTTGTTGGTGGAAAGGATGGCGGTGCCAAGGCCTTTCATCACGCGGGGCATATCCTCACAACTGGTGTAAATGCGCAGGCCGGGTTTCGAAACCCTGCGAAGTCCCTGGATGACCGGGGTCTTGCCCTGCCCGTATTTCAGGGTGACCTTGATGACGCCCTGTTTGTCGTCCGCGACGACGGTGAAAGCTTTTATATATCCTTCATCCAACAAAATCTGAGCGATTGCTTTCTTCATGTTGGAAGCAGGAATATCAACAGTATCATGTTTTGCATTGTTTGCATTTCTGATACGTGTCAGCATGTCAGCGATGGTATCGGTGATATGCATGCCGTCAACCTCCTTTAGCTCAGCTTTGTTTTACCAGCTTGCTTTCCGCACTCCGGGAATCTGTCCTTTATATGCCAGTTCTCTGAAGCAAATACGGCAGATACCGAATTTGCGAAGATAAGCATGCGGCCGGCCGCAGATCTTGCACCGCGTGTAAGCTCTCGTGGAGAACTTTGCGGGACGAGACTGCTTTACTTTCATAGATGTTTTCGCCACAGTTACGATTCCTCCTTACTTCGCAAATGGAGCGCCCATGAGCGTCAAAAGCTCGCGGGACTCTTCGTCGGTTTTTGCAGTGGTGACAAAGCAGATGTCCATGCCTCTGACCTTGTCGATTTTATCGTATTCGATCTCCGGGAAGATCAGCTGCTCGCGCAGGCCCATGTTGTAGTTGCCGCGGCCGTCGAAGCCGTTCGGGTTGATGCCGCGGAAGTCGCGGACACGCGGGAGCGCGACATTGAAGAGCCGGTCTACGAATTCGTACATTCTGTCGCCGCGCAGCGTCACCTTCGCGCCGATGTTCATGCCTTCACGAAGCTTGAAGTTCGCCACGGATTTGCGGGCCTTGCAGATGATCGGTTTCTGGCCGGTGATCTTCATAAGGTCCCCGACGATCGCGTCGATAATCTTCGGATTGTCGCGCGCTTCGCCGCAGCCAACGTTGATGACAACCTTATCAAGCTTGGGGATCTGCATGACAGAGCTGTATCCGAATTTTTTCATCAGCGCAGGAGCCATTTCGCTTCTGTACTGGTCTTTCATTCTTGCCATGATTTCTCCTCCTTACTTAAAAAGTTTCACCGCACTTGGGATTTTTGCAAAGACGTTCTTTCGAGCCGTCGTTCAGGATCTTGTGGGCAAGTCTGGTGGGTTTGCCGCATTTGGGGCAGACGAGCATCACCTTGGAGGCGTACATGGCGCCTTCGGCCTTCACAATGCCGCCCGCGTCACCCATTTTACGGGGTTTGACGTGTTTGGTCATCATGTTGACACCTTCCACGATCACTTTCTGCTCCTTCGGGGAAACCTCAAGAACCTTGCCCTTTTTGCCCTTGTCCTTGCCGGACAGAACGATGACTGTATCGCCCGTTTTGACGTGAAGTTTATTCACTTTTGAGCACCTCCATTACAGCACCTCAGGAGCGAGGCTTAATATCTTGAGGTAATCTTTCTCGCGCAGTTCCCTGGCCACTGGTCCAAAGATACGCGTACCTCTCGGGTTTTTGTCTTCCTTTATGATGACCGCCGCGTTCTCATCAAAGCGGATATAGGTTCCGTCTTCACGGGCTATACCTTTTGCGGAACGAACGACAACTGCTTTTACTACGTCGCCCTTTTTCACCTGGCCGCCGGGCGCAGCTTTCTTGACAGAAGCCACGATCACGTCGCCGATGTTCGCATATCTTCTGCGGGAGCCGCCAAGCACACGGATGCACATGAGTTCCTTCGCACCGGTGTTGTCGGCAACCTTCAGATAGGTCTGCATCTGAATCACAGAGCGTTCCTCCTTTCGAATGGGCCCCAAAAGGCCCTGATCAAATTATTTCGCCTTCGTGATGATCTCGGTAACTCTCCACCGTTTGTCTTTGGACAGGGGGCGGGTTTCCATGATCTCAACTTTATCTCCGATGCCGCACGCGTTGTTCTCGTCATGCGCCTTGAACTTTACCGTGCGCTTGATGATCTTTTTGTAAAGGGGGTGTTTGACGTTGTCCTGAATGGCGACGACAACAGTTTTGTCCATCTTGTCGCTCACAACCGTTCCAACGCGGGTTTTTCTGAGATTTCTTTCGCTCATTTACCTTCGTCCTCCCTTCCGCTTACTGCGCGCTCTTGAGCTCGTTTTCCCGGATCAGGGTCTTGACGCGCGCGATGTCGCGTTTGACGTCCTTGAGCCTGAGGGGGTTGTCGAGCTGGTTGATCGCATGCTGGAAGCGAAGGTTGAAAAGTTCTGCCTTGAGGTCCTGAAGCTTTTCGCCCAGTTCCTTGGCGGACATATTCCTAAGCTCAGTGGCCTTCATCACTCTTCACTCCCCTTTTCTTCAGTTTCTTTTGCGACAAACTTGCACTTGATCGGCAGTTTGTGCGCTGCGAGACGCATCGCCTCGCGGGCGAGTTCCTCGGACACGCCGCCGATTTCAAACATCACGCGGCCCGGTTTCACAACGGCCACCCAGTATTCCGGGGAACCTTTACCGGAACCCATTCGGGTCTCAGCCGGCTTTTCAGTGATCGGCTTATCCGGGAAAATCTTGATCCAAACCTGACCGCCACGTTTGATGTAACGGGTCATGGCGATACGGGCCGCCTCGATCTGATTCGAGGTGATCCACGCCGGCTCGGTTGCCTGCAGGCCAAAATCACCGTAGGTGACTTTGTTTCCGCGGTACGCTTTGCCGGTCAGACGGCCTCTGTGTACTCTGCGGTATTTCACTCTCTTAGGCAGAAGCATTATTTGCTGCCTCCTTCCCTGCGAGGAGCTCTGGCATCCCCGAGTACCTCCCCGGCATAAATCCAAACCTTGACGCCGATTCTGCCGTAGGTGGTGTTCGCCTCCGCGAAGCCGTAGTCGATATCGGCGCGGATGGTCTGCAGCGGGATGGTGCCCTCATGGTAATGTTCGGTTCTCGCGATCTCGGCGCCGCCCAGACGGCCGGAAACCTCAACCTTGATGCCCTTGGCGCCAAACTTCATGGCGCGGCCGATGGCCTGTTTCATCGCGCGGCGGAAAGAAACGCGTCCCTCGAGCTGCGCGGCGATGCTTTCAGCGACGAGCTGGGCGTTCTTGTCGGCGGATTTCACCTCGACGACGTTGATGAACACCTGGCGGCGGTCGGCGTCGGCCTTGCCTTTGTTGATCATTTCATCGCACAGCTTGCGGATTCTTTCGATCTCCGATCCGCCCTTACCGATCACGATACCCGGGCGGGAGCAGTGCACGTGGATGCGCACCTTGGTGGCGTCACGTTCAATTTCGATTCTGGGGATACCTGCGTCATACAGGGTTTTCTTTAAGAACTTGCGCAGCTTATAATCCTCAACCAGGATATCGCCGAAAGCAGAGTCCTTAGCAAACCAGCGGGAATCCCAATCCTTAATTACTCCGACACGAAGGCCGTGCGGATTCACTTTTTGGCCCATAGTTTACCTCCTCTTTCAGCTTATTCCCGTTCTGCGACGGTGATAAATACGTGTGAAGTTCTTTTCAGCACCCGGAACGCTCTGCCCTGGGCGCGGGGACGAATCCGTTTCATGGTCGGGCCGGGGACGACGTAGCACTCCGAAACATAGAGATTATTCTTATCCATGTTGAAGTTGTTTTCCGCGTTCGCCACAGCCGACTTCAGCAGCTTCTCAAGGGGCTCGCAAGCGGCCTTGGGAGTGTGCCGGAGAATTGCCATAGCCTGATCAGCAGGCTTATTTCTGATAAGATCAAGCACGATCTGCACCTTACGGGGCGCGATTCGGGCATGTCTCAACGAAGCCTTTGCTTCCATTGGTGATTTCCTCCTTTCGGCCACGTTTACTTGGTTTTTCTCGCGCCGGCATGGCCGCGATAAGTTCTGGTGGGCGCAAACTCGCCGAGCTTATGTCCAACCATATCTTCGGTCACATATACCGGCACATGTTTGCGGCCGTCATGCACCGCAAAGGTGTGCCCGACAAAATCGGGGAATATCGTCGATGCGCGGCTCCAGGTCTTGAGAACCTGTTTCTTCTCGCCGCTCTCGTTCATCTTCTGAACCCTAGCCAGCAGAACGGGCTGTACATAAGGTCCCTTTTTCACGCTTCTACCCATGAAAATTTCCTCCTTTCAGCCCGCTTTACTTCGCGTTGCGACGCTTGACAATAAACTTGTCGGAGCGGTTGTGTTTCGCGCGGGTCTTGTACCCGAGCGCCGGTTTGCCCCAAGGGGTGACAGGTCCGGGACGTCCGACAGGGCTCTTGCCCTCACCACCGCCGTGCGGATGGTCGCAGGGGTTCATGACCGAACCGCGGACGGTAGGACGCCAGCCCATGTGGCGGCGGCGGCCAGCCTTGCCGTAGTTGACGTTTTCCGCGTCAATGTTGCCGACCTGGCCGATGGTGGCGATGCAGATTTCCGGGATGTTCCGGAGTTCTCCGGACGGAAGCCGGACAAGCGCCATGCCGTTTTCCTTCGCCATCAGCTGCGCCATGACGCCGGCCGAACGCGCCAGCTGCGCGCCTTTTCCGGGGTAAAGCTCGATGTTGTGGATGAAGGTACCGGTCGGGATGTTCATCATCGGCAGTGCGTTGCCGGGCTTGATATCCGCGGACGCGCCGGAAACGACGGTGTCGCCGACCTTCAGGCCGTTCGGAGCGATGATGTAGCGCTTCTCGCCGTCCTCATACTGGATGAGCGCGATGTGCGCGGTACGGTTCGGGTCGTATTCAAGGGTCAGAACGGTTGCTTTCATATCCGCCTTGTCGCGTTTGAAATCGACGACGCGGTATTTCCGGCGGTTGCCGCCGCCGCGGTGACGGACCGTGATGCGGCCGTTCGAGTTGCGTCCGGAATGCTTCTTCAGGGGTTCCAGAAGGCTTTTCTCGGGAGCAACCTTTGACAGCCCGCTGTAGTCGGTGACAGTCATCTGCCGGCGCGACGGGGTTGTCGGCTTATAGGATTTAATAGCCATTCGGTTTCACTCTCCTCATAATGTGTTAGCGGGGTTGTGCCGCATCCCTTCCAAAAACGGTGCTGTTTTAGCCGTTTTGGCCGCTAAACCGGCGGGCGGCGCGCGCCGCGGGATTTGGCACCATGCCGCCGGACGCTTTCCGGCGGGTTATGAGTTCCCCATACGTGGACTGGCTGGGTCCATTACAGCATGGTGTCGAAGAACTCAATGGTCTTCGACCCTTCGGTCAGGGTGACGATCGCCTTTTTGTAAGACGGCGTGTAACCGAAGTTGCGGCCCATTCTCTTCATGCGGCCGCGGCAGTTCAGGGTGTTGACCTTCGCCACTTTGGTGCCGGGGAAAAGGCCCTCAACCGCTTTTGCGATCTCAATCTTGTTGGCGTCCTTTGCAACCTTGAAGGTGTACTTCTTCAGCTGCACGTTCGCCATGGAAGCTTCGGTGATAACCGGACGAAGAATGATGTCCTGCGGAGCTTTCATTACGCGTACACCTCCTCAAGTTTGGCTACGGCGTCTTTGGCAACGATGAACTTGTCGCAGTTCACGATGTCGTAGACGTTGATGGTGTTGACCAGAGCGGTCTTTACGCCGGGGATGTTCGCGGCGCTCTTGATGACCTGCTCGTTCACTTCGGGCATCAGGATCAGCGCTTTTTTCTCGGCGCCGAGCGCTTTGAGCATGCCAACCATCGCTTTGGTCTTAAACCCGTCGACAGCGATCGAGTCAACGACAATCATGTCGCCGGTCAGGACCTTGTCGGAGAAGACCGACTTGATTGCCAGACGGCGGACTTTCTTGTTCAGCGAGTAGCTGTAATCGCGGGGCTTCGGGCCAAGCGCGATGCCGCCCTTTCTCCACTGCGGAGCCCGGATGGAACCCTGGCGCGCATGGCCGGTGCCCTTCTGTCTCCACGGCTTTTTGCCGCCGCCGGATACTTCGGTGCGGGTCAGCGTGGACTGGGTGCCCTGACGCTGGTTTGCAAGGTAGTTGACGACAACCTGGTGAACGACCGCAGGGTTGGGTGTCACACCGAACACGGCTTCGGAAAGTTCCATCTCCGAAACAACTTTGCCGGCCATATCGTATACATTAACCTTTGGCATTGTGTGTATCCTCCTTCCCTTACGCCTTGACGCTATCGGTGATGCAGACCACGCCGCCCTTGGCGCCGGGGATCGCTCCCTTGATAGCAATCAGATTATTTTCGGCGTCAACCTTGACGACCTCGAGATTCTGGACGGTGACGCGCTCGGCGCCCATGTGTCCAGGCAGCTTCTTGCCCTTCATGACTCTCGACGGGTCGGAGCAGGCGCCCAGGGAACCCTGGTGTCTGGCAACCGGGCCGGAACCATGGGTCTCTTTGAGACGGCCGAAGTTGTAACGCTTGATGGTGCCGGCGTAACCTTTACCTTTGCTGGTTCCAACAACGTCCACAGCGTCTCCCGCCGCGAAAGCGTCGGCCTTGATGATGTCGCCCACGTTCAGAGCGGCGCAGTCGGCCAGCCGGAATTCCCTCAGCGTTTTCTTGTTTGCGACGTCAGCTTTTGCGAAGTGGCCCTTCATCGGTTTGTTGCAGGCCTTGTCCGAGATGTCGCCGAAACCGATCTGCACGGCTTCATAGCCGTCGTTTTCGGTTGTCTTCTTCTGAACGACAACGCACGGGCCCGCTTCAACGACGGTGACGGGGATCATCTTGCCGTTTTCGTCAAAAAGCTGGGTCATACCGATCTTTTTGCCTACGATGCACTTTTGCATACCTTTCTTTACCTCCTACGGTTATTGGTTGGCATTCGCCAACATGACCTGACGGCGGCTTGCCGTCGTCGGGGTTTGCCGGATCATTAGAGCTTGATCTCAATTTCCACGCCGGCGGGAAGTTCGAGACCGGTCAGCGCCTCGACCGTCTTGTTGGACGGACGCAGGATGTCGATGAGCCGTTTGTGGGTTCTCATCTCGAACTGCTCGCGGCTGTCCTTATACTTATGAACAGCACGCAGAATGGTAACGATCTCCTTTTCGGTGGGAAGGGGGATCGGGCCGGAAACGCGGGCGCCGGTGCGCTTTGCGGTTTCCACGATCTTCTCCGCCGATGCATCCACCAGCTGGTGATCATAGCCTTTGAGCCGGATCCTGATTTTTTCTTTGACTGCCACTTAAACATCGCCTCCTTAAAGTTTTCACGACGACGCTTTAAGAACTGATTTCTTCTGCACACCGCTCCGGGTGTTTCGCGGCTGGGCATACAAAAAATCCGGTAAACCGTAACAGTTTATCCGGACTTTATACCGCCCGCGGGTTTCCCCGCAACCGCAAACTTCCCCCTATGGAAAGCGCACAGTTCCTGTTCAGTATTAAAGTCGCCCGGTTTAAAATCGGACATACTCCGCGGAAATTCCCCGCCTCAAGGGCGGCCACCTCCCGCATCAACGCATATCTTGTGCAGTCACGCTCGATTATAATACCATAACCTCCGGCAAAATGCAAGTATTTTTATAAATATTTTTGGCAATAAAGTCATTAAAAAATTACGGCCCGAAAACGGAAAAGCCGCTTGACTTTTCCACGTTGAAAAGCGTAAAATAATAGCAAACCAAAACAGTTATTAATTATGAATATTTTTGTCTGATGAAGGAGCAGTATGATTACTACCAAACTGATCGTAGAGGACATCGTCAAGATCATCCCGGAATTTGAATACCAGTTCGGCCGCCCCATGAAGCTCATCACCCAGAAGGAACTGACCAACTATCAGAGCAAGGTGCTCACCGTGCTGCAGGTGGTGTCGGAAATCTCCATGTCCGAACTGGCCGACCGGCTCGTCATGAGCAAGCCCCAGCTCACCGCAAACGTGGACGTGCTGGTGCGGCTCGGCTTGGTGGAGCGCATCTCGGACCCCAACGACCGGCGCAAAATCATCATCCGGATGGCCGAAAAGGGCGTCCAGTACATAGATAAGACCAAACAATCGATGGGGAAGTTTTACGACCTTTACTACAACAACCTCACCGAGGAGGAGCGGCTCAAGCTGTATCTGGCCATTGAGGACCTGTTGGTCCTGCTTGAGAAACTGAACCCCCTCTCCCATGGGATCACCCTCGAAC
Source organism: Anaerotruncus sp. AF02-27 (assembly GCF_003465835.1). Lineage (NCBI taxonomy): Bacteria > Bacillati > Bacillota > Clostridia > Eubacteriales > Oscillospiraceae > Anaerotruncus > Anaerotruncus sp. AF02-27. Next base: position 156,638 of record NZ_QSBX01000003.1, on the reverse strand, counting down.
AGCTCAAAGATGCGCCGGCCGAGTGAAGCTGTCCCGTTCTCTTTATATAAAGGATAGGATTGCCAATTTTTCGAAGATCATACGAAACGACCTCCGCCCTGTTGGACGGAGGTCGTTTTTGTGCCGGAGGATATTTTAACGGAGGGATAAGTATCTGATTACTCGACCGTGTCAGCCAGTTTCGCAGTGTATTCGCCGATGACGCGTCCCATCGCGATGGCTTCGGTGATATTGGTACCGCCCGGATAGAACTTGTTGACGATCGAACCCAGTTCACCAGCCGCGAAAAGGCGCTCGATGGGTTTCTCGTCGTTGTCCAGAACGCGACCGTACGCGTCGTGCATCGGGCCGCCCTGGGTGTTTAAGAGCGACGGCCACAGCTCGATGGCATAGAAAGGCAGCTTGGTGATGGGGCCCATCTTGAAGCAGTCGCGGTTGAACTTCGGGTCATAGCCGGTGAGCGCCGCCTGGTTATAGTCCGCAACGGCCTTCTCCAGGACTCCCGGGTTATATCCGAGCTGTTTGCCCAGGTCAGCGATGGTGTAGGCCATCTTGATCCAGCCTTTTTCAATTTCGCGCTGGTTGTCCTGGCTCCAGCCCTCCCAGGTGGGGTCCTCCTGGATAATGCCGGGGCAATGGCCGATGATCGGGCCTGCCTCGCGGACGTTCTCGTCGAAGATCATCCAGGCAGGCATCCGCGGGTAGGCCATCTTTTCGGCGTTGCAGGCGGTGAAGTCGAATGCCATCGCATGCACGTCCAGGCCGGACTCATTCAGAAAACGCTCGCCGTTCTGGTCGACATACATATAGTTGGGCGCGTGCATGCCAATGCCGATCGGCTGCTCATGATCCTTTACCTTATAGCTGACGCCGCAGGAGACGCCGGTCATATGCCACATCTTCGCGCCCAGTTTCGCGGTCATGGTGAGCCCGTCTCCGACGCTGCACATGCAGCCCTGGCTCATCAGCGGCATTCCAAGATAGTTGGTCTGCATCTCAGCGTTGCGGTTGAAGCCGCCGCAGGTGAGGCAAACCGCTTTTTTGGCGCGGATGAAGCAGGGGCCGTCCGGGGTTTCGGCCTTGATGCCAATGACTTCTCCGCTGGCGTTGGTGACGAGCTCCTTGCCGCGGGTCTCATACTGGATCTTGATTCCCCGCTTGTTGACGCCGTGCATCAGGGAGGCAATCAGGTAATAGCCGCCGTTCATCCCAGGCGCGCCGCCGTCTTTGGGAACGAACTGCGAACGACCGCCCAGTCCCTCGGAGCCTGGCAGGAAATCCCAGACGGCGTTGGGGGCCGGCGGAAACGGAACCTTCTCCGCGATCTTGAAGTCGCAGTCGCATTTCTGCTTGAACCATTCGTGGCTGGTGGCGGTGACCTCGACGAACTTGTGGATCAGATCATCCTTGACCGTGTCGTCGAACACTCCGCGGTAGTACTGGTAGACCTTCTCGTTGTCGAGAAATACACGCAGGGTGCCGCCGCTCAGACGGGTATTTCCGCCCGGGACCTTATCCGCTTCGATGACGAGCACGTCCGCGCCGTTGTCGTACGCTTCGATGGCTGCGCAGCCGCCGGCTGCGCCCAGGCCAACCACGACGACGTCCACTGTTTTATCCCATTTCATACCCAAAACTCCTTTTACTGCGTTTTTTGTTTTCCCGGGGTTCTGTTGTGTACAGGTGAATGGTGCTGTGTTATCTGTTGTTTTTAAGAAATAATTAATATTTATTAAATATTTCTATATTTGAATTATATTTATTTGCTAACTAATTGTCAATGCAAATATCGCGACAAAAATCCGAACTATTTTTGTTTATATTAACTTTCCGGAACCGGCGCGCCGCAGTGCGGGCAGATCTTCATGCCGGGCATAAGCATGGCTCCGCAGTAGGGGCAGTAGGCCGGCGCGGCGCAGCGGGCCGCGGACAGCAGAGCCTTCATCTTCTCAAACATCGTGAATTTCCTCCTTCTGTGTGCTGGAGGGCCGCACGTCCACCGGGCATGCGGCCCTATTTTTTATGGTTTTTCTTATTCGATGCCCGCCTGCTTCTTCATCTCGGCAATCTTCTTGTCGGTCAGCGGGTAGAGCAGCATTGCGACGATCACGATCGCCAGAAGGATAGCGGGCAGCAGCGCAAAGAGCACCGGCAGTCCAGCGATCGCCTGGTCGGTGATGTTCTCGGCGTTAAAGCCGATGAGCGACAGCCCCACGCCCAGGATGAGCCCCTGGAAGATGCCGCCGACCTTCGGGGAGAGCGAAAAGATGGTCATCAGGAAGCCCTTCAGGTCTTTGCCGGTCTTGATGAGGGTGTAGTCGACCAGATTGGAATAAACCGCGGCTTCGGCCGAATGCATGAAGGAATAGCCCACATAGCCCACCGCGAGCAGGATGGTGAAGAGAAGTGCGTTGCCCTGGGTGGCGAAGGAGATCAGCATGCTGCCGCCGTAAATGATTCCGCCGATGATATAGGCGTTGCGCGCGCCGCCGGCCAGCTTCGACACGAAGGGGGTCAGAAAGGCGCCGCCGATCATCAGCGCGGTGCTCGCCGAAAGATAGACGGTCAGCAGGGCTTTGTCCCCGATGACGTAGGTGTAATAGTACACCGACAGCGAAGTGACCGAGAAATAGGTGGCGATCTTGAGGATGCCCGCGATCAGGAACATCAGCATGGGGTAAGAGATGATGCTGCGGATCATCTCCCAGATTGAGACGTCGCTCGCACGGGCCTTGCCGGTTTCGCCAACCGGCTCGGGGATGTCATAGGGTTTGGCCATCATATAGAGCTGATAGAAGCCGAGGAAGCACAGGACCGAGAGGATCGCCGCAAAGGTGGAATAGCCGATCTTCTCAAACAGCGTAACCGCCACCAGGCTCAGCAGGAACTTGGCGATCGAGTTGCACTGGATCCGGCAGGCCGCATAGGAGGCACGGTCGCCGGGATCGGGCGCAAGCACCGGCAGCAGCCCTGTATACGGGCAGTAGACAAAGTTATAGGCGAGGTAGCAGAGGGTGTACATCGCGCCGAAATAGAAAACCGCGCTCGCACCCGTCAGGCCGAAGTTGTTGAAGCGCAGCCAGTTGAATATGGCGCATGCAATGGCGCCCCAGAGAATCCACGGGCGGAATTTTCCGCTTTTGAAATTGGACTTTTGGATCAGGATACCGATGATTGGGATGGAGATGGTGTCCACCACGCTCGCGATGGACATTGCCGAACCCATGGCCGCCGCCGAGAGCCCCACCGAGATGGTCAAAAACGCGCTGAAATAGGTCGAGGACAGATTGGTGATAATGGTGGTAAAAAAGTTCCCCAGACCGTACCGATAGCTTGCGAGGCTGTAGACCGCTTTTTTCTTTGTCGTTGCCCCTTCCATGAAATCGTACCTCCTCAATTACTGTTTTGGTTGCCGGATCGGATCGCTCGCACATAACAGATGCCGGGAAAGCAATAATGTGTTTTTATTAACAATTTCATTTTAACAGTTATTTTGTATTTGTCAATATTATAAAAAATTATTTATTAAAAAATCAAAAATGTTATTTACTTTTAATTGATTCCATACTATAATTTAAGCAGCCTTCGGATTGCTGAAAAATTAACAAATATTTGTTGGGACGGCGCGGCCAAACGAGAGGGAGCGTGTGGGCATGGCCATCTTTTTATCGTTCTGCGCAATTTTGCTGAGCATCCTGATTGGCAACCGTTTCAAAATCAACGTGGGCATCCTGGCAGGGAGCTTCGCCGTGCTCATTGGCGTTCTGGTTTTGCAGATGCCCGCCAGCGCCTTTTTCGCGCTTCTGCCCGGCAAGATCATCTTCACCGTCACCATGGTCACCCTGTTTTACGGCTTTCTTTCGGAAAATGGAACCTTGCAGGCGGCAATCGGCCATGTACTTTATGCCCTCAAAGGACGCATTTCCTGCATTCCCCTCGCGCTCTTTCTGATGAGCATCGTCATCAGCGGGATCGGAACCGGCGCCCCCACCGCCACCGTCATCCTCGCCCCCATCGCCATGGCAGTCGCTCCCTGCATCGGACGGCATTCGCTGCTGCTGGGGGTCTCGGTTTCCTATGGCGTGTGTATCGGCGGAAATTTCATTCTCAGCCAGGGCGGTATCATCTCCAGCGCCATCATCGATCAGTCGCTGGCCTACGCCGGTCAGGGACGGCCGATCATGCTTCGCGCCTTTTTCCTGAGCCTGTTGTTTTTTTCCCTGACCTACGCGGTGGTGTATCTGCTGACCAGAGGACGGGCCAGTTCCACCAAAGGCAGCCTGCCGGAACCCAGACCGTTCACTCCGGCGCAGGCGAGGGGGCTTCTGCTGCTCTGTCTCGTCCTGGGGACGGTTATCGCCTTTTCCCTGCTGGGTCAGCTGCTGGCGGAAGGCTATTGGAAAACCGTCTTTACACAGTTTGACCTCAGTTTCGTCATGCTTTTGGGCGTGCTGGCCCAGTCCGCCCTCTCCCTGGGGGAATTCCCCACCATCTGCCAAAAATACGTGCCGGTCCAGATGCTGGTCTTTTTCACCGGCATGACTCTGCTGATGGGCGTTGCGGTGGAGGCCGGCGTTGTGGAATGGCTCAGTGCACTGGCCAAAAGCAATGTGCCGGCTTTGCTCCTCCCCGCCGCCCTCGCGTTCATTGCCGGGGTCATGAGCTGCTTCAGCAGCTCCCTCTCGGTGGTTATCCCCGTGCTGTTTCCACTGGTGCCCGCGCTTTCCTCCGAGCTCAGCGTCTCCCATCTGCTGCTCTACAGCGCCATCTTTATTGGCTCCACCTGCGCCGGAATATCCCCTTTCTCCACCGGCGGGTTCCTTCTGGTCAGCAACTGTCGAGTACAGCACGAAACACACGGCCTGCGCAACAGTCTGTTGGTTCTCGCCGTGGCCAACATCCTTTGCGCCGCCCTGTTTCTTTTGGTATTGAGTTTGTTGTGACCGGTTCGGCCGCGCTTCCGACCTGTTCCCCAATCGATGGTTCAACAAAAAAAGGACGGCAATGCCGTCCTTTTTTTGTTGGAGAAAATCCGCCGGCCGCGCGCCGCTCACTGGTAGACAGACAGGTCGACGCTGTCAAGCATCTGCCGTCGTTCGCTTTCGGTGAATCCGTTGAACACCAGCGTATATTCGTATTCACCGCAGAAGATGGTCGCAATGTCGGAGCCATCCTCCCGCACAGTGGTGAATTCATAGCCCTTTACAGTTTTGTAGCTGCCTCCGCTTCCCGGTTCAATGCCATGATAAGTCACAGCGGTGATCTTTTCACTGATCTTCATCCAGTCAACTGTGATACCCAGGCTGCGTTTTTCGCCGTCATAATTCACCCACATCGTTTTGCCAAAGCTTTGGCCTTTGTCATCCCCCAGGCTGCTTGCCTTGGCAGAGGCAAATGCCATTCCGTCCGGGATCTCCGGCAGCGCCAGCGGCAGGCCAAGCGCTTTGGCCGCTTCCTGCGCCGAAGCATAGTCTGCCGTCTCCTTCTCGGTGACCGAAAGGTTGATATCCGAATCAACCGGCGCGTCCTGCGTCCAGCTCAACTGGATTTCATCTTCTCCGATCACCATCTGATCCGGATCGGGCAGCTGACCGCCCGGGACTTCAGCGGACGATGCAACCTGCACGTGCACGCCCTCCTTGGCCAGTTCTTCCGCCTGCTTCTGTGACATTTTTCCGTCGCCGGTCTGTACCACGACCATCTGGTCATCTTTTACAAACGCGAACCGCTGCCATGCGCCTGAGGCATAGACCCCGACCGACAGCATTGCGACAATCGCCGCAGCGGCAAACACACCGCGTATCGTTTTACTCATTTTCATCGGCTGCTTACGCTCCTTATCCAATTTTTTGATCCTTGCGGCAAATAACTCCGGCGATTCTGCCGCAATGGGGTGATCCTCCAAACCGGTCAGGCGGTCAAGTGTTTCACGGATGCCGTCCAGGTCCATCTCGTCAATCGCCTGGTCAAGCTTTTGCTTCAGTTGCTGTTTTGACTCCATTACAATTCCTCCTTACCGGTGTACTCGGATTGAAGCGCTTCATCCGTACACTTTCATATGCTGGTTTTTATCTGTGTGTAACGGCCTCAGAAGGAAAATTCCTTCTGGGCCACCTCAGCGGCGATCGCTCGGATTTCCCGCCGCAGCCGCACATAGCGCATCCGCACCGCAGTCTTCTCCAAGTGGTATTGGGCGGCGATTTCAGACATGCTCCACCCTTTTATATAGTAAAGGCTGTAGAGCTTCTGCTTTTCCGGGCTGAGTTGCCCAAGGACCGCGTCGATATAAGCGCTTTCATCCACCGCCCGGTCGAGCGCTGTCTCAATAAGATTTGTGCCGTCAGGCTGTGCCTCCAGCCTGCCATCCCCGTCGAGCTCTTCCCGCGCCATGCGTGCGAACGCTTCCCGCCGGGCCTTCTGTGCGAGGTTTTTCGCCGTCAGGAATAAAAAGCCGCCTGGATTCGGATGTGTAAGCAATGCCTCTCGTTTCTGCCACGCCACCAGAAAAACCTCCTGCACTGTGTCCCGTGCTGCCTGCTCGTCTGCAAGCGCGGCATACAGGTAGCGCAGAACCTTTTCATAATAATCTTCACAAAGCCCGTCAAAAAAACGTTCGGCTTTTTTTCCGTTCCACAAAACCGCACCACCTCCTGTATCGTTATGCCGGATACCCCGCCGGTGTAACAAAAAAAGAAGCCGGCGGATTTCCGTCGGCTTCTTTTTGGGGATCAGTCAGTAACCGCATTGTGCCCCGCACCGGTTCTCTCTTAGTAGGCTTTGCCCCAGATGATCATGGTTTTCGCGGGCTTGCCGCAGATCGGGCAGGTTTCGCCCAGGTTTTCCTGCGCGAACGGCATGCAGCGGGAGGTTAGGCCGGCTTCTTCTTTAACCCGCAGTTCGCAGGCCTCGTCGCCGCACCACATCGTTTTGAAGAACCCGGATTTGGTGTTCGCAAGCTCTTTGAGCTCATCGAAGGTGTGCGCGGCCCAGGTGCGCGCCTCGCGGTTGGCAAGCGCCTTTTGATAGAGCCCGTCATGGACGGCCTTGAGCAGTTCGGGAATCTTCGTTTCCAGCTCATCGAGCGAAACAATCGTCTTTTCGCGATTGTCGCGGCGGACCAGCACACACTGGTTTGCTTCGATATCGCGCGGTCCCATTTCGAGCCGCAGCGGGACGCCCTTCATCTCGTATTCGGCAAACTTCCAGCCGGCGGAATTGTCGCTGTCGTCAATCTTCGCGCGGCAGAATTTTTTGAGCTGCTCGGTGACCGCACGCGCCTTATCGAGCACGCCCGGCTTATGCTGTGCGATCGGAAGCACAATCACCTGGATCGGCGCGATCGCGGGCGGCAGCACCAGACCGTTGTCATCGCCGTGGGTCATGATGATCGCGCCGATGATGCGGGTGGACATGCCCCAGGAGGTCTGATGCGGGTATTCCGGCTTGTTGTCGCGGCTCTGGAAAGTGATATCAAACGCGCGGGCAAAGCCGTCGCCAAAGTAATGCGAGGTGCCCGACTGCAGCGCTTTGCCGTCATGCATCATCGCTTCGATGGTGTAGGTGGCTTCCGCGCCGGCGAACTGTTCCTTCTTGGTCTTGCGGCCCTTGGTGACCGGGATCGCAAGGCTCTCCTCGCAGAAGTCGGCATAGACGTTGAGCATCCGCTCGGTCTCCTCCATCGCCTCTTGCGCGGTCTCATGCATCGTGTGGCCTTCCTGCCACCAGAATTCACAGGTGCGCAGGAACGGACGGGTGGTCTTTTCCCAGCGCACGACCGAGCACCACTGGTTATAGAGCTTTGGCAGGTCGCGGTAGGAATGAATAATGTTGGCGTAATGCTCACAGAAGAGCGTCTCCGAGGTTGGACGAACGCAAAGGCGCTCGGTCAGCTTTTCCTCGCCTCCGTGGGTCACCCATGCGACTTCCGGCGCAAAGCCTTCGACATGGTCCTTCTCCTTTTGCAGCAATCCCTCGGGGATGAACATCGGCATCATGACATTCTCATGTCCGAGCGCTTTGAAGCGGGCGTCAAGATCGTCATGGATATTTTCCCAGATCGCGCAGCCGTATGGCCGCACAATCGTACAGCCCCGCACCGAAGAATAATCGGCCAAGTCGGCTTTTTTAACGATATCCGTGTACCATTTTGCGAAATCCTCGTCCATCGAGGTGATCGCTTCCACCATTTTTTTCTGATCTGCCATCGGTTATTACTCCTTTTTATCCGGCTGCGCCACAGGCCTGTTTTCTGGGCATGCCGCCCACCGGCTTTTACACGTTTTCTATCATACCCGTTTCCACCGCGAATTGCAAGCCCCTTCCTTTGCGCCCTCCGTGCGACTGGGAGTTGCGCCTTCCGTGCGCACGGATTTGCTCCGCAGGGGTACTTTCTTGCTCGTGCAAGAAAGTACCCAAAGAACACGCGCGGGGACACCCCGCGGCCCCATGCGCGCGATTTCGTCGCCGCTTCGCGGCAAAGATCGCGCGCAATCTGCTTAGATGCCACGAAGCGTGCCGCGTGATGAAAAGCACGCGGGACAGATCGCCGCAACCTTGCGGCGATGCGCTGTGCGCAAAGCGGACAAGCGGATTTAAAAATGCCGCGCTCCGCGCGGCATCATTTAGGGGATGGATTGTCGGTCAGACCCAAAATATAATCCGTGCTGACGCCGTAAAACTGGGACAATAAAATCAGCTTGTCCCCCGGCAACTGGAATTGCCCATATTCGTAGCGCTGATAAGTGTAGGTTGCACAGCCAAGATGCCCTGCAACAACCGCCTGCGAAAGCCCTCGGCTTTCCCGCAGCTGTACCAGCCGTTCATTATAAGCAGCCATTTTATCACCTTCTTTGTCCTGAACCCATTATACAGAAAAACAGGGTTGATATTACCACTTATAAATGGTATCATCAAAGCATACCAACAATAAGTGGTTTTGAGGTGATCAAATGACAACCATAAACGATCTATTTTTCGGCGAACTGTCGCTAAATCTGACGGGTCCGGAAGGCAGCAAGCAGTATCGTGCCGCGTCCGCGGTCTGGGACGATTGCGAGGAGCGGCTGACCCTGCTGCTCGGCGGCAAGGAGCACGTCCTTTTGATTCGCCTTGTCCAGCAACGCGCGATAGCGCGATTGCCGCCGAAGGGCTGCAATAAAAAAAGTCCTACGCCAGATGTAGTGTGAAATGATCTCTTTTCCACAATATTCTGTTATACTTGCAATACAAATCTTAAAAGAGGTGATTGAATGGCAACCATTGACGATCTATTTTTCGGCGAGCTGTCGCCAAATCTGACGAGTCCGGAGGACAACAAGCAGTATCGTGCCGCGGCCGCGGTCTGGGACGACTGCGAGGAGCGGCTGAACCTGCTGCTCGGCGGCAAGGAGCGAACCCTTTTGATTCGCCTGCTGAACGCGCACGCGGAAATCCTCGGGGTGAGCGAAGCCGCGCGTTTCCGCCAGGGGTTTTCCCTTGGGCTGTGCCTTGCCGCCGAGGCGTTTCTCGCGGGGTAGCGCGGCCGCCTGCAAAAAGCAAGGGTCAAGATGAACCGGCTTACGTCCGCCCTTGCTTTTTGCATTCCCCCGCGCTTTGGGGCAAAACAAGGGCGGAAGCACCAAAGTGCTTCCGCCCTTTATCAATCCATTTGTCCTCATTAAGCGCCAGCGAATCGCCGCAATGGTTGCGGCGATCTGTCCCGCGCGTCATTGCGAAGCGCGCGCGGCTCAATTCGTTTCATCTCGGCAGATTTCGCGCCGTTTCTGCCGAAGGCAGCTTTCACGGCGCGCATTGGGGGCCCGGGGATCTCCCCGGGCGTGTTCTTTCCCCTGTTTCTTGCACGAACAAGAAACAGGGCCGCCGGAGGCTTATTCTTGATGGTCTTCGATGTATTTGACGATGTCGCCGACGGTTTTGATGTTTTCGATCTCCTCGTCCGGGATCTCGCAATCAAACTCTTCCTCAAGGCTCATGACCAGGTCAACGATATCCAGCGAATCCGCGCCGAGATCGTTGGAAATGTTGGCCTCCATTGTGACCGCATCCTCTTCAACGTCGAGCTGATCCACGAGGATTTCCCTTACCTTTTCAAATACCATGATTGTTTCCTCCTACTTATTATATAAATGATTTATTTACCGATTAAAGAGGGTTCGCGCCTTTCTGTTCTGTGAACTCTCCAATCTTACGGAACTTATAATACCTGTTTTCCAAGAGTTTGGCAATAGGTATTTCCATATATTTTTGGATTGTTTCCAAAATGTACCGGGATATGCTTTCCGCCGCCATTTTATGATCATTATGAGCGCCGCCCGGCGGTTCCGGGATGATCGCTTCCGCGATTCCAAATCCCATAAGGTCCTCCGCCGTAATGCGCATGATATTCGCCGCTTCCTTCTCGCGGTTCGCGTCCTTCCACAGGATCGAGGCAAACCCACGCGGCGATATGACCGAATAGACCGCATTTTGCAGCATGGCCAGCTCGTCACAGACTCCCAGCGCCAGCGCACCACCGCTGCCGCCTTCGCCCAGTACGATTGAAACGACCGGAGTCGCAAGCTCCATAAACTCCATCAGGTTGCGGGCAATCGCCTCACCCTGTCCGCGTTCCTCCGCGCCCACGCCGCAGAAGGCGCCCGGCGTGTCGATGAAGCAAATTACCGGCCGGTGGAATTTTTCCGCCTGTTTGGCGAGCCGCAGCGCTTTGCGGTATCCCTCCGGATGTGGCATGGCGAAGTTCGCGGCCTGGTTTTCCTTCAGGTCGCGGCCTTTGACCTCGGCGATCACGGTCACCGGGATGCCGCCGATCGTACCGATCCCGCCGAGGATCGCACCGTCGTCACCGTAGAGACGGTCGCCGTGCAGCTCAATAAAATTGTCAAAAATCAGCGGGATATAATCCCGCACCGTGGGGCGGTTTTTCTCCCGCACAATCTGCAGGCGTTCATATGCCGTGGTTTCAGGCATTTTCCCCACCTCCCATATTGTGCAGCCTGAGCAGCTGCGCGAGCGTTTTTCGCATAGCGCCGCGTTCGACGATCAGATCCGCAAAACCGTGCTGCAGCGCGAATTCGGCCGATTGGAAATCGTCCGGCAGGTGCTGCTTGATCGTCCCCTCAATGACCCGGCGGCCCGCGAAACCAACCAGCACCTTGGGCTCCGCGATGATGATGTCCCCGAGCGACGCAAACGACGCGGTCACGCCGCCGGTGGTGGGGTCGGTCAGGACGGTGATATAAAGCAGCCCTTTGCGGCTGTGGCGTCCAACCGCGCCAGCGGTCTTGGCCATCTGCATGAGCGCCACAATGCCCTCCTGCATCCGCGCGCCGCCCGAAGCGGTGAACAGCACGACCGGCAGGCGCTTATCCGCTGCCGTTTCAAACAGCCGCGCGACTTTTTCGCCCACGACCGAGCCCATCGACCCCATCATAAACCGGGTGTCCATCACGCCAAGACAGCAGGGCTGCCCGATGATCGAACATTCGCCGGTGATGACCGCGTCTCGCAGACCGGTTTTGCGCCGCAGATAAAAGGTTTTTTCCGTGTAACCCTCAAAACCGATGGGATTGAGGCTTTTCATATGCTTATCATATTCAACAAATGTAAAATTGTCCGCCGTCAGTTCAATCCGTTCCGGCGCGGACAGGCGCGCGTGATACCCGCAGTTCGGGCAGACCTTGTTGGCCGTCTCGAACGCGTCCATGAATTCCACTTTGCCGCAGCGGGGGCATTTGAACATCAGATTTTCCGGGATGTTCATCTTCCCCTTTTCCGCGGCGGGTTTTTCATAAGATGCGCGGGATTTTACCTTCGCAAACAGATCCTCTAACATTTACCCGCCTCGCCTCCTCTTTTAATCTTTCTGCATCAAGCGGTCCAGAAACCCGATGTCATACTTTCCGCTTTCAAAATCCGGATTGTGCAAAAGCGAAAGCTGGAAGTCGATATTCGTGTCTACCCCTTCCACCAAAAATTCCGCCAATGCCCAGCGCATCTTCATGATTGCTTCCGGCCTTGTGGGCGCGTAGACGATCAGCTTCGCAATCATCGAATCGTAATACGGCGGAATCGTATAGCCCGCGTAGACCGCGCTGTCAATCCGCACGCCCGGCCCGCCCGGCATATAGAGCGCCCGGATGGTACCCGGCGACGGGCGAAAACCCTGCGCCGGATTTTCCGCGTTGATGCGGCATTCGATCGCGCATCCGTGCATGCCGACCTCATCCTGCGCGACCGGCAGCGGTTTCCCCTGCGCGATGGCCAACTGGGATTTGACAATATCCACCCCGGTCACCAGCTCGGTGATCGGGTGTTCGACCTGCACGCGGGTGTTCATCTCCATGAAATAAAATTCGCCGTCCGCATCCACCAAAAACTCGATGGTGCCCGCGTTATAATAGCCCGCGGCCTTGACGGCGCGGCAGGCCGCTTCGCCCATCCGCTGCCGGAGCTGTTCGTTCATCACCGGCGCGGGGGACGGGCATTCTTCGATCACCTTCTGGTTGCGGCGCTGCACCGAGCAGTCGCGCTCCCCCAGATGGATCACATTTCCGCGCTCGTCGGCCAGCACCTGGATTTCGATGTGGCGCGGATTTACCAGGAATTTTTCCAGATAGATCGCGCCGTCCCCAAAGCAGGCAACCGCCTCCTGCCGGGCGGTATGGAAGGCATTTTCGAGCGCGTCCGCCGTATGCGCGATGCGGATACCGCGCCCACCGCCCCCGGCGGAGGCCTTCACCATAACTGGGAACCCGATCCGCCGCGCGACCTGCATCGCTTCGTCCGCGTCCGCGACCGCGCCGTCCGATCCGGGCACCACCGGGACGCCCGCGTCCCGCATGGTGGCTTTGGCCTGGGCCTTGTTGCCCAGAAGCTCGATCGATTCGGGACTCGGACCCACAAACTTGATGCCGCAGGTCGCGCACAGCCGCGCGAAATAGGCGTTCTCCGAGAGAAAGCCGAAACCGGGATGGATCGCATCCGCGCCGGTCTGTTCGCAGGCGGCTAGGATCGCGGACATATTGAGGTAGCTGTCCTTGGAGGGCGCGGGCCCAATGCAGACGCACTCATCCGCGATCTGAGCATGCAGCGCGCTTTTGTCCGCGGCCGAACATACCGCCACGGTGCGCAGCCCCATTTCCCGGCAGGCGCGGATGATCCGCACCGCAATCTCCCCGCGGTTGGCTATCAGAACTTTCGTAAACATAAGCAACGTTCCGTGAAACGGTCCTTTGGCCGTCTCTCCGGTCCCCTTTCCAGCGCAAAATGAAAAAAGTCGGAAGTTTTGCTCGCCACTTGCCCTTCGGGCAAATGGTGACCCCATCCGGGCTGTCGCTGCGCGACATTTTTTAAAAAATTGCAAATGGGGTTGCAGAGGGCAGCTCCCCCTCGCCCCGGCCCGCAGATCCACTTCAGGCGCATTTTTTCTTTGGTTCTTTCTTTTTGCAAAAGAAAGAACCAAAGAACCTTCTAATTCCCAAGCGCGAAGGTGATCTCCGCCTCTGTGGCCATCTCGCCGCCGACGGTGGCAACCGCCCTGCCCACGCCAAAGCTCGACCGGAGCTTGAGCATCTCGACTTCCAGGCGCACCGTATCGCCAGGCAGCACCGGACGACGGAATTTTGCCTTATCGATCTTCGCAAAAAATGCGATCTTCCCTCTGTGTTCCGGCATCGACAGCACACAGACCGCGCCGGCCTGTGCGAGCATCTCGATGGTGAGTACACCCGGCGTCACCGGATGTTCCGGGAAGTGGCCCGCAAACCAGAACGAATCCGGCGCGATGAATTTCTTCGCGACCACCCGCTTGCCAGTCTCCATCTCCTCGATCTCGTCGATCAGCAGGAAGGGGTCGCGGTGCGGGATGATCTGTTTGATCTGTTCTTTATTCAGCAGCGGCATCCTTTCGTCCTCCTCATTCGAGCCGCAGGACCGGCTGGCCGTATTCGACCGGCGCGCCATCCGCGACAAGGATTTCCACGACCGTGCCGGACTGGTCGGCCGGGATTTCGTTCATCACCTTCATCGATTCGACGATAAAGACAATTTCCCCCGCCTTGACGGCGGAGCCCACCTTGACATACGGTTCCTTATCGGGGCCGCTCGCCGCATAGAAGGTGCCGACCAGCGGGGAGGTGATCACCTTCGGCGCCTCAGCGGATTTCTCCAGGGAGGGCTCCCCTGCCTGCGCTACCGCCACCGCGACCGGAGCTGCTGCGGGCGCCGTCAAAACCGCCGCGGGCTGGCTTCCCTCGCCCGCAGACGGGGCCATCATCCAGTTTTTGATCTTCAGCTTGACGCCTTCGGTCTCGAACTGCAGTTCCCCAATGTGGTTCTCCGAGACACTTTTCATCAGCGCCTGGATCTGTTCGACTGAAAATTCCTTCGACATATTTTTAACCCTCAAATTTTCTGAAAAGTATGGAGGCGTTGTGCCCGCCAAAGCCGAGCGAATTGGAAATGGCATACTCCACGTCGGCCCTGCGCGCACCCTCGGCCACGTAATCGAGGTCACACTCCGGATCCGAAACTTTGTAGCCCAGGGTCGGCGGAAGGATCCCTTCCGCCAGCGCGTTCACCGTGGCGACCGCTTCCACGCCGCCCGCCGCGCCGAGCATGTGCCCGGTCATCGATTTGGTCGAGCTGATTGCAAGCTTATAGGCATGCTGGCCGAATGCCATCTTAACCGCGTTGGTCTCACACCGCTCGTTGAGCGGCGTCGAAGTGCCGTGCGCGTTGATGTAGCCGACCTGTTCGGGTGCAATTTCCGCCTCCTGCATCGCGTTCATCATCGCGTGGGCAGCTCCTTCGCCGTCCGGGGAAGGACCGGTGATGTGATGCGCGTCGTCGGTCGCGCCATAACCCACGATCTCCCCGAGGATTTTTGCGCCGCGCGCCTTGGCATGCTCGTATTCCTCGAGCATCAGAAGCCCCGCGCCCTCGCCCATGACGAAGCCGCTGCGCTCCTTGTCAAACGGGATCGAAAGCCGGTCCGGATCGGTCCCCTGGGTCAGCGCGGTCATATTGTTGAAGCCCGCTACCGCGAATTCATTGATCGCGGCCTCGCTTCCACCCGCCACCGCCATATCGAGATAACCGAACTTGATCTTGCGGAATGCCTCGCCAATGCAGTGGTTGCCGCTGGCACAGGCGGTAACAATCGCAAAGTTATCTCCTTTGAAGCCGTATTCGATGGCAATCTGTCCGGCCGCCATATTGGAAATGAGCATCGGGATCAAAAAGACCGAAACCCGGTCCGGGCCCTTTTCCAGGAACTTTTCATGCTCGGAGAGGGTGGTTCCAAAACCGCCGATCCCGCTGCCCACGATCACGCCGATCCTGTACGGGTCCACCCCCGAAAGATCGCCCGCGCCTTCCATCAATTCCTTGGCGGCCGCCATGGCGAACTGCGTGAAGCGATCCATCCGGCGGGCATCCTTTTTACCCAGCCCCATCGCGACCGGGTCCCAGTCCTTAATCTCCGCCGCGTACTTGACCGGGACGCGGGAGGTATCGAACGCAGAAATCGGCGCGAAGCCGTGCCGTCCCGCCTTGAGGCTCTCCCAGAAATCCCCGGCATTGAGTCCGACCGGTGTAACCGCTGCCTGGGAGGTGATGACTACTCTTCTCATAGAATAAACTCCTTTAACATCTTACATCGTGATGCCGCCATCGACACAGAGCACCTGCCCGGTGATGTACGAGGCGTTTTCGCCCGCGAGGAAGGCCACCGCTGCGGCAATGTCCTCCGGAGAACCCATCCGTTTGAGACTGATCATGCCCGCGATCGCTTCCCGGGTCTTTTCCGGGAGCTTTTCGGTCATGCTGGTTTCGATAAAGCCGGGCGCGACCGCGTTCACCGTGATCCCCCGACCGCCGAGCTCCTTCGAGGCGCTCTTGGTCATGCCGATGATCGCCGCTTTGCTGGCCGCGTAGTTGAGCTGCCCGGCGTTCCCATAGACGCCCACGACCGATGAGATGTTGACGATCCGGCCTTCCCGCTGCTTCATCATGACCGGCACCACCTGCCGCATCATATTGAATACGCTCTTCTGGTTTGAATCGATGACCGCATCGTACTGCTCCTCACCCATCCGGGCAATCAGCCCGTCCCGGGTGATGCCGGCGTTGTTGACCAGCAGGTCGATCCGCCCGAAACGGCTCAAAATCCGCTTCACCATCCCGGCGCAAGCTTCGAAATCCGAAACGTCCGCCGCGAAGCAGTCGGCATCCACACCGCATCTGCGGCAGGCTGCCACGACTTCCTGCGCCGCCGGAACCGATTCCTCTCCCCGGCAGTTGACCGCCACGTCAAAGCCTTCCTGCGCCAGCCGTTCGGCAATCGCGCGGCCGATCCCCTGCTTTGCGCCGGTGACAATCGCTACCTTATTCAATGGTGATCCCCCTTCCCGCAAACGGGTCCTTCAAATAAGCCTCGGTGGAGGCCATCAGCTTCTCCACGATGACCTTCGCAGGCGCAACCTCATGCACCAGCCCGGAGATCTGTCCCGCCATAAAGGTGCCTTCCTCGGTGTTGCCGTCCTGCACCGCCTTCCGAAGCGAACCGACCGCAACCTTTTCAAATTCCTCACGATCCACCCCGTCGGCCTCCATTTTTGCAAGCCTGCGGGAGAATTTATTCTTCAGCGACCGAAGCGGCGCGCCCCCCGCGCGGCCGGTGACAATCGTGTCGGTGTCCTTCGCGTCGACAATCAGCTGTTTGTAGGTGTCATGCGCCGGGCTTTCCGCGGCGCAGACAAAGATCGTACCGCACTGCACCGCCTGGGCGCCGAGCATCAGCGCCGCCGCGAAGCCGCGCGCGTCCGCAATGCCGCCCGCGCCGATGACCGGGATCGAAACCGCGTCCACCACCTGCGGCAGCAGTGCCATCGTCGTGAGCTCCCCGATGTGTCCGCCCGATTCGCACCCTTCGGCCACCACCGCGTCCGCGCCCGCGCGTTCCATGCGTTTGGCCAGCGCTGCCGACGGCACGACCGGGATCACCTTGATGCCCGCGCCTTTAAACGCGTCCATATATTTCCCGGGATTGCCCGCGCCGGTCGTCACGACCGCAATCTTCTGCTCGACACAGACTTTCGCCACGTCGTCGGCAAACGGGCTCATCAGCATGATATTTACGCCGAACGGCTTATCGGTGAGGCTTTTGGCCTGCTTGATCATTGCTTCGACCACCTCGCCCGGCGCGCTCGCCGCGCCGATGAGGCCAAGCCCGCCCGCGTTTGAAACGGCGGCAGCAAGTTTTGCGTCGGCCACCCAGGCCATGCCGCCCTGGAAAATCGGATACTGAATCCCCAAAAGTTCGGTGATTTTTGTCTTTATCATTTCTGGTTTCCTCCCATTGTTATGCTTCGTATGTGAAAACCGCCGCCGCGTACACCAGCCCCGCGCCAAATCCCACGGTACAGAGCTTGTCGCCCGGCCGCACCCTGTCCGAACGGAGCAGTTCATCGAGCGCGATCGCCACCGAGGCGCTCGAGGTGTTGCCGACCCGGTCAATGTTCATGAACGCTTTTTCCATGGGAAGCCCCAGGTTTTTCATCGCGGTCTGCACGATGCGCACATTCGCCTGGTGCGGGATGATATAGCTGAGATCCTCCGGCATGATCCCGGCCTTTTCACAGGCCTCCCGCACCGCGTCGGGCATCGCTTTCACCGCGAACTTGTAGACCTCCCGGCCGTTCTGGGTGAGCGCATGCGGGCCGGTTTCGGTCCGGCTGATGTCATCCTCGGGCACCGACTGCCCGCCGAACGGGGTTTGGTGCGGGGCGTTCTTGGAATAGATGAGCCCGTAGCCGGAGCCGTCCGAATGCAGCGCGGAGGCGAAAACGCCCGTCTGAGACCGCCGCACGACCGCCGCGCCCGCGCCATCCCCGAAAAGGACGCAGATTGAACGGTCGTTAAAGTCAATCATCCGGGTCATCATCTCGGACGAAACAACCAGAACGGTATCCACCCCGCCGCTGTAGAGGTAGCGTCGAGCCATATCAAGCGCGAACACAAAGCCCGCGCAGGCGGCGTTGAGGTCGAAACAGAAGGCGTTTTTTGCGCCGACCGCCTGCTGGATGATGCAGGCCATCGACGGCGTGACATAGTCGGCGCTCACGGTGGTGCCGATGATAAGTCCGATCTCCTCAGGATCGACCCCGGCCTTCTCGATGGCGGACCGCGCCGCCTTCGCGCCCATCATCCACGTGGCGTCGCTGTCCGCGACATGCCGAGTGACGATGCCGGTCCGGGTGCGGATCCATTCGTCCGAGGTTTCCACAAAAGCCGTATAAGCTTCGTTGTCCACGATGTGACCGGGCAGATAGCTGCCCGTTGCGCATAATTTGATTCCGTTCATGCTCTTCTCCTGACTGTTCCGGGAATTTTTCGCCCCGCAATACTTGATTCCATAAACCGGGTTGTGTTATAATTGGGGTCGAAAAATGTAACAAGTGTTATATTTCTTGTGTTATCATACCGTCAATCCACACAAGTTGTCAAGAAAAAATTTGTTAATAAATTTTTTCTGTTGAGATTTTGGTATGTTTGCCCACTTTTTAATCCGTAAAGGCATCGTATATGAAACTTTATGAGGCCCGCTTTTCCGGGCCGGAAGGAGTATTCCCCATGAGCAAAACTGCATTCCTGATGAGCGGCCAGGGTTCCCAGTATCCCGGCATGGGCCGCGAACTTTATGAGAATTTCCCCGCCGCCCGGCAGGTTTACGAATGCGGCGCGGATATCCTCGGTTTCGATCTTGCCAAACTTTCCTTTGAAGGCGCGGAATCCGAGCTCGCCCAGACCAAAATCTCACAGCCCGCGATCTTTGCGGTCTCGATGGCAGCCTGCGCCGTGGCGAAGGAATCCTGCGAACCCGCCGCCTTCGCGGGGCATTCGCTCGGCGAATACGCCGCGCTCACCGCAAACGGCGCTTTCTCCCTGGAGGACGGCTTCCGGGTGATCGGCGCGCGCGCGGCGGCCATGCAGCGCGCGGCGGACGAGAACCCCGGCAGCATGTTCGCCATCATCGGCAGCGACGAACAAACCATCTCCCGCGTCTGCGAGGAGACCGACGGCTACGTGCTCCCCGTCAACTACAATTCCCTCTCCCAGACGGTCATCGCGGGCGAGCCAAACCCCGCGCAGCAAGCGGCCGACAGGCTCGCCGGAATGGGCGCAAAAGCTGTCAAGCTGGCTGTTTCGAGCGCGTTTCATTCCAAACTGATGGACTGCGCCGCTGTGGAATTCAAGGAGCGGATCGCCGGGATCAAAACGGCCCCGCTCGAAAAGCCCTTCTATTCAAACGTCACCGGCGGGCTGCTCCCACCGGATACCGACCTCGTCGAATACCTCGCCCGGCACCTTGTTTCGCCGGTGCGCTTCCACGAGGAAATCTCCGCCATGCTCGCCGCCGGGATCAGCTCCTTCGTCGAATGCGGACCGGGCAAGGTGCTCACCATGCTTGTAAAGCGCGGCTTCAAGGAAGCCTCCGCCTACAACCTCGAAAATCAAAAGACGCTTGACAAATGGAAAGCGTCCCTCTGAAGGTGAACCATATGGAACAATTCCAGCTGATCGGGCATCCGCTCGGGCACAGCATGTCCCCGCCGATCCACGAACGACTCTTCGCCCTCGAGGAGCGCGAAGCCGCGTACACGCTCAATTCCTTTCCGCCGGAACAATTCGAATCGCATCTGGCGCAGCTGATGGCGCTCGACGGATTCAATATCACCATTCCATATAAACAGACCATCCTCCCCCATCTCGATGAGCTGCACCAATCGGCGCGGCTTTATGGTGCGGTCAATACGGTGCGCCGTCTGCCGGATGGCCGGCACATTGGCTATAACACCGACTGCGACGGCTTTCTGCGCACCATGTCCGCTCACGGCGTTTCGCTTGACACCCGCGTCTGTGTGCTGGGCGCGGGCGGCGTGGGCCGGATGTTCGCAATCGAATGCGCCCGTCAGGGCGGCGACGTGACCGTCGCGGTGCGCGAGAGCGGCCGCAGCCGCGCCGAAGCGCTCCGGAAGGAGATCGCTGAACAGTTCGGCCGCAAGATCTCCCTCTGCGACATCGCAAGCCCGGAAGGCCGGTTCGGCCTTCTCATCAATGCCACGCCGGTCGGCATGTTCCCCAAGGTGGATGCCTGCCCGGTGCCCGAAAGCTTCCTCACCAGCGTGGGCGCGGTGTTCGACTGCATTTACAACCCCGCCGAAACCCTGCTGCTCCGCCGCGCAAAGACGGCAGGCTGCCTTTGCATGGGCGGTATGCATATGTTGGTGTGGCAGGCTGCTGTCGCCCACGAATACTGGCATGGATGCAGTTTTGACAATGCCTCGGTCGACCGGATCGTGGACGAGATGCACGAGATCCTCCTCAGAAAGGAGCGGGAAGCTTGAACAATCTGATCCTTTGCGGCTTCATGGGCTGTGGCAAAACCACCGTCGGCAAGCTGCTCGCAAAACGGCTTGGCCTCGAATACATCGATCTCGATGACGAAATTATCCGGGAGGCCGGAATGCCCATTCCCGACATCTTCTCCATCTATGGGGAAGCCCATTTCCGTGACCTCGAACATGAAGCAGTCCACAACCTTGCCCGCCGGGTCAACTGCGTGGTTTCAACCGGCGGCGGCGCCATGACCTTCGACCGCAATATCGAAGCCATCGACCAGCGCGACCTCGTCGTCTTTCTCGACGCCCCGTTCGAGGTCTGCTACAGCCGCATCAAGGACAGCGACCGCCCAATCCTGCGGCAGAATACGCCCGAACAGTTTCAGGCGCTCTTCGCGCGGCGGCGGGAGGCCTACCGCAAGGCCGCGCAAAATGGCCTCACAATCGACGCCGGTCGATCCGCGGATGAGGTTGCCGCTGACATCGCGCTTCTGCGCGAAAAGAATCAGGGGCCGCGCCCCTGATAATCCCCTTTGCGCCCTTCGCGCGCCCGAGGTTCTCTTGCGCCCTTCGCGCGCCCGGATTGCCTCCGGCGGGCTCGGATTGCCTCCGGCGGGCTCGGATTGCCTCCGCGGGCTCGGATTGCCTCCGCGGGCTCGGATTGCCTCCGCGGGCTCGGATTGCCTCCGCGGGCTCGGATTGCCTCCGGCGGGCCCCTTTCTTGCTTGTCCAAGAAAGGGGCGAAAGAAAGACACGCGGGGATACCCCGCGGCCCCCTGCGGGCTGTTTCGTTGCCTGCGGCAAAGACAGCCCGCAATCTGCTTAGACAATACGTACTGTGCCGCGTGATAAAAAGCACGCGGGACAAATCGCCGCAACCTTGCGGCGATGCGCTGCGCGCAATAAGGACAAACGGATTTCAATTTAAAAAGCGCCGGACCTCTGTCCGGCGCTCTTATTTTTCTTCTATTTCACAATTATCAACCGCATATTCCAGGAAAATCCCGATCAGCTCGTTACGCTTATGTCCTGTCTTAGCGCAAATTTCATCCAGCTTTGAAACTGTCTCTTCCTTGATCCGGATGGAAAAGGTCTTATATCCATCCTCACCTTTCGGACGTTTGGGCTTTACGACAATCGCCATTTCCATCACCACCTCTGAACATATTTTATGCTTGAATCGTGGTGATTAATATGTTATAATTTATGTTATAAATTATAACATATTTGGAGATAAGCCATGACTTCAAAAGAACATTTACGGCTGCGGGAACTTTCGCGGCAAGTTTACACCTATGCGGGCAAGATGAATTTGTCCGCATGCCAGCTCAAGGATGATGCAGCAAGCGTTGTCACCCGGCGTTATTTTGTGCAGCTTGAAAAGCGTATGGAGAAGCTGCGGGAATTTCTGAGAACGATTGATTGACAATACCCATTGAACGAATCCGGCGCGGATTTTGCAGCAAGCCTGTAACATGGGAGCGCGAAGCGTTGCCATCAGTCTTGAGCTGACCGGCAGTTGGGAGTGACGGCGTCGCAGGTCTCGAAGTCCAAGGACGCGGCCGCCGCCTTTGCGAAGCAACCAGCGGCGGCGGGGTTCCAAGGGGTTCCCCCTTGGCGTGTTCTTTCCCCTATTTCTTGCACGAGCAAGAAATGGGGCCGCCGGAGGCGACTCCTCCGGAGCGCCTGGAAGGCGCAATCCCCCGGGCGCGCGGAGGGCGCAATCCCCGGGCGCGCGGAGGGCGCAAAAAAACAAGCGAATTCCTCATTTTTGCAGGGAGACAATAAAGAAAGCGCATGGAACCTGACGATTCCATGCGCTTTCACTTTTTTGTTCAGTGGCGGTCCCGGTTGAGGACCAAAACAGCCATGATACCGTACAGCACAGCCACGATGGTGGCTGCTGCAACCAGTGCCACCGCCGTGACGCCGCGCCACGGGTTGATCTGACGGTATTCCCTCATCATAAGCCTTATTTCTCGAGGTTGGCTTCGAGCTTTTCGAGCTCGGTCTCGAGCTCTTTGGGGAGTTTGTCGCCAAATTTGGCATAGAACTCCTTGATGCCCTTGACTTCCTCTTTCCACAGGTCCTTATCGACAGTCAGCAGGCCAGCGACAGTATCGGTGGTGATGCCGTCAAGACCGGTGATGTCGATATCTTCCGGTTTCGGCTCGTAACCGATCGGGGTTTCAACAGCTTCGGCTTTGCCTTCGACGCGGTCGATGATCCAGTTGAGGACGCGCAGGTTGTCGCCGAATCCCGGCCAGATGAAGTGGCCTTCGTCATCGGTGCGGAACCAGTTGACGTTAAAGATCTTAGGCGCTTTGTCACCGAGCTTCTTGCCCATTTCGAGCCAGTGCTGCCAGTAGTCGCCCATGTTGTATCCGCAGAACGGGAGCATCGCCATCGGGTCGCGGCGGACAACGCCGACAGCACCCGAAGCGGCCGCGGTGGTCTCGGAAGCCATGGTGGAACCTACGAACACGCCATGCTGCCAGTCACGGGACTGATAAACCAGCGGAGCGGTTTTGGCGCGGCGGCCGCCGAAGATGATCGCGGAGACGGGCACGCCGTTCGGATTTGCAAATTCGGAGGAGATGCAGGGGCAGTTGATGGCCGGAGCGGTGAAGCGGGAGTTCGGATGCGCGCCTTTGCTGCCATCGGTGCAATCCCATTTCTCGCCTTTCCAGTTGACCGCATTCTTCGGCGGGTTCTTATCGAGACCCTCCCACCAAACAGTGTTGTCGTCCAGGTTGTGGACCACGTTGGTGAAGATGGTGTTGCGGCGGGTGGTTTCCAGCGCGTTCGGGTTGGACTTCATGTTGGTGCCAGGGGCAACGCCAAAGAAGCCGTTTTCCGGGTTGATTGCCCAGAGTCTGCCGTCTTCGCCGATACGCAGCCAGGCGATGTCGTCGCCGACCGTCCAAACCTTGTAACCCTTGTCAAGCAGCTCCTTCGGCGGGATGAGCATGGCCAGGTTGGTTTTGCCGCAGGCGGACGGGAACGCGGCGCAGATATATTTGATTTCGCCTTTCGGGTTCTGCAGGCCGAGGATGAGCATGTGCTCCGCCATCCAGCCTTCCTGTTTCGCCTGGTAGGAAGCGATGCGCAGCGCGAAGCATTTTTTGCCGAGCAGAACGTTGCCGCCGTAACCGGAGTTGACCGACCAGATGGCGTTGTCCTCGGGGAACTGGACAATGTAACGGTTCTCTTCTTCCATCTTGGCCTTGGAGTGCAGGCCGCGGACGAAATCGTTGGAGGTGTCGCCCAGGTGGTCGAACGCCTTCTGGCCCATGCGGGTCATGATATCCATATTCAGTACAACGTAGATCGAGTCGGTCAGCTCGACGCCGACTTTGGAGAATTTGGAACCGATCGGGCCCATGCAGTACGGGATGACATACATGGTGCGGCCCTTCATGGCGCCGTCAAACAGGGCGCGCAGTTTCGGGTACATGACTTTCGGGTCTTCCCAGTTGTTGGTCGGGCCCGCTTCTTCCTTCGTTCTGGAGCAGATAAAGGTTCTGCCCTCCACACGGGCGACATCGTTGACCGCAGTGCGGTGCAGGACGCATCCCGGAAGCTTCTCAGGGTTGAGCGGCTCGAGCTCTCCGGTGGAGAAAGCCTGCTCGCGCAGTTCGTTGAGCTGTGCCTCGCTTCCATCAATCCAGACAACCTTATCCGGTTTGACAAGCGCTTTCATCTCCTCAATCCAATTGAGGACATTTTTGTTGTTCGTCATGATTTTACTCCTCTCGCTGTATTGAATTTTTAATAACACAATGATACATATGGGGCTGAAAGTCAACGGTTCATGGGGTTGCATCCCGCATGAAACTCGAACTTTTCACACTTAGCATTATAATGGATCAACTGCAAAAAAGCAACGTGAATTCGTTAGAATTTTGTGAATTTTCAGACAATCATGCAATTCATCATTTTTCTTCCTGCAAAACCAATCATTTTGAGACAGAATGCTTAGAATCATACGGATTTTGGAAAGGCAGGTCGATATTCCACGAGGCGCAAGCGTTTAAATCAAGCCCCGCCGGCGGGCTGCAAAGCTGCTCATAATAGGCCTGCGCGCCGATCATCGCGGCGTTGTCCCCGCAAAGGGACAGCGGCGGGACGCAGAGCCTGTACCCGTGGCGCCGGCACATCTCCTCCAAGCGGGAACGCAGCCCGCTGTTGGCGGAGACGCCGCCCGCCGCCACAATCGTTTTATAGCCGTATTCCCGCGCGGCCAGTTCCAGATGGCCCACCAGGATCTCGCAGATGGTGCGCTGGAAACTTGCCGCCAGCGAATCTGTATCCACATTTTCCCCTTTCTGGGCGGCATTATGCAAAAGGTTCAGCACCGCCGTTTTGAGACCGGAAAAACTGAAATCATAAGGCGAATCCTCGACGCGCGGCTTCGGAAGCTTATACTTTCTGTCATCGCCGCGCTTTGACGCCTCGTCGATATAGATTCCGCCCGGATATGGGAACCCCATAGCGCGGGCAGATTTGTCGAACGCCTCCCCGGCCGCGTCGTCGCGGGTGCGGCCAATGATCCGAAAGTCGGTGTAGTCCTTCACTTCAACGATGTGGCTGTGCCCGCCCGAAACAACGAGGCAGAGAAACGGCGGCTCAAGATCCGGATGCGCGAGATAATTGGCGGCGATGTGCCCACGGATATGGTGAACCGGGATGAGCGGTTTTCCCGCCGCGAGCGCAAGCCCCTTGGCGTAGTTTACACCAACCAGCAGTGCGCCGATCAGCCCTGGCGCGGCGGTCACAGCGACCGCGTCGATCCCGGCAAGCGTCAGCCCAGCCTCGTCTAGCGCGCCCTGCACAACAGGCACGATGTTTTCGGTATGGCGGCGGGAGGCAATCTCCGGCACCACGCCGCCGTATTTTCGGTGCTCCGCGACTTGAGAATTGATCACCGAGGAAAGAACCTTCCGTCCGTCCTCCACCACTGCGGCGGCAGTCTCGTCGCAGGAGCTTTCAATTGCAAGGATTTTCATAGCCATTTTCCTTTCGCCGCCATCAGGCGGGTTTCACGCTTTGTGCGATCATATCATAAAGCTTGAGGTCGTCCGCTGTTGCCGAAGCGGAGACGTAAAAATACAGATAAGTGAAATGTCCTTCGCCCAAATCCATCATATATTCCAGGACATTCCCGCCCAGGCCGGGCGTGATATACCGTGTAAAGCGGTCGCCGCAGCAGTAGGCGCCAATCTCATTTTCTGCTGATTCGAATGCCTCCCAGGTTTCGCCGGTTATCGGATTGCCTTCCGCTGAAAATACATTCCACGCGCTGAACAGTGTCTCGCCCTCAGGATAGTATCCCCCGATGTCCCCGATTTTGATCGTCCCGTTCGCGAAGCCGCCGTCGTATACGATGACTTCGTCGATCCCGCAGCGCGGCGGCAGCAGCAGCTTCGCTTCGACGCGCTCGGGCGGAAGGCCTTGTTTCTCCGCGTCATAGTTGATCAGCGTGACCGTGTGCCATTCCCATTCCGCCGGGTCTCCGAAATTTTTGTATTCGATATGATCCCACATGATATACGGCCCTTTCTGATTTTCCGGCAGGGTCGGGTCGGGCTGGACGCCGTCATAGAGCAACGGAGCCGATTCCGCCGGCTCCGAAAAAGCGGCGGGCGGCGCGGGGCTTTCCGGCGCGGACGAGCCGGATGGCGAGAGCGCGCCCCCGGCAGGGGCGGACGCTTCGGCAGAGGATGCGGGCACGGAAACGTCCTGCGCCATCGGGGGCGTTTCGCGGCCCTCGCAGCCCGCCAGCAACAGGCAGGCGCTCATCAGCACCGCGCGCAGGGTTTGTTTCATGGCGTGGGGGCCTTTCCCGGTTCCGCTGTTTTTTTCGCGCGGATCGCATAGATCGGCTGGCCGAGCGAGGAGAAATGCGTCTCATACTCGGTCATGACGTTGCCTGCGGCGCATTCACTCTGATGCAGATTGTTCGTCGTGAAATATGCCGGGAAAGCCGCTGCGAATTCATAGAGTGAGAAATGGTAAAGGTTGTAGTTGTCGGTCTTAAACCAGATTTCCCCGCCTGGCAGGAGCAGATTCTGATAGATTTTCAGCCGCTCGCGGTAGGTGAGCCGCCGTTTGAACTGCCGATGCTTGTGCCAGGGGTCGCAGAAATTGATGTAGATCCGTTCGAGTTCTCCAGGCAGAAATATCTGCGGGAGCTTTTCCGCATCATCCAGGATAAATCTGATATTTGGAAGCGGCGGCACGGCCGAGAGTACCCGTTCTGTCGCGATCACCGCGACGTTCGGTTCCCGCTCCACCGCAACAAAGTTTATATCCGGGTTTCGCCGCGCCATTTCAAAGACAAAGCCACCCTTTCCGCAGCCAATTTCCAGATGCAGCGGCGCCTGCGGGTTCGGAAATGTTTCACGGATATGCCCTTTCAGAGAAACCGGGTCCTTCAGAACAATCGATTCGCAGGCGGCCAGCCGCGGGGCTAAATTCGGTTTTTTACGCGGTCTCATCTTTCTTCCTCCTCATTTGACGGTTTGTCCAAAACGGCTTCCTCCGGATTGAGGCGCAGCGCTTCCTCCGCAAGCGCCCGCGCGTCGGCCAGTGTACAGAGCGTCCCTGCCTGCCGCCGCAGCGACGCCGCGCCGCGCACCCCCTTCATGTACCAAGCGGCATGCTTGCGCGCTTCGCGCATTGCGCCATATTCGCCCTTCTGTTCGCAGGCGAGCGAAAACTGCCGCAGCATGACCGCCATCCGTTCCTCCAAGGGCGGCAGTGGCAGTACCGTCCCGTCGGCCAGGAACTGGTCGACCTGCCGGAAGATCCATGGGTTTCCGAGCGCGCCCCGCCCGATCATCACGAGGTCACATTTTGTATAATCGTACATATTTATCACAGATTGTATACTGTCACAATCCCCATTCCCGATCACCGGGATCGAAACGGCCGCCTTCACTGCCGCGATAATGTCGAGGTCGACCGGAGGCGCGTAGAACTGCTCCCGCGTGCGGCCATGCACCGTCAACGCCGCCGCGCCGCTCTCCTGCATGATTCGCCCGAACTCCACGGCATTGACATGTTCGTCGTCCCAGCCTTTGCGGAATTTCACCGTAACCGGCAGGTCAACTGCCTTTACAGCTGCTTCCGTAATTTTCCCCGCAAGCGTGGGATTCTTCATCAATGCTGAACCGCCGCCGTTTCCAGCGATCTTGGGCGCCGGACAGCCCATGTTGAGGTCGATCACATCCGGCCGGTAATCGAGCGCCTTTTTCGCGGCTTCCGCGATCAGCTCCGGATCATCCCCAAAGAGCTGCACCGCGACCGGGCGTTCTTCGTCGCTCACCCCGAGCAGCTCGGCGGTCTTGCGGTCGGAATAGTGCATCCCCTTCGCAGAGGCCATCTCCCCTACCAGGTACGCCGCGCCGAACTGCTTGCAGATGCGCCGGAAGGCGCTGTCCGCGACGCCTGCCATCGGTGCGAGCGCGGCGGTACGCTTGATTTCCAGATTGCCGATCTTCATGGGGCCCCTCCAATTTGTTCATGATTCTAAATGATTATTTTAACAGAAATTTGGTGAATGGACAATCTTTTGTGGTATAATAATTTATAATTGTCAAGATTTATCATCTTTCACATATCGCAGAGGAGATTTACCATGAAATTGCTGGCCATCGACGGGAACAGTATTCTGAACCGCGCATTCTACGGAATCAAGGCGCTGACTACCAAAAATGGAGAATTCACCAACGGAATCTATGGTTTTTTGAATATCCTGCTGAAACTGCTGGAAGAAACCCAGCCGGACGCGGTCGCCTGCGCCTTCGACCTGCGCGCGCCGACCTTCCGCCATCAGATGTTCGAGGGCTATAAAGCCCAACGGAAAGGCATGCCCGAAGAGCTCGCCTCCCAGCTTGAACCGCTCAAGGAACTGCTGGCCGCGCTTGGCTACAAAATTGTCACCAAAGAGGGTTACGAGGCGGATGATATCCTCGGCACCTTTGCAAAGTCCTGCGCCGGACGCGGCGACGAGTGCGTCATCGCCACCGGGGACCGGGACAGCCTCCAGCTGGTTGGGGAACGCACCACCGTGCGCCTGGCCACCACCAAGATGGGCCAGGCCAGCTCGACCGTTTACGACGTGGCCGCCGTGATGGAGAAATACGGTGTGCCTCCGCGGGAACTCATCGACGTCAAGGCGCTTATGGGCGACGCTTCCGACAATATTCCCGGCGTGACGGGTATCGGGGAAAAGACCGCGCTCTCGCTCATCGCGCAGTATCACGATCTTGACTACATCTATGACCACTTGGACGAGCTCGAAATCAAGCCGGGCGTGCGTGCAAAGCTCGCAGCGGACAAGGAGATGGCTTACACCAGCCGTACCTTGGCCAAAATCGACTGCGATGTACCGATTGACGCCGACCCGGAAAGCTACCGCCGTGCCGAACCGGACGCAGCCAAAGCGGGCGCACTCTTCGCGCGGTTTGAAATGTTTAAGTTGGCTGACCGATGGGGGATCGATCCTACGGCCGCGGCAGCCGATCCGGCACTGGAGGAATCCGCGCCGCAGGCTGTTTTGCAGGTTTCCTGTGATCCAGGTGAACTGTCCGCACTGTTTACCGATAAAAAAGCGATTGACTTGCTGATTGAATGGGATGATGACCAACCCAAAGCCGTAGCTGCCGCCGTTCCGGGGCGGCTGATTCTTGCGGACGGCGCAAAGCTCAACGAAATCCTGGGCTTTTCAGCCGGACTGCGGATCTGGAGCAGCAAACCGCTCTATCGTTATTTGTATAGTTTTGATAAAAATATACAAAATATAAATTTCGATGGGGAACTCGCCGCCTATCTGCTCAGCCCAACCACCTCGAGCTACGCGCCGCAGCCGCTTGCCGCGCAATACAATGTCGTACCCTGCGTATTCGAGACGGAGATCCCTTCCGAATATGCATCGATCGCGGCGGACGGGGCGGTCATCACCGCGCTGCATGACAAGCTCGCCGCGGAGATCGAAGCGACCGGCCAACAAAAGCTCCTCTATGAAATCGAGATGCCGCTTGCCCGGGTACTCGCCGCAATGGAACGCGAGGGCTTTGCGCTGGACACGGACGCGCTCAGGGAGTACGGCGCGGACCTCGATGGGCGGATCGGGGAGCTGGAGGACGGCATCTACCGTCACGCGGGCCACTCCTTCAACCTCAATTCCCCCAAGCAGCTCGGCGATGTGCTGTTCGTCGACCTGGGCCTCCCCGCCAAGAAAAAAACCAAGACCGGCTATTCCACCAACGCGGATGTGCTTGATTCGCTGCGCGGCAAGCATCCCATCATTGAGCTCATTCTCGAATACCGCAAGCTCTCGAAGCTCAAATCCACCTATGTGGACGGGCTTTTAAAGGTGGTCGGCCCGGACGGACGGGTGCGCTCGACCTTCCAGCAGACCGAAACCCGCACCGGACGCATCTCCTCAACCGAACCGAATCTCCAAAATATCCCGATTCGCACCGCGGAGGGCAGCAAAATGCGCCGCTTCTTCAAGGCACGACCGGGCTGGAAGCTGATCGACGCGGACTATTCGCAGATCGAATTGCGGGTGCTGGCCGACCTGGCGGGCGACAAAAACATGATCGCCGCCTTTAAAAGCGGTCAGGACATCCACACCACCACCGCCGCGCAGGTCTTCGGCCTGCCGGAACTGATGGTGACACCCGCACTGCGTTCCCGCGCCAAGGCGGTCAATTTCGGGATCGTCTACGGAATCGGGGCGTTTTCGCTCTCGCAGGACATCGGCGTTTCGGTGGCGGAAGCGGACAGCTACATCAAAAACTATCTCGCCACCTACGCGGGCGTGCGCAAATACATGGAGGACACCATCGTTTTCGCGCGGGAGAACGGCTATGTCAAAACGCTGTTTGGGCGCCGACGCTACCTGCCGGAGCTTGCCGCTTCGAACAAGGTGACCCAGGCGTTCGGCGAACGGGTCGCGCGCAACACCCCGATCCAGGGCACCGCGGCGGACATCATCAAGATCGCCATGGTGCGGGTGTTCGAGCGGCTGCGGCGCGAGAAGATGCAGGCAAAGCTCATTTTGCAGGTGCACGACGAACTGCTTGTCGAGGCGCCCGAGCAGGAGGTGCCGCTCGCCACCATCATCCTCAAGGAGGAGATGGAACACGCGATCACCCTGAAGGTCCCGCTCGTGGCCGACGCAAACGTCGGGGACAACTGGCTGGATGCAAAATAGGCAGGAGGACTGACAACCTTGCAGATCACATCGATGACAGAAAAAGACGTTCCGCTTGTGGCCGCGCTCGAACGGCAGTGCTTTTCACAGCCGTGGAGCGCCCAGGTGCTCGAAGCGGAACTGCAAAATCCCAATGCGATTTTTTACGTCGCCAGAAAGGAGGGGCTGCTGGCCGGCTATGTCGGGATGCATCGGGTGATGGACGAGGGCTATATCGCCAATATCGCGGTGGACGAAGCATTCCGCAGGCAGGGCGTGGCAAAGACGCTTATGCAGGCGCTCCTCACCTTCGCAAAAGAAAAGCGGCTCGGGTTCCTCACGCTCGAGGTGCGCGCGGGTAACCGGCCCGCGATCCAGCTCTACGAGGGACTCGGTTTCGGAGAGGTAGGGCGGCGCAAAAATTTCTACGCAAATCCCACTGAGGATGCGATTTTGATGACCCGCTTCCTGTGAACGCCAAGAGGCCGCCGGCTGTTGCCGGCGGCCTCTTTTGATGGAATCCGCGTTATTTATTTTTGATCTCGATCGCGCCGGAGCCCTTCTGCAACGCGACCATGCCGGTGCGCGCCATCTCGGCCACGCCGTACTGCGAGACCATGTTTAAGAGCAGGTCGACCCGTTCCGGCCGGTCGCAGAATTCGATGGTGAGGGTGGTCTGCGACAGGTCGACGATCTTCGCCTTCATGATCTGGCAGATGTCGATGATCTCGCCGCGGTTCTGCTGGTTTGCGTTCACTTTGATGAGCGCCAGTTCCCGCCGGGTGGAAGCGTCAATCTCCAGGGTTTTGACCTTGATCACGTCGATCTGCTTGTTGAGCTGCTTTTCCACCTGTTCCATCGTGCGCTCGTCGCCATTGACCACAATGGTCATGCGCGAAACGGTCCGATCTTCTGTTTCGCCCACCGCGAGGCTTTCGATATTGAAGCCCCGCCGCGCGAAGAGTCCGGCCGTCCGGGACAGGACGCCCGCCTTGTTTTCCACCAGGACTGAAAGGATCTGTTTCATCAGGTTCCCTCCTTCGGATCGACCACACATTCGAGCACGAACGATTCCGGCCCTTCGAGAAACGCGTCGAGCGCCGCCGGCGCGTCTTGCATATCGGACACCTGCATTGACGGAATTCCGTAGGCTGCCGCGATCCCTGCAATCGACGGACTGCCGGTGAGGTCAACCGCGATTTCACGGCCGCGGTACTGATTCTGCTGAATCTCCCGCACCAGGCCGAGGGCCCCGTTGCGCATGACCACCAGTTTAACCGGCACGCCGTGCTGGTTCATGGTGGCCAGCTCCATCATCGACATCTGGAACGCCCCGTCGCCGCAGACCGCGACCACCTGGCGGCCTGGGGCAGCCAGCTTCGCACCGATGGCGGCAGGCAGCGCGTAACCCATCGTACCCATGCCGCCGGTTGTGAGAAAGCGCCCCTCCCGGACAATGTGGTTTTTTGCCGACCAGATCTGGTTTTCGCCCACATCCGAGACATAGAGAACGTCCTTTTCCAAGCGTTCGGAAAGCAGCCGGATGAAGGCATTGGGATTGATATAACCCGCGCCCGCAGCCGGATGCGCCGGGAACGGCTCCCGCTGGCCATCGAGCCAGCCGATCCACTTATCCCATTCTCCCATGGGATTTTGCTCCACAAGCTGCTCGACCACCAGAGCCGCATCGCCCACAAGCGGGATGGTTGTGCCAAGGTTTTTACCAATTTCAGCCGCGTCGATATCGATATGCACCACAGTCGTCATGCTTTCAAGCGCCCGCGGCGATTGGATCGCCCGGTCGCCCACCCGCGCGCCGATGATGATGAGCAGGTCGCTCTCCTCCACCGCGCGGTTCGCAAGCCCGTCCCCGCTCTGGCCAAGCATGCCGAAATAAAGCGGATGCCCGCTCGGCAGCGCGCCGATCCCCATCATGGTTGTGACGGCGGGCAGGCGGCACTGCTCGCAAAGCTTGCGGACCGCCTTCTGCGCATTTGCCGCAAAGACTCCGCCGCCCAGACAGAGCAGCGGCCGTTTGGCCGCCCTGATGGCGGCGGCAACCCGCTTGACCTGCATCGGATGGCCTTTGAACTGCGGCTTGTAACCGCGGATATTGACCATATGCGGGTAGGAAAAATCGAGCAGTTCCCGCTGGATATCCACCGGCATATCAATGAGCACCGGCCCCTTGCGTCCGGTGGACGCGATATAAAACGCCTCTTTAAACACGCGCGGGATCTCCGCCGCGTCCTTCACAAGATAGCTGTATTTGGTGAACGGCTCGGCGGCGCCGGTCGTATCGACCTCCTGAAAGACATCCCGGCCCAGAAGCTCGCTCGAAACCTGCCCGGTGATCGCCACGAGCGGAATACTGTCCATGTAAGCGGTCGCAATGGCCGTGAAAAGGTTGGTCGCGCCCGGCCCGGAGGTCGCAACGCAGACCGCGGGCCTGCCGGTAACGCGCGCATAGCCGCTGGCCGCGTGGCCGGCATTCTGTTCATTGCGCGTGAGAATATGCCGGATGGACGAATCCACCAGGCTGTCATAAAATGGGCAGATCGCCGCGCCCGGGTATCCGAAGATGGTTGTCACCCCTTCGGCCTCCAGGCATTTGACCATCGCCTGCGCGCCTGTCATCATCATAAAGATCCCCACCAGACCTTTCTTCCTGTCTGCTACTCTATAATCTGTGTCGCGTCGTCAAGATCGAGCATCTCGTCGTCATCATCCGCTTCGCTGTCCGCGTCTTCCGGCACCTCGTCATCCGGACGGCTTTTTGCTTCCTGCACTTTTACGTCCGGATAGGCCTGCGCGAACATCTCCTCCAGCTCGTCAAACATGCGGGGACTCTGCCGCTCGAAGGCGAGCGCGTCGAAAGCATACAGCCGCTTATTCTGGTAGGCGGCGGTCGTGCTGTAGACCTTTGTCTCACCAAAATAGGTCTGGTCAATGCTCTGGTCATGAAAAATAATGTCGGGATAAAGATTGACCGCCTGATCTTCCGGATACAGCCAGCCGGTGTACTGTCCCGCGTCGTTATTCACTCCAAGCGCGTCGTTCAAAAGTTTCCCTTCAAAAGTATCGCCGGTCGCCATTGTGAGCGGGACCATCCGCAGATAAATACCGTGCAGGCGGTCGGCAATCCCGTCCGCCGCGTATTTCAGCGCGTCATACCGGGCACGCAGCCCGTCGAAAAACGCCTGCCCGTTCTCCTCCCCGTCAACGAGCCCGTCAAGCACGGTGGCTACGGTCACATAGACCTCCTCCAGCTCGTCCAAGGAATCCGCGCGGCCCAATACAATCACCTGGGCATCCATCTGCTGAAGCTTCACCGTGTCGTCCTGCGAAAGATTTGACGAGGCAAACACCACATCCGGCCCAATCTCTTCAATCGCCGTAAGGTCCGGCGTGGCGGCGGTTCCGCAGCGTTCCAGATCGTCCACGCTCGACGGATAATCGCAATAGTCGCTCACCCCTTCGAGCCGATCGCCCGCGCCGAGCGCACAGATGAGCTCGGTCATCGCCGGAGAGAGCGAGACAATCGTTTCCGGCCGCGCGTCCACATGGATATCCCCAATCGACACCGGATAATTGGGATCCACCACCTCTTCCGGCTCGCTTGGCGCGGAACTGCTGTCATCCGTTTCATTTTTTTTGCAGGCTCCCATCGAGAAAAGCAGGGCGCCCGCAAGAACAATCGCCAGGAATCTTTTCCATTTCATATTTTTAATTCCTTTCGGCCGCAAACATTCTTACCGTTATTTTATCCCATCGCCCGAATAGTGTCAACTTTTGCTCCGCAGGGCCCCTTTCTTGCCCGTCCAAGAAAGGGGCGAAAGAAGACGCGCGGGGAGATCCCCGCGACCCCCTGCGGGCTGTTTGGTTGCCTTCGGCAAAGACAGCCCGCAATCTGCTTAGACAAAACGATGCCTCCCGCGTTTGGCAGCCTGCTCACGGGGGCTTTCCGCCCCCGCGTCCCCCGGTAAAGAGTCGTCTGCGACGCCCCGTCGCCTTTGGCGCCGGATTCGGGATAAGGAACGCGGGACGGGTTTTCACAACCTTGCGAAAACCGGCTGCGCCGAATAAAGTAAAACAGAGACCGCCGGCCGGCAGTCTCTGTAGGTATCGGGGAGAGCGCAAAAGACCTGCTTGGGTCTGACGTTTCCATCGCGGGGAGCGCGTAACATTGCGTTCAGTCCTGAGCTGACCGTTTGTGGGGAGTGCCCGCGAAGCAAGTTCTGGCAAGGCGTCTGCCAGGGTTTCACAAGGGGACGGCTAGTCCCCTTGTGCGCATTCTTTGGTAACTTTCTTGTGCGCACAAGAAAGTTACTCGTGTGCACGGCGAAACGTGCCAGTGATTCTCAAGCGGCAATGCCGCTTGATTCCCGTGGCGCGGCGAAACGCACAAAGTGTGCATGGCGCAACGTGCCCGTCCCGCGTGACGGGACACGCAAACCCAGTCAGCCCATCACTTTGACCATGACAGCCTTCTGGGCATGCAGACGGTTTTCGGCCTCATCGAAGATCTCATCGGCATGCGCCTCGAACACTTCGGCGGTGATCTCCTCGCCGCGGTGGGCGGGCAGGCAGTGCTGCACCATCACGTCGGGTGCGCAGACCGAAAGCAGCTGATCGTTCACCTGGTAGCCAGCAAATGCTTTGTGGCGCTCATCCGCTTCGCCTTCCATACCCATCGAGGCCCACACATCGGTAAAGACCACATCCGCGCCGGCGGCGGCCTGCGCGCAGTCGGAAGTCAGCTGGAATTTGTCTCCATAGGTTTTGGCGAATTCCAGGACGACCGGATCGGGCTGATAGGCTGCCGGGGTCGCGACTGAAACCTGCATGCCGGTCTTGAGCCCGCCGACGATCAGGGAATTGGCCATGTTGTTGCCGTCCCCGATGTAGCACATTTTCACTCCAGAAAGCCGACCCTTATGTTCACGCACCGTCATGAGATCGGCCAGCACCTGGCAGGGATGCGCAAAGTCGGTGAGTCCGTTGATGACCGGGATCGAGCCGTATTTGGCAAGGTCAGAAACCTCCTGCTGGGCAAAGGTACGGATCATGATGCCGTCGAGATACCGGGAAAGCACGCGGGCGGTGTCCTCGACCGGTTCGCCGCGTCCGATCTGCAAATCGCGCGCCGAAAGGAAAAGCGCCGAGCCTCCCAGCTGCGCCATGCCCACTTCAAACGAGACGCGGGTGCGGGTGGAGGACTTTTGGAAGATCATGCCAAGCGTCTTGCCCTTCAGATGCTGGTGACGGATGCCGTGTTTGAGTTCATATTTGAGCTGGTCGGCAAAATTCAGGATGTCAATGATTTCTTCGCCCGAAAGATCGAGCAGCTGGAGTAAATGTTTCATATTTCGCTCAGCACCTCACTTAAAATTTTCAGTCCGGTTTCGATCTCCTCATAGGTGATGGTCAGCGGCGGGAGCATCCGCACCTTTTCCTTCGCGGGCATGACGATCAGCCCTTTTTCCAAGCATGCGGCGGACACGCTTTTGCTGCTCAACCCGTCAAATGCAATTCCAAGCATCAACCCTTTTCCAACAACGCCCGCTACATGCGGCATCCTGCGCACCTGATTGGCGATGTATTCACCTTTGGCAAGCACCTCATCGAGCAGCTTCTGGTCGATCTGATCGAGCACAGCGTTCGCGCCCGCGCAGACGACCGGATTTCCGCCGAAGGTGGAACCGTGGTCACCCGGGGCAAAGACCTGCTCGCATTTTTCGCCGAGCAGCACCGCGCCGATCGGCAGGCCGCCGCCAAGTCCCTTTGCCAGGGAAACCACATCCGGTTCGATCCCGTAATGCTCATGGCAGAGGAATTTCCCGCTGCGGCCAACCCCCGCCTGCACTTCGTCGTCCAAAAACAGCACGTCATTTTCCGCGCAGAGTTTTGCCGCGCCCACCACAAAATCTTTGTCCAGCGGAATCACGCCGCCTTCGCCCTGGATCATCTCCATCATCACGCCGCAAACGGTGCCGTCCAGCTTGTCTCTCAGGTCGTCCAGATCGCCTGCCAGGACATAATCAAACCCGTCGGTGAGCGGCAGGAATTTCTGATGAAATTCCTCCTGCCCGGTCGCCGCAAGCGCGGTGATCGTACGGCCGTGGAAGGAATTCACCAGCGTAATGATTTTATAACGTTCCCTGCCGTATTTATCGGCGCCGTATTTGCGGGCCGCTTTGATCATGCCCTCAATCGCTTCCGCCCCGGAATTGCAGAAGAACACTTTCTTTGCGATCGTGCGCCCGCAGAGCTTTTGGGCGAGCTCGGCCTGCGGCGCGGAATAATAAAGGTTGCAGATGTGCTGCAGGGTGGAAGCCTGCCGGGTGACCGCCGCCACCCATTTTTCGTTGCAGAAGCCAAGGCTGTTCACCCCGATGCCAGAGGAAAAATCCACATAGCTTTTGCCGTCAAAATCCTTGCAGGTCGCGCCCTTGCCGCTTGCCGCCTCGAGATCGAACCGCGCATAGGTGTTCGCGATATACTGCTGGTCCAGCTCTTTGATTTTCATGTTATTCCACTCCCTTCGTCAGCCCAGGAACATGGTGCCAATACCTTCATCGGTCATCATTTCAATTAAGATCGAATGCGGAATACGGCCGTCTATTATAAAGGCGCGCTTCACTCCGCGGCGCACCGCGTCGACGCAGCAGTCGACTTTCGGAATCATACCGCCTTTGATGACGCCCTGCCGGATGAGCTCCGGCACCTCGCTCGCATTGACCACCGGGATCAGTGTATTCTCGTCGTCCTTGTCGCGCAAAAGTCCCCGGATATCAGTGAGCGAGATGAGGTTCTCCGCATGCAGCTCGGCCGCGATACGGGAAGCCGCCGCGTCGGCATTGATGTTGTAGACGGTGCCGTCCTCCCCGCAGCCGAGCGTCGAGATCACCGGGATGTAGCCCATATCGAGCGCGTCGTGGATCAATTTGGTGTTCACACCGGTCGCCTCGCCCACAAATCCCAGATCCACTTCGCTTTTCACCTTCTGCGCCTGGATGAGCTTTCCGTCGATACCGCAAAGCCCCAGCGCCTTGCCCCCCTGCTGCTGCAAAAGCGCTACCAGGTCTTTGTTTGTCTTGCCCGCCAACACCATCTGCACGATCTTGACCGTCTCTTCGTCGGTGTAGCGCAGGCCGTTTATGAATTTGCTCTCCTTGCCGACAGCTGAGAGCATCTCGTTGATCTCGGGTCCGCCGCCGTGCACCAGAACCACCCGGATACCGACCAGCGAAAGCAGCACGATGTCACTCATGACCGCGGCTTTCAGCTCCGGGTTGACCATCGCGTTGCCGCCGTATTTGACAACAACCACCTTGTTATAGTATTTTTGCAGATAAGGCAGCGCCTGGTTTAAAACGGCGGCCTTGTCGGTATTGCTGATCTTCATATTGCCCACCTCTGTTTTCTCCTGTTTGTATCCCCTTGCCGGCCCCAGCCGTCCACAGGGAGCGCAAAGCGCTGCATTCAGTCCTGAGCTGACCGTTTCCTTGGGGGCGGCTGCGGCGCAGGTCTCGAAGTCTAAGGACGCGGCCGCCGCCTTTGCGAAGCGATCAGCGGCGGTGGGGTTCCAAGGGGATCCCCCTTGGCGTGTTCTTTTCCCCCTTTCTTGCACGAGCAAGAAAGGGGGCCCGGGCGCCTGGAAGGCGCTTTAAGTCCTGTAGTCGCCATTGATCCGCACATATTCGTAGGTCAAATCACAGCCCCACGCGGTGGCCGTTTCACTGCCCTGGTTCATCTCGATCAGCGTCTGGATCTCACTCTCCAGCAGGATCTCCTTGGCTTTCTCCTCGCTGAAATCGATGCCTGTTCCATTTTTGCAGACCGCGATCTTCCCTTTTGAAGAAGCGAACCAGACATCCACCTTGCCGATGTCGAACGCCGCGTCCGCATAGCCGATCGCGCAGAGTATCCGTCCCCAGTTCGCATCCGCGCCGAACATCGCCGTCTTGAAAAGGCTCGAGCAGATGACCGCTTTGGCCACCGTCCTGGCCGTGGCCTTATCCGGCGCGCCGGACACAGTGCATTCAAGCAGCTTTGAAGCGCCCTCACCGTCTCCGGCCAGCTCTTTGGAAAGGGTTCGGCAGACAATCGTCAGCGCCTCGACAAATTTGAAGTAGTCGCCGTTTTCACAGTCGATCTGTACATTGCCCGCCTGGCCGTTCGCCAGCACGGTGAGCATGTCATTGGTGGAGGTGTCCCCATCCACGCTGATCATATTGAATGTCTCGTCCGCCACTTCCTTGCAGGCCTTCTGCAGCATGGCCGGCGCGATTGCCACATCGCTTGTGACAAAGCAGAGCATGGTCGCCATATTCGGATGGATCATGCCGCTGCCCTTGGCGATTCCGCCCACCGAAGCGATCTTCCCGCCGATTTCGAACCGCACCGCGATCTCCTTGCGTTTGGTGTCGGTGGTCATGATGGCTTCGGCCGCGTCGGCGCTTCCATTCTCCGAAAGCGCCCCCACAAGTTTCCCCATCGCGCCGGTGATTGGGGCAAGCGGCAGCGGCTGGCCGATGACGCCGGTGGAGGCGATGACGATATCATCCTCCGCAATGCCCAGCGCTTTGGCGGCGCTTTCACACATCGCGTTTGCAATGTATTCCCCATCCGCGTTGCAGGTGTTCGCGTTGCCCGAATTGCAGAGCACGGCTTTTGCATAACCATTGGCAATATGCGCCCTGGTTACCGCGATCGGCGCGCCTTTGACCTTATTCTGGGTGTAGACCGCCGCCGCAGCGCAGGGAGCCTTGCTGTAGATCATGGCGAGGTCTTTTTTCTCTTTATTTTTCCGGATGCCGCAATGCACGCCGCCCGCGGCAAACCCTTTGGCGGCACAGACGCCGCCGTCCACAAATTTAAAAGGCATATTCTCGGCTCCTCACTGTCTTTAAAATGCGGGCGGCACAATCGCCAGCCCCGCGGTTTCCTCGAGCCCAAGCGCGAGGTTCATATTCTGGATCGCCTGTCCGGCCGCGCCTTTGACCATGTTGTCCAGCGTCGAAACCACGATGAGGCGGCCGGTGCGCGGATCGCTGTGCAGCGAAATATGGCAGAGGTTTGAAAATTTCACATTTTTCAGGTTGGCAACCGAGCCTTCCGGCAGGACACGCACAAACGGTTCGCACTGATAAAACGACTCGTAAAGGCTTCGGATCTTTTTCTCGTCAAAGCCGGGCATGCGTTTCGCATACATGGTCGAGACGATGCCCCGGTTTACCGGCAGCAGGTGCGGCACAAAGGTCACGGTGACCGGCGCGCCGGAGAGTTCTCCGAGCACCTGTTCGATCTCCGGCGTGTGCCGGTGGCAGGCAACCTTGTAGGGAGCGAACGCCTCGTTGCATTCGGTGTAGTGGGTGTTCAGCGCCAGTCCCCGGCCCGCGCCGGTCGCGCCCGATTTTGCATCGATCACAAGCGTTTCCGGATCGATCGCCCCAGCCTTCATGGCTGGCGCCAGCCCCAGGCACACCGATGTGACATAGCAGCCCGGATTTGCGATCAGCTTTGCCCCCTTCAGAAGACCCCGGTGCAATTCCGGGATCGAATAGACCGCCTGCTCGTGCAACGGCTTGTCGGCGTATTCTCCCTTGTACCAGTTTTGGTAATCCGCTTCATTTTTCAGGCGAAAATCCGCGCCCATATCGATGAAGAGCTTTCCCGCGTCCACGCACCGGCGGGCGATCGGCTCGGAAAGGCCATGTGGCAGCGAGCCGAAAACCACATCGGATTTTTCAGCGACGGCCGCCTCGCCGCAGAGTTTGTCGTCAAGGATGCCGGTGAGCTGCGGATAGACTTCACTGATTCTCTGGCCTTCGAAGCTGACCGAAGAAGTTGCCGCAAGTTCGACGTCCGGATGGGTCAGCAGCAGCCGGACGATCTCCAGCCCGGCGTAACCGGTGGCGCCAATGACGCCCGCCCTTATTTTTTTCATAGAACACACACTCCAAACCAAATTCACAAACAAAAACCATCTCGGCGCTTAGGCCCGGATGCCCCCGCGTCCCCGCAAACCTTCGGGAAGGTTTCGCCGAAGCTTTTATTTCGCCGCCGCGGCGAGGAATTCCCGCACGAGCTCGATCTGCTTCCGCACTGCCCGCGGCGCGGGGCCGCCTTCGCTCGTGCGGCCGTTCACACAGGCCATGAGGTCGATCGCCTCATAAATGTCTTCCGAGAACAGTCCGTTCGCCGCCTGGTAGTCTGCGAGCGGCAGCGTCTCGAGCGTGAGCCCTTTTTCAATGCACAGCGCCACCAGCGTACCGGTCGTTTTATAAGCGTCGCGGAACGGGACGCCTTTCTTGGTGAGGTAGTCCGCGCAGTCGGTCGCGTTGATGAAGCCTTTCGCAGCCGCCGCGCGCATATTTTCTTTCAGGACGGTCATCGTCCGCAGCATCGGTGTGAAAGTCGAAAGACTCAGCTTCACCGTATCGACCGCGTCAAAGATGGCCTCCTTATCTTCCTGCATATCTTTGTTGTAGGCGAGCGGCAGCCCCTTCATCATGGTGAGCAGGGTCATCAGATCGCCGTAAACCCGCCCGGTCTTGCCGCGGATAAGCTCGGTCACATCGGGATTTTTCTTCTGCGGCATGATGCTCGATCCGGTTGCGAACGCGTCGTCCAGCTCGATAAATTTGAACTCCCACGAGCACCATGCGATGATCTCCTCCGAAAAGCGGGAAAGATGCATCATAATGGTAGAAAACGCGCTGCAAAGCTCAATGCAGAAATCCCGGTCGGAAACGCCGTCCAGGCTGTTGGCGGCGGGCGCCGTGAAGCCGAGCGCTTTGGCGGTCATCTGCCGGTCGATCGGATAGGTCGCCCCGGCGAGCGCCCCGCTGCCCAGCGGGCAGAAATTCATCCGAGCCGCCGCATCCGAAAGCCGTTTTACGTCGCGGCAGAACATATTCGCGTAGGCCATCAGGTGATGCGCCAATGTAATGGGCTGCGCGCGCTGCAGATGGGTGTAGCCCGGCATGACCGTTTCAAGATGTTCATCCGCCTTGCCGGCAAGCTCCCTGATAAGGTCAAGAAGGAGGCCGGAAACGCTTTTCGTCTCCTCGCGCAGATACATCCGCAGGTCAAGCGCGACCTGGTCGTTGCGGCTGCGGGCGGTGTGTAGGCGCTTGCCCGCGTCACCGATGCGCGCGGTCAGCTCCTGTTCAATGAACATGTGGATATCCTCCGCGTCCGGGTCAAAGAGCAGTTTCCCGCTTTTGAGATCCGCATGGATACCTTCCAGCCCGTCGCAGATCGCTTCCGCGTCGCCCTCCGGAATGATCCCGTTCGCCGCGAGCATCCGCGCGTGCGCCATCGAACCCATCAGGTCCTGTTCATACATCCGTGAATCAAACCGGATGGAAGAATTGAAATCGTTCACCCGGCTGTCGGCTTCCTTGGCAAAACGCCCCGCCCACATCTTCATAGAAAAATCCCTCAGCCTTTCTTTTAGAACAAGCGGCTGTAACACAAAGGGCAAACCTGCCTTTTGTGTTACAGCCCCGTCGTTTGTTTTGTTATTTGATCTTTTTTTCGTCGAGCAGCGCCTTCACCTTAAGCGGCAGACCAAACAGGTTGATAAAGCCCGCGGAATCCGCCTGGTCATACACATGGTCCTCGCCGAAGGTTGCGATCTCTTCGGAATAGAGCGAGTACGGAGAGGATGCGCCCGCGCCGATAATATTGCCCTTGTAGAGCTTGAGCTTGACGTCGCCGGTGACCGTTTCCTGGGTCTTGTCGACAAACGCGCTCATTGCTTCGCGCAGCGGGGTGTACCACTGGCCGTTATAAACCAACTCGCTGAACTTGATGGCCATCTGCATCTTATAATGCTGGGTCTCCTTGTCAAGGCAGAGCTCCTCAAGCGTCTGATGCGCCTGGTAGAGGATGGTGCCGCCGGGGGTCTCATAGACGCCGCGGCTCTTCATGCCGACCAGCCGGTTTTCGACCATGTCGATGATGCCGATGCCGTTTTCGCCGCCGAGCTTATTGAGCTTTTCGAGCAGTGCGACCGAATCCATCTTGACGCCGTCGAGCGCGACGGGCACGCCTTTTTCAAAGCTGACGGTGACATAGGTGTCCTTGTCAGGGGCCTGCTCGGGTGTAACGCCCATCTCCAGGATTTTTTCATAATCCGGCTCGTTTGCGGGATCCTCAAGGTCGAGGCCCTCATGCGAAAGGTGCCAGAGGTTCTTATCCTTCGAATAGTTGGTCTCGCGGTTGATTTTGAGCGGGATATTGTGCTCCTCCGCGTAGGCGATCTCCTTCTCGCGGGAATTGAGCTCCCAGAAGCGCCAAGGGGCAATGATGCCCATATTCGGCGCGAAAGCCTTGATGGTCAGCTCAAACCGGACCTGGTCGTTGCCTTTGCCGGTGCAGCCGTGGGCAATCGCGTCGGCGCCCTCTTTTTTTGCGATCTCGACAAGACGTTTGGCGATGATCGGACGGGCAAAGGAAGTGCCCAGCAGATATTTCCCCTCATAAACCGCGCCGGCCTTTACTGTGGGAATGATGAAGTCGTCGACGAATTCCTTGGTGAGGTCCTCAATGTAGATTTTGGAAGCGCCGGTCTTGATGGCCTTTTCTTCCAGCCCCTCAAGTTCCCCGTCCCCCTGGCCGACATTGGCGGCCACCGCGATGACTTCGCAGCCGTAATTTTCTTTGAGCCACGGGATAATAACCGATGTGTCCAACCCGCCGGAATATGCAAGAACAACTTTTTTATACTTTATCTGCTCCATTTTAAACACCCTCCAGTGGTTAATCATTCATTATGCACCCTATTATACATCATAATTATACAATTACAAGCCAATTTTTGCATGAATATTCATCTTATTCACTTTTTTATTGGTTGCTATTGCACAAAAGGGGGTTCTTTTCCCCGCCTGTAATGCTATAATGGAAGTGAAACATCCGGTAAATCAATCCGAAAGGTGGATTCTTATGCAAAGCATCTCCGTATACGACCTGACGCAGAACCCTTTTCAGCTGATCGGCAAACAGTGGGCGCTCATCACCACCCGCCGCGGTGAGAAAACAAACACGATGACCGCCAGCTGGGGCGGCGTGGGCGTGCTGTGGAATAAGCCGGTGGCCTATATTTTCCTGCGCCCGCAGCGGTTCTCCCGCGAACTGCTGGACGATACCAGCCTTTTCTCAGCCTGCTTTGTCCCGGAGG
The DNA here is from genome assembly GCF_003465835.1 of Anaerotruncus sp. AF02-27. Lineage (NCBI taxonomy): Bacteria > Bacillati > Bacillota > Clostridia > Eubacteriales > Oscillospiraceae > Anaerotruncus > Anaerotruncus sp. AF02-27. The sequence goes on along the minus strand of NZ_QSBX01000003.1, from coordinate 112,837 downwards.
AATTCCGCAGCCAGCTTGGCTACTGCGGCGCGCATTCCGGCCGAAATGAAGATAAGCTCGCCGCCTGCGGCTTCACTTCCGGCACCCTGGATGGCGCGCCGGTCATCTCCGAAGCGGAGCTGGTCCTCACCTGCCGCAAGCTTTACCGCCAGCAGTTCGATCCCGCCTGTTTCATCGACCAATCGCTCGACGCGGCCAACTATCCAGGCAAGGATTACCACATCCTCTATGTTGCGGAAATCCTCGGCGCCTACCAAAAGTAAATCCCGTCCAAAAGCATAAAACCGGCGCGCAGCTTTTTGCTGCGCGCCGGTTTTATGTCCCCAGGTACGGGTTAATTTCTACTATACCAGAGCCGAAAGAAAAAGTCTATTCTTTTTTTATTTTACGGGTTACAATGGGGATGTGATATCACAAAAAATTACGTTCAGGAGGTCTTTCATGCCTGCGAATTTTGAAACGATCGCCGACTACTACGATATCATGTATGTGGACCCGGCGGAATACCGCGCGGAGGCACAAAAAGCCGCCGCGCTGATCGAAAAATACAAAACCTGTCCAAACCGCCGCCTTTTGGATCTGGCCTGCGGTACCGGCGAGCAGAGCCGCACCTTTGCGGAATCCTTCGCGGTAACCGGCATCGACCTGAGCGAGGAGATGCTCCACGCGGCCGCCCGCAAGGTGCCGTCCGCTGAATTTCTGCCCGCGGATATCTTCGATTTTCACTTTGACGAACCGTTCGGCGCGGCGGTCAACCTCTACGGAAGCATCGGCTTTGCACGGGGTTACGACCAGCTTCGCGACGGGCTGCGGTGCGTGTATGACTGTCTCACGCCGGGCGGGGTTTTTCTGCTCACGCCATGGGCCACGCGGGAAACCTTCCGGGAAGGGATCGTTTCCCAGAGCGGCGAACGGGATGGGATCCATTTCTGCCGGATGGAAACGGTGAAGCGGAAGGCGCCGCAAGCGGTCGAGGTTGAGATGTTCCATCTGGTCGAACAGGACGGGGCGGTCCAGCAATTCCACCACCTTCAAAAAATCACCCTATTCTCCGAGGCGGAATACCGCGCCGCGCTCGCACAGGCGGGCTTTATCCTGCGCGAACGGCTTTCGGAAGCGGAATTCCGGATGGGCGCGTTCGTCTGCACCAAAGCGTAAACAATAAGGGAAGCCCCGCTTTCGACGGGGCTTCCCTTTTATCTGGCGTACTGCGCGACCTTATGCAGGATCTTCACATCAACCAGCGCGTCAAGTACGGTCCCGTCCTCCGCGTATTCCTGCGAAAAGACCTTCCCATCCCGCAAAATCTCATTGATAAGTCCGGTTTTATCGTATGGGATCAGCAGTTTGAGCCGTTTGTGGGTCGGCGCGAGCGCCTTGGCGGTCTTGCGCAGCAGCTCGTCAAACCCAAATCCGGTCTTTGCGGAGATCAGCGCGGTCAAATCGTTCACCGGCAGCGGAACCCGCGCAATCCGGTCGCATTTGTTGAGCACAGTGAGCACCGGCGTATCCTGTACGCCAAGTTCCTGCATCAGCTGTTTGGTCACCTGGATCTGCTCGTCCGCCTCATCCGACGAAACGTCGCAGACGCACCAGAGCAGGTCGGCGTTCGCAGCCTCCTCCAGAGTCGATTTAAACGCCTCAACAAGCTGGTGCGGGAGCCTGCGCACCAGCCCGACCGTATCGACCAGCATGACCGAACGCCCGTCCGGCAGGCTCAGTGCCCGAGAGGTTGGATCAAGGGTTGCAAAGAGCTTATCCTCCGCGAGCACACCCGCGTCGGTGAGCGCGTTCAAAAGTGTGCTCTTGCCCACGTTTGTATAACCCACGATCGCGACGGTGGTTACTCCGTCTTTTTTACGGCGCGCGCGCAGCAGCCCCCGGCGTTTCTCAAGTTCCGCGAGCTGCTCCTGCAAGGACGCGATCCGCCGCCGGATATGCCGCCGGTCGGTTTCGAGCTGACTTTCGCCCGGCCCACGGGTACCGATGCCGCCGCCGAGCCGCGAAAGCGATGTGCCAAGGCCGGTGAGCCGCGGCAGCCGGTAACGCAGCTGCGCCAGTTCGACCTGCAGCTTGCCTTCAGCGGTGACCGCGCGCTGTGCAAAAATGTCAAGGATCAGGGTGGTGCGGTCGATGACTGGAACGCCGCAAGTCTTTTCCACATTCCGCTGCTGGCTTGGGGAAAGTTCGCAGTCGAAAATGACGAGATCCGCGCTTCCCCCTTCGCAGCAGGCGGCGACCTCTTCGAGCCGTCCGGCTCCGATCACTGTCGCCGGGTCAAAGGCCGGGCGTTTCTGTACTACCTTTGCCACCGTCTGAGCGCCCGCGGTTGCGGCCAGTTCTGAAAGCTCGTCGAGCGAGACTTCCACATCATATTCTCCGGTATCCGCCGCGATGAGAATTGCCCGCTGTAATATTTCCTGTTTATTCTCTATCATAGAACCAGTTTCCTCCATACCTGTACGGCTTATTCTTCCTCAATTGGGAGGCTTTCATCCGCGGCTGAACCCGCCAATATATTTTCCAGATTCTTTGCATTGATCATATCGCGTTTATGGTCTAAACTCAATGATAGATCAATGAATTGGATGTGAACAACCGATGAAGCTCTTGCTGATAACCTGTCCCCCGTTAGCACCCTATCTGGAGCGGATGCTCCCGCAAATCCCACATCAGTCGGAAATTTGCCTGCTGCCCGAGGACCTCTGTCAGAATCCCACAGCGGTGCGCGACAAGCTCGCCGGCGCCAAAGGCTGCGACGCGGCCGTGCTGCTGCCCGGCGCCTGCGTCGTGCCGGAAGAGGGCCTGCGCGCCGGAGAAATCCCGCTGGTGCTCCCGCGTGTACATAACAGCGTATCCCTGCTGCTCGGCAGCGCGGCCGCTTACCGCCGCCTGTACAGCTTCTACGACGGCAAGCTCTGCTGGAGCCTTCCCGAAAGCAACCGGGAACTCTTCCTGTCCTGCCCCGCCGCCGAATGCCAGGCTCTTTGCTATCTGGCGGACACCACGCTCGGTCTGCATGACACCAGCCTTTCGGCCCGGATCATTGCCCAGCACAACGACTGGGATTTTTTCCATGCTGAAGGCGATCTTTCGCTGCTCTCCCGCCTGCTTGCGGGCGACTGGCTCGGCGAGGACATTCTGCTTGTGCGTCCCGGCGAGACCGTTTCCCCAACCTACCGGCAGGATCTGCTGGCGTAACGATTTAAAAAGAGCCTTCCGGCCAATCGGCCGGAAGGCTCTTTTTCGCGGCAGGGTTTATGCTTTTTTGTCCGACATGATCTCCTTGAGGCTGGTGGCCAGGCCCGCCAGCGACTGGATCTCGCTCGGGATGATGATCTTGGTCGCTCGGCCGTCCGCCGCTTTCTGGAACGCCTCGAGCGATTTGATCTGCACGACCGTGTCACTGGCGTTCGCTTCGCTCAGGATGCGCAGCGCGTCGGCGTTCGCTTTCTGAACCAGCGCGATGGCTTCCGCCTCGCCCTGCGCCTCACGGATTTTCTGTTCCTTGACACCTTCGGCACGCAGGATCGCGGACTGTTTTTCCGCTTCGGCGCGCAGGATCGCGGATTCCTTCTCACCTTCCGCCACAAGGATCTGGCTGCGTTTTTCACCTTCGGCGCGCAGGATCGATTCGCGGCGTTCCCGCTCGGCCTTCATCTGTTTTTCCATCGCGTCCTGGATCTCACGCGGCGGCAGGATGTTTTTGAGTTCGACGCGGTTGACCTTGATGCCCCACTTGTCGGTCGCCTCATCCAGCGTGGCGGTGATTTTCGAGTTGATGACATCGCGGGAGGTGAGGGTGCTGTCAAGCTCCATCTCACCGATGATGTTTCGCAGGGTGGTCGCGGTCAGGTTCTCGATCGCGGAGAGCGGCCGCTCAACGCCATAGGTGAAGAGCTTGGCGTCGGTCACCTGGTAAAAGACAACCGTATCGATCTGCATGGTGACGTTATCCTTGGTGATTACCGGCTGCGGGGCAAAGTCCACGACCTGCTCCTTGAGCGAAACCTTCTTGGCGATGCTGTCGAAGAACGGCACCTTCACATGAAGGCCGGTTTCCCAGGTTGCAAAGTAGCTTCCGAGGCGCTCGACAACATAGACGCTCGCCTGCGGGACGATTTTGATATTTGAGACGATAACGATCAGGACAAACAGGATCAGTACAATCAGTACGATCGGCCAGATAAGAAACTCCATTTTCAGTCCTCCCCAAAATTATTGTTCCGTTTCGGTTTGTTTCGTATACGGTTCCACGATGAGCTTGACGCCGTCGATCGCCAAAACCCGAACCTTTTCCCCAGCTGGGATATCGCGGTTGTCCATGGTGCGCGCGGCCCAGCCGAGCCCCATTACCGCAACCCTGCCCGCGCCGAGATCGTTGTCGATCGTTTCCTGGACGACACCGATCTGGCCGATCACACGGTCGGCATTGGTGCTCTGCTTTTTGACCCGCAGAACCTTTTTGGCAAACGGGCGGGTGCAGAGCAGCAGCAGCGTGGATACCACGAGGAATACCGCCGCCTGCACGCCGATGGACGCATCGAGCAATGCCGCCACAGCCGCCGCGGCTGCGCCAAGGGCAAACCAGATTGCGGTCAGCTGGACGCTCACGCCCTCCACGACCGCTAGAATAATTCCCAACACCAGCCAAAAGACCGGCGCGAGCTGTGCCCATGTACCCATAAAAAGCCCTCACTTTCCCAGAATCATAAATCGGTATCCAATGCGCATCTTCGCCGCAGACGCCGTTTTGCCTTTTCTCAGCTGTTTGCTTCGCCGTCTGTGATTACATTGTACCATATTTCTATGAAAATTCACAATGCCGGCCTGCGTCCGGTTGGCATATCCGGGGAGCGCTCAATTTCGCCCGCTAAAGTGTAGTCTCCCAATCTCACGTATTCTCTTCCATACTCTTTTTTTCTCGCTCAATCTTAATTTTGATATTTGCCAGCAAATATTTCCTGCATGCGCGGCGCAGCGTGGAAATTTCCTTTCCCGGCATGGCATGGCGCAGGCTGTCCCGGTCTTCGGGGCCGAAATAAAAGCGGTCGAGCTGGATGCACAACTCCGAAAGCCGCGCGCGCAATGTTTCGTCCTGCATACCGGCCGCATCCGTCAGCCGCTTCAAGTAACACCGGCAGGTTTCGCCCTGGCCGCGCGGGATTTTATGCGCACGGCCCCAGTTTTCCAGAAACACCATCAGGCCCTGCGGCGTATTTTTGTACCACAGGCTGCACCAGAAAAATTTTACCGCAAGCCATTTTGCCGCAAACCAACGCCCAAACGCGCCGGACAGCGGGGATTTGCGGCGTTTGACCGCCGTTTTCCCACGCGGCGCGGCCTGCACCCGCAAAAGCCGCATCTTACGCAGCAGGATAACCGCCAAGATACAGGCCGCGGCCAGCGCCGCCACCACAAGCAGCACCAGCACCCATCCGGGCAGCATCTGCAGATCCATCTCCGGTTCGCCCGCCATCCCCATCCCGGGCAGCGGCTCGCCCATATCATAGGCTTGCTGGTCCGGTGCGGGCAGCAGCGAAAAGAGCCACAGGATAAACGCGCCAACCGCGCCCAGAATCGCCTTTATGGCCGAAACGCCGGTGACCACGGCTGTTTGCAGCCCTTGCCGCACCGGCAGCGCGAACATCGAGCCCGCTGCAAAAAGCAGTGCGGCAGCCACCGCTGCAATTGCGCAGAGCGCCACAATCCCCTGGCCTTTTGAAAGCGAAAGAGTTTCGCTTTTATCGCTGGTGACCCGGGCGCGCACGGTTGAAAGAAAACTGAGTACCACCGACGCAAAGAGGCAGACATTATAAAGCGGCGGGAAGGCCACCACGCCGATCTGGGTAAAAATGAGCAGAGCCGTACCGATAATCGCGCATTCGGTGTAGCCGAGATACCGGTCCCTGGGAATCGGCACCACACAGATATAGGCACAGCGGAAAACAGCGATCCCCACAAACAAAACGGCAAAGAGATGCGGCCCAATGCCCTGCAGTGAGGAAAAAAACAGAAACACCAGGGCCAGCTGCACCGCATAGATCGCCGCACCCATCGCAGCCAGCTGCGGGATGGTGCATCCCCGCCTTGTGACCCACAGATTCAACAGGTAGGTCAAAAACGCCATGCAGGCCCATGGCAGGATCTCAATCTCCATTGCCACGTCGGTCTGCAGAAAGGAAAACTGGAAGAAAAGGCTGGCCATAAAGCTCAGCTCAGTAAAGATCGCGGTAAAATCCGCAACCGATGCCCGTCGTTCACCCATGCGCGCCGCCCCCTTCCAGCGTATGCAGCGGGACCACTTTATAATCCAAAAATTCCGCTCCCGACTCCCTGGACGGCAGATATTCGCGGTATGGAACCAGTGTCACACTGTAGATGCCCAGCTCGTCCAGCAGCCCCTTGCAGGAGATTTCCGCCACATCATAGGTAAAGAAGTAAACCTGCCCGATGCCTTCCTTGGCACGGGCAAGCTCCGCCTCCTCAAAGGCCGATGCCGGGCTTTCGGGATCGTAGCCCGCCAGATTGAACAGCAGGTCGGAAACCGCGGCGCTCTGATCCGCCGAAAAGAGGTTTACCGCGCCCATCGACCTGCTCGCGGGCAGAGAAAGCCCGCACCGCACCTGCGCTTCCTCCAGCCGCAGCGCGGCCGAAGCCAACAGGCTGATGGCCTGCTCCAGCTCCTCATTGTCCGGGCTCCTGTTTAAAAAGGATCCGCCGTCCAGGATGAAATGCACCGATTTCGGCATGATCGTTTCATATAACTTGACCTCAAGCTCCTCCTTACGCGCCGCCATCCGCCAGTTGATCCGTTTCCACGGATCAGTGCTCTGGTAAGCGCGTTCTCCGCGGATGACGGTCGGATCCTCAAAGTATCCCTTCGCGCCCGATTTCGCATCCCAGAGGTTCTGCAAAAAGAGGTCGGTGCGCACCGGCACAATCCTTGGATAGACCACAAAGACCGGGCTGCGCTCCACCGGATATGGTTTTTCAATCTGGGTGAGCCCAAACCCGTCCCCAGAGCGCAAAAGCACATGGTCAAGCGGATAAATACCGCGGCGGCGCGCCGTCCAGCAACTGTCCCATTCGAGTGTCTGGTGCCACATGATAAAAGCAAATTTCTTTTTGAGCAATGTGCGGACAACCTCGCGGTCCTCCAGCTCCTTTTCCTGCACGGTGAGCTCGTACACCTCGAAGTCGTCGCCCGGGGTAAGGCAGTTGTTCGGCGGGGTCTGCTGCAAAAGCTCCAGCCAGACAAGCGGCAGCAGCTTGCCGTTCGTGATCCGGTACCGGATCACGACTTCCTGCCCGGCAAAGATATTGGCCGATTCAGCCCCAATTTCGACAATTACGTTTTTAAGCGCCTTCTGTCCCCAAAATCGGGACATCAGGCAGATCGCCAGCACGAAAAGCAGAAACGCCGCCAGCAGCATCTGCCCTCCCAGCACCGCCAGACAGATGGCCACCAGTACCCCAGCAAGAAACCCGGCGCTGACCATCACACTGGAAAGCCCCGCAATCCGCTGCTTCTTTTCCTTTCTCAGCTCCTCAGCCATCAGAAACGGTCCTTCCGGGCCGGCGGGACCGGCACCTCCTCCAGAATCTTTTCGATAATCTGCGCGTTGCCGGTATGGGAGAGACGCGCCTCATTTGAGAGCATCATACGGTGCGCCAGCACCGGGACGGCAATTTCCTGCACATCATCCGGCGTGACAAAATTCCGGCCTTCCATCGCGGCTCTGACCTTGGCGGCTTTATAGAGAGCGCGCGACCCGCGCGGGCTCACGCCGAGCTTCACCAGCGGATGTACACGGGTCGCCTGTGCGATTGCAACAATATAGTCGGCCACATCGCCCGCGATGGCGATTTCCCGCGCCTGCCGCTGCATTGCGGCCAGCTCTTCCGCACAGGTCACGGTCCGCACCGCTTCGAGCGGGACAGCGTCGCCCAGATTGTCGAGCATGGCTCGTTCCTCCGCGTGCTGCGGATAGCCGAGCGACAGCCGTATCATGAACCGGTCCATCTGCGCCGCCGGGAGCCGGAAGGTGCTCTCGGATTCGACCGGGTTCTGGGTGGCCATCACCACGAACGGAACGGGAAGCGGAAAGGTTTCGCCGTCGATCGTGACCTGTTTTTCCTCCATCGACTCAAGCAGCGCGGACTGTGTGCGCGGAATCGCGCGGTTGATCTCGTCCGCGAGCAGGATATTTGTCATGACCGGGCCCTTCATCAGCTGGAATTCGCCCTTTTTCTGGTTGTAGATGTTCATGCCCACGATGTCTGACGGCAGCAGGTCGGGGGTAAACTGCACCCGGCGCGAATCGCAGCCGAGCACCTTGGAAAGGGTCTTGACGAGCGTCGTCTTGCCGACGCCCGGCATATCGTCCAGCAGGATATGCCCTTCCGCCAGAATGGTCATGATCATCAGTTTGATCTGCGCTGTTTTCCCCACAATAATTTTTTCGGTTTCCGCAACCATTTCCCCTGTGAGCGCAGGAATCGATACGCCCGCCATAGTTCCTCATCCCTTTTCCCAAAATTAATTAAACGTTTAATGATGTCGCGAATATGGTACATTATAGCATGTTTTTTTGCACGAATCATGGCTATTCTGTGAATTCCCCATCCGGATATTGCCCCATGAAATAAAAAAACCGCGCGGCCGGCCGGCCGCGCGGTTGGGTTCTGATTTGCTGTTTAGTGGAAAATATTCACCCGGATCACACCTTCAATCGCGCGCAGCTTGGCAACGATATCATCGGTGATAACGCCGTTGATGTCGACCATCGTATAGGCGAAGTCCCTCCGGGATTTGTTGGTGAGGTTTTCGACGTTGAGCCCTTCGTCCGAAAGGATGGTAGTGATCTTGGTGAGCATTGCCGGGATATTGCGGTGGATGATCGCCACCCGGATATCTCCGCTGCGATCCATATGGATGCTCGGCATGTTCACCGAATTCTGGATGTTTCCGTTTTCGAGGTAATCGACCATCTGCTGGGCGGCCATTTTGGCACAGTTGTCCTCGCTCTCGGGCGTGGACGCGCCCAGGTGCGGGATGACGAGCACACCGGGCTGGCCAAGCAGTTCCTCGCTCGGGAAATCTGTGACATAGCAGCGAATCTGCTTTTCCTCGAGGCCTTCAAGCAGATCCTCATTGACCACCAGCTCACCGCGCGCAAAGTTGAGGATGCGCACGCCGTGTTTCATCATGGCGATCGATTCGGAATTGATCATCCCTTTTGTTTCGGAGGTCGCCGGAACATGCAGGGTGATGAAGTCGCAGTTTTCATAAATTTCGCGCAGGCTGGTCGCGTGCTTGATGTCGCGGGAGACATTCCACGCCGTATCGACCGACATATACGGGTCGTAGCCGTAGACCTCCATCCCGAGATGTCGTGCGAAGTTCGCAACCATGACGCCGATCGCGCCCAGACCGATGACGCCGAGCTTTTTGCGGTAGAGCTCCGGCCCGACAAACTTCGATTTGCCCTTTTCCACCAGCTTCGGGACATTTTCTCCCTCGCCCTTCAGCGTCTGCACCCAGACCATGCCCGGATAGATCTTGCGCGCCGAGATGAGCAGGCCGCAGATGACCATTTCCTTGACGGCGTTCGCGTTCGCGCCGGGGGTGTTGAATACGACGATGCCTCGCTCGCTGCATTTGTCCACCGGGATGTTGTTGACGCCGGCGCCCGCGCGCGCGACCGCCTCAAGCGATTCCGGAAGCTCCATCTCGTGCATCGAAGCGGAACGCACCAGTATCCCGTCCGGATTGCCGACGTCATCGCTGATGCGGTATTTGTTCTTGTCAAAGACATCCAGCCCGTTGGGGCTGATCTTGTTGAGGATCTGAATATTATACATCAGGCGTTCTCCTCTTCAAACTTTTTCATAAACCCGACCAGCTTCTCCACGCCTTCGATGGGCATGGCGTTATAGATGGACGCGCGCATGCCACCGACCGAACGGTGGCCCTTGAGATTGACAAACCCGGCTTTTGCCGCTTCGGCCACAAATTTCTTGTCAAGCTCGACGTCCCCGGTGACAAACGTCGCGTTCATCAGCGAACGGTCCGCTTTCTCAACCGGCGCCTTGAAGAGTCCGGAAGCGTCAAGGTAATCATAGAGGAGTTTTGCCTTTTTCCGGTTGCGTTCCTCCATCTTCGCCAGTCCGCCGATCTCGTCACGAATCCATTCCAGAACCAGCTTGCAGATATAGATCGGGTAACAGGGCGGGGTATTGTACATCGAGCCGTTGTCCGCATGGGACTTGTAGTTGAGCATGGTCGGGCAGCTTTCCCGCGCATGCCCGATGAGATCCTCCCGGATGATCACGACGGTGAGTCCGGCCGGGGCCATATTCTTCTGTGCGCCCGCGTAGATAAGGCCAAACTTGGAGATATCCACCGGCTGCGACAGGATGCAGGAGGACATATCCGCCACCAACGGCACATCCCCGGTTTCGGGCAGGTCATGGTAGACGCTGCCGTAGATGGTGTTATTCATGCAGATGTGGAAATAGTCCGCATCCTTGGTAAAGGCCGCGGGATCAAGTTTCGGGATATAGCTGAAATTCTTGTCCTTTGAGGACGCGACCAGATTGACCTGACCGAACCGGCAGGCTTCCTGATACGCCTTGTTCGAAAACTGGCCAGTGACGACATAATCCGCCTTTCCGGAACCGTTCATAAGGTTGAGCGGAACCATGGCGAACTGGGTGGAGGCGCCACCCTGCAAAAACAGCACTTTGTAATTGTCGGGAATCCCCATGACCTCCCGCAGGAGCGCTTCGCATTCAGCGATGATCGTTTCAAATTCTTTGGAGCGGTGGCTCATCTCCATGACCGACTGTCCGCATCCGTTGTAATCAAGCATCTCGGCGGCGGCACGTTTCAGAACGCTTTCCGCGAGCATCGACGGGCCGGCCGAGAAGTTATAAACCCTTGCCATCATTCATTTCCTCCCAATTGAAAATAACGGTCAATGACGCATTATTCTCATTATATTTCCATCCCGCGGGATAGTCAACGCAATTGACGATTTAATTCGATAAAACCATCAAATTTTGCATGATCGCACAGTCCAAATTGCAGCCCTGCCGCACAAATTGGTTGAACCGCCTGTAACAGTTCCACGGAAAGCAGCCCTTCTCCCGCGTTTTTTCATATTCGGGAGCGGCAGATACGGGGCGGCCGGATGGCCGCCCCGCAGGATTCACGCTTTCTGTTCCGGTTGTTTTTCCTGCTCCGGTTTTGTCTCCAGCTGTTTCTCCGGTACCGGTTCCGGCTGCTTCAGCCCCGCCTTGAGCGCCGCGGCAACCTTTTCAATGTCCACGTCGCGGTCCTCGTCGAACTTCGTCTTGTTCAGATAACCGCGCAGATTGCGCAGCAGGACTACATCCTCACTCATGACATAGGTCTGGGTACGCTTACGCCCGCGTCCGGTGAGCACCGCGGCGCGTTCCACAGTTACCTTGATCCCTTCCTTTTTGAGCAGGGTATTGACCCTTCCGGCACACTGTCCCGCAATCGGGAAAGGATTTTTGATCCTGCCGACCGAATCGTCCAAGGCAACCGTCCAGCTCTCGTCGTCCGCCTTGCCGGAATAGATGCCGGGGTAAGTCAGGTCATAGACCAGCAGCACCCCGAAATAACCAATCAAGATGTGGTCCGCCCAGCCGGAAAGCCCATCGTTTACCAGAACCGCGTCATCAATGACCTGTGCGCCGCGCAGCTTGGCGTAGCTGCGCAGGATTTTGGAAACCCGTTTATGTTCACCAGCGAGCCCGGCTTTAACCCGCATCGCCAGCATGCACTGGTACAGAACTGCTCCAATCAGGCATGCTATGCTGATCCCGACGATCACCTTATCCATAGTCGTCATGCTATCGAACCTCTTTCCGAAAATAAAGCCGCACCGGCCTTAAAAGAATATTGTTATCATGATACCAAATTCGACTTCTTTTTGCAAGGACCTGACGCATCCGTCCCTTTTTAAGATAAGTGTCGATTGAAAGAACTCCGTCGATTTTACCAGATAGCATTGAGGAGAACAAGTCGATATGATACTATATAAAAAGATGGCAGGTCGCCTTCGGCGGATAAGGCGTGCTTGCCAAATCGGATTTTAAAGGAGCTTAAAAATGAAATCAGTTTTACTTATAGGCCAATCAAATATGGCCGGGCGTGGATTTTTACATGAGGTTACGCCAATTTATAACGAAAACATTCTTATGCTAAGAAACGGTAGATGGCAGATGATGGCAGAACCGATCCACTTTGACAGATCGGTTGCTGGCATTGGACCGGCGGCGTCATTTGCACAAGCATGGTGTAATGCAAATAAAAATGAACAAGTTGGACTCATTCCCTGCGCGGAAGGTGGTAGTTCTATTGATGAATGGAATGTTGAAGGCTCTTTATTTCGCCATGCAATTAGTGAGGTGAAGTTTGCCAGGGAGACCAGCGAATTAATTGCAATTTTATGGCATCAAGGAGAAAGTGATAGCCATAATGGGAAATATAAAGACTATTATCAAAAACTTAATGTCTTAGTTAATTCATTCAGAAAAGAACTGGGCGTTTCAGAAGTTCCGTTTATTGTTGGCGGTTTGGGTGATTATTTGGGGAAATCTGCCTTTGGGCGGAGTTGTACAGAGTATGAGTTGGTTAATCAAGAATTACTCAGATATGCAGAAAATAATAGTAATTGTTATTTTGTAACTGGAGAAAAATTGTATTCAAATCCAGATGGTATTCACATCAATGCAGAGTCTCAAAGAAGATTTGGCGTAAGATATTTTGAGGCTTATCAGACAAAATCAAACGTGAACAAGCCATTAGACGGTGAGGCGGAAATTGTAAAGGTATGCTGTGAAAAAGAACACACTATTGTAGAAAAAAGATACATAACATTAGAGCAATTTACCTTAGGAAAACGTTCTTTGGAAGAAGTGATGAAAATTTTGAAGTAGGTGTATAAATTCCAGTTTGTCGGGTTGATTTTGCTTCGCTTTATTGATGTCATGTGTTTCAAGTCGAAGAGTCCCTGCATCGAAAAAGTGCAGGAATTATTTTTGGCAATTTTGACGAAGGCTGGTTTACCAGATCTGATATCAACACTTAACTACAACAGGGAGACACATCCCTCCCTGTTGCAGACTGGCAGGCCGGCAAAACCCTGTCAATTTCGCCGGCAGTCCTTGTTGTGGATCATTTATGAATATGGTAAGATGAAAATGATAAATCGGAAGTTGTTGGGAGCTAAGCACTATGAAAAAGGTTTTAATTGGTGGTTTTATTTCATTGATTGGGAGCATTTGGACGTTGGCCATCACTTTGCTGGCAGCCAATAATTTAACTTCTGAATGGCCAACACCACCGGGAAGATTTTTAACTACGATATCTCAATTTGGCATAATGCCTTACTTTATGATTTCAATTGTATTCCTGCTTTTAGGCATTGTTTTAATGGCAATTGAGTATTTCAAAAAAGAAAACTGACTTTCTTTTGTCGGGCAGCTGCCTTCATTTTCCTATTTTCGCCAAACGCGGACAGCCAAATATCCGCGCTTTTCCCGTAACGAGGCGGCGCGGCCGCAGGCACCCCGAAAAGTAAACATTGTTTGAAGCTTCCGCCCGTCTGCTTGACTAACCGGCAAAATCCGTTATACTTAGTTAGGTACGGGATACCTGTACCTAATGTTGCAAGGGAAAGAGGTGCTGCCATGAAGAAGCTTTTGGCGCTGCTGTGCGCGCTGACGCTCCTATCCGCTCTGTCCGGCTGCGGAAAACCGGCAGCGGACGTGACCGAGCTGCCCATCTCCTCCATTTCGGTCGTGGAGGTCGCCGACCCGGAACAGGCGATCCGTGAAATCTACGCGGAGATCACGATGGCCGGAATATCCGATGCTGACGACAGGGTGCTGCAGGACAAGTTTCTGATTGATCCGGACATGCTGGAGGATTACGTGGTCAAGTATTCAAGCGGCCGGTTCGGCGTGGCCGATGTGTTCATCCTGAAACCTGTCGAGGACGAGGTGCTCACTGTGCGCGAAGCGCTCGAAAAGGTGAAGCTCAGCCGTGTCAAGGAGTTTGAAAATTACGACATCTATAATTCCTATCAGATCGCGCAGGACGCGCAGATCTTTGAACAAGGGGATTATGTGATCATGCTTATGCTCGAGGACACCGAAAAAGCACGCGGGATCATTGACAAATATATCCCCAAAAGTTGAATGGAAAAAAGGACGGCCGTTGGCCGTCCTTTTTTTACCAATGTAAAATTCCATAAAATTACTTTTGCCGGACGGCATCCTGTGGTATAATAGCCGCAGAGCGGCTATTATACCGGGTTTATGGCCAGGCAGATGCGTCGGCAAAGCCGACTCCCTGCCCGATGGCCTATTCTCCCAGCTTCTACGCAGGACGATCCGCGCCTTTGGCGCTGCCGCCTCTTTCCTGCCATAATCCCGTAAGTTTCCGGACAGGCAGATCCATATCCAGGCAAGATAAAGGAGTCAAACGCCAATGTATGAAAAACGCCCGAGCCGCCGTGTCGGCGCGCTCGACGAGCTGCGCGGCCTGCTGATCCTGCTGATGGTCTATTATCACGGCGCCTATGATGCGGCCGTAATCTTTGGGGCGGATTTCCCGTTCTTCTTCTCCAGGCCAATGCAGTGGCTGCAAACTTTTATCTCTTGTGGGTTCATTATTATCTCCGGGATGTCCGCCCGTTTTTCCCGCAACAACCTGCGCCGTGGTGTGCAGGTGCTGGGACTTGGGCTCCTGCTGACCGCCGCGACTCTTTTTGTGATGCCGGATCAGCGGGTGATGTTCGGTATCCTGCATTTTCTCGGAAGCGCGATGATCCTGTTCGCGCTCTTTGAAAAGCAGCTCGATAAAATCCCCACCGTCCTCGGCGCGCCGCTGTTTGTGGCCATCTTCATCCTGACTCTTTATGTTCCGCGTGGGATGCTCGGGTATCCGCCGTTCTGGACCCCGCTTCCGGACATGCTCTATCAAACTGGCTTTCTCTTTCCGCTGGGATTCCCGTCGAACGGATTTTTCTCCTCCGACTATTTCCCGCTTATCCCAAATCTATTCCTTTTCTTTGGCGCTACTTACCTTGGTGTCTACGCCAAAAACGGTCAGATTCCAGAATTTTGCTATCGGACCCGATTTTCCTGGTTGGCATGGGTTGGACGGCACACGATCTGGGTCTATATGCTGCATCAGCCGATTGTGTATGCGTTTTTATGGATTTATTTCCGTCTGTTCCCAGCGGCCTAGCCATGCGGTTCCGCGGTAAAATCCAGTTTTTGAAAGGATGATGACCGGCTGTGCGTAAAGTCCTTCTGATCTGCTTATCCATCCTCTTGCTTTCCACAAGTGCCAGCGGTCGGATTGCCGCCGCGGAACCGGTTTTGATGCCCGGAATGTCCTGTCTCGCGCTCTATGAAGATTTTTCAAGCCGCTTGGCAAGCGGACAGATCATTCGCACCGAAATTGGGTTTGATTCCCTTTATGACTTTGTAAGTTACACCCAGGAGGAAATCTCCTTTCATAATAACGATAACGGCAAGTTGGAATTGACCTATCGGTCCCGGCAGCCGTTTGTATTCTGGCACTATCCGCAAGCGGATTATTATGATGGCAACAACTATTATTATTCCTACAACGGCGATTGGTTCATCGATCTGCACAACCGGTTCACCGAGCATCTGCGTCAGGATTTCATGGGTATTCCTACTTTCATCCTGGAGGATTATCCCATCGTGCGTGACGAGGTGTTTTATCAGGACTTTTCCTTCTTTGGCTATCTGACCACACAGGCGCCTGGTTCTAACCGGCGGTATACGCTAACCGCAAAGATTAGCTTGGACGGAGACTTCGAATCGATCGGGATTACAATTTCGGAGCTTGACCAGAATGGTGAAACCCATTACCAGCATTATTATCGGATCGTCTACAGCGATGTCAATGCAGAGCTGAAAATTACGCCGCCTCCAGATTTGGATAAGGCGGGACTGGAGCTGCTGAAAGAAAATTTGGAAAAAGGAAAAGGACCGGATGCGGCACATCCGGTCCAATCTGTTTGAGGTGTGTTTTGAGGAGGGTAGAGATACTCAAAATGTTTGCGGCTTATCTTGAGTACAGTTTTATTATACCCCTTCTTTTCCAAAAGTTGTGAATGACTTGTGTCCTAATTTTAAAAAATTGTGCTATTTTCTCTGAATAAACTATTGATAGTGGAGAAATTTGTCTTTTCCTTCCGACGCTTTTGCGAACGTTTGTTTGTCATTCTCTTCGAAAAATGATATACTATTCTCAGAGACATTTGGAGCACCACATAAAGGAGGGCGTCCCATGCGGGAACTGACCGAAAAAGAAGCCTCTATATTTGATCTGATACGCCAGTCGATCGACTGCGGCGTAGTCCCAAGCGTGCGGGAAATTTGCACGCGCCTCGGGATTAAATCCACTTCCACCGTCCACCGCTACCTGAACAGCCTGGAGGAAAAGGGCTATATTCTGCGTGACCACAACCTCAACCGGTCAATCCGGTTGTCGAATGCCCAGGTGGCGCGCGTCCCGGTCGTTGGGGTGGTCACCGCCGGGCAGCCGATTCTTGCCGTCGAAGCAATTGAAGATTATATCCCTGTTTCGCTGCCGGGCGATGCGAAAGAGCTCTTTGCGCTTCGGGTGCGCGGGGAAAGCATGATCAACGCGGGCATCCTGGACGGCGATCTTGTGATTGCCCGCCGGTGTACCACCGCACATAACGGAGAAATTGTGATTGCGCTGATCGATGATGAAGCGACCGTCAAACGGTTTTACAAGGAGAATGGCGGTTATCGCCTGCAGCCGGAAAATGACACCATGCAGCCGATCCTGACCGACCATGTTGCGATTCTGGGGCGCGTAGTGGCTCTGCAGCGGGAGTACTGAAAAAAAGATCCCATCCTTACGGATGGGATCTTTTTATACTGGCATCGACCTATTTTCCCGGGACGTCACCATCCAAGTATCTTCGGCACCGCTGAGCTTAACTACTGTGTTCGGAATGGGAACAGGTGGGACCTCAGCGTCATAAACACCAGTAATTGGCTCCCCCTGTCTGGCTCGAACAGACGACCCTGCGGTTAACAGCCGCATGCTCTACCGACTGAGCTAAGGAGGAATATAAACCACAGCAGAGTCGCCCCTGCTGTGGTCAGAGCTGGCATCGACCTATTTTTCCAGGGCGTCACCACCCAAGTATCTTCGGCACCGCTGAGCTTAACTACTGTGTTCGGAATGGGAACAGGTGGGACCTCAGCGTCATAAACACCAGCCAATATGCAATTAAAATGGTGACCCGTGCGGGAATCGAACCCGCGTTACCGGCGTGAGAGGCCGGTGTCTTAACCGCTTGACCAACGGGCCATGGACAGCCTTCCCAGCCCTGCTGGACCGGAGCGCCCTTCGGGCGACGGCTGTTCAAAAGGGGTTACATACCCCCCTTTGGATCCCCCGTTGGGTGTCGTCTGCGACGACCCGCCGCCTTCAGCCGCGGATTCGGGATAAGGTGTGCCTGCGGCACAGAATGCCTTCTAAAAGCTTCCTCTATCTATGCGGTGCTTTCCCCTTCCGGGCTTTCTGCCCTCCGGTCACACCTCTCACTTTCTGGTGCGCCATCAGGGACTCGAACCCGGGACCCGCTGATTAAGAGTCAGCTGCTCTACCAACTGAGCTAATGGCGCATATTGGCGGCCTTCCCGGACTCTGTCCGGAGCGGCTTCGCCGACGGCCGCTCAAAGGGTTCCACCCTTTGGATCCTGGCTTGTGTCGTCTGCGACGACCCATGGCCTTTGGCCATGGATTTGGAATTCGGTGTGCTGCGCACATCCTTCGTGCGCCCCGCACCCTCAAAATCGAACAATGAAAACTTCATACCCTGCGAGACCAAAATCCGCTTGGTCAAGCCCTCGACCGATTAGTATCACCTTGCTGCACGTGTCGCCACGCTTCCACATGTGACCTATCAACCTTGTAGTCTTCAAGGGGTCTTACCTGGTTATCCAGTGGGATATCTTATCTTAAGGCCGGCTTCACGCTTAGATGCCTTCAGCGTTTATCCGATCCGCACTTAGCTGCCCAGCTGTGCCGTTGGCACGACAACTGGTGCACCAGAGGTGCGTCCATCCCGGTCCTCTCGTACTAGGGACAGCTCCTTTCAAATATCCTGCGCCCACGACAGATAGGGACCGAACTGTCTCACGACGTTCTGAACCCAGCTCGCGTACCGCTTTAATTGGCGAACAGCCAAACCCTTGGGACCGAATACAGCCCCAGGATGCGATGAGCCGACATCGAGGTGCCAAACCTCCCCGACGATGTGGACTCTTGGGGGAGATCAGCCTGTTATCCCCAGGGTAGCTTTTATCCGTTGAGCGATGGCATTTCCACTCACATACCACCGGATCACTAACTCCAACTTTCGTTACTGCTCGAGATGTCTCTCTCGCAGTTAGGCTGGCTTACGCGTTTACACTCAAAAGCATGGTTTCCGTCCATGCTGAGCCAACCTTTGAGCGCCTCCGTTACTCTTTAGGAGGCGACCGCCCCAGTCAAACTGCCCACCTAACAATGTCCCCCGACCGGATTCACGGCCGCAGGTTAGAATTTCAGTACCTCAAGAGTGGTATCCCAACGGTGACTCCACCTGAACTGGCGTCCAGGTTTCTCAGTCTCCCACCTATCCTGTACATGAAATACCGAAATCCAATATTAAGCTACAGTAAAGCTCCATGGGGTCTTTCCGTCTTGTCGCGGGTAACCGGCATCTTCACCGGTACTACAATTTCGCCGGGCGGGCTGTTGAGACAGTGTCCAGATCGTTACACCATTCGTGCGGGTCAGAACTTACCTGACAAGGAATTTCGCTACCTTAGGACCGTTATAGTTACGGCCGCCGTTTACCGGGGCTTCAATTCAGAGCTCTCACTCCTCCTCTTAACCTTCCGGCACCGGGCAGGTGTCACCCCATATACGTCATCTTTCGATTTAGCATAGAGCTGTGTTTTTGCTAAACAGTCGCCTGGACCTATTCTCTGCGGCTCCCTTTCAGGAGCACCCCTTCTCCCTAAGTTACGGGGTCAACTTGCCGAGTTCCTTAACAACCCTTCTCCCGTTGGCCTTAGAATTCTCTTCCTGTCTACCTGTGTCGGTTTGCGGTACGGGTATCTCAGATATACACAAGGCTTTTCTCGCCTGCCGCTAAGCATACTTCCCTACTAAATTTCGGTCCCTTTCGCCCAGGTCTACCAACGCCTGGGTTATGCCCTTTGACAGTGTCCCCTTGCTTAAATCTTTCGACAGCTACGGAATTTCTACCGTATGTGCATCGGCTACGCCTTTCGGCCTCACCTTAGCTCCCGGCTTACTTGGAGCGGACGAACCTTCCTCCAAAAACCTTAGACTTTCGGCCATTATGATTCTCACATAATTCTCGCTACTCATTCCGGCATTCTCACTCGTATAAAGTCCACCGCCGCTTTCGCTACGACTTCACCCCTTATACGACGCTCCCCTACCATGATTTACATCATCCCAAGCTTCGGTTACACGTTTAGCCCCGTTACATTTTCGGCGCAGAGTCACTCGACCAGTGAGCTATTACGCACTCTTTAAATGAGTGGCTGCTTCTAAGCCAACATCCTGGTTGTCTGTGCAACTCCACATCCTTCTCCACTTAACGTGTATTCGGGACCTTAGCTGTGGGTCTGGGCTTTTTCCCTTTCGACCACGAGACTTATCTCACGTAGTCTGACTGCCACGCATCAATTCTCCGGCATTCTGAGTTTGATAAGGTTCAGTAACCTCTCGGCCCCTAGCCTATTCAGTGCTTTACCTCCGGTAATCTAACGTGACGCTAGCCCTAAAGCTATTTCGGGGAGAACCAGCTATCTCCGGGTTCGATTGGAATTTCTCCGCTATCCACACCTCATCCGCCGCCTTTTCAACGGAGGTCGGTTCGGTCCTCCATGGGATTTTACTCCCACTTCAACCTGGACATGGATAGGTCACCCGGTTTCGGGCCCTATGCATGAAACTCTTCGCCCTATTCAGACTCGGTTTCCCTTCGGCTCCATCCCTTAAGGACTTAACCTTGCTACATGCATACGCTCGCCGGACCATTCTACAAAAGGTACCATATCACGCGTTGACGCGCTCTATGTGCTTGTAGGCGCAAAGTTTCAGGTACTATTTCACTCCCCTCCCGGGGTGCTTTTCACCTTTCCTTCACAGTACTATACACTATCGGTCACCAGGGAGTATTTAGGCTTGGAGGGTGGTCCCCCCGGCTTCCCACAGGGTTTCACGTGTCCTGCGGTACTCTGGATACTGCTCGCTGCCTCGCGTTTTCGGATACAGGACTCTCACCTTCTCCGGTCTGCCTTCCCATGCAGTTCTCCTAACGCTCAGCAATGCTAAATGCAGTCCACAACCCCGGAGACATTGCTGCCCCCGGTTTGGCCTCTGCCGCGTTCGCTCGCCACTACTTGCGGTATCTCGGTTGATTTCTCTTCCTCGCCCTACTTAGATGTTTCAGTTCAGGCGGTTCCCCTGATATGGCTATGGATTCACCATACCATGACGGATCGTTACATCCGCCGGATTGCTCCATTCAGACATCCACGGATCAAAGCCTATTTGCGGCTCCCCGTGGCTTTTCGCAGCTTATCACGTCTTTCTTCGGCTCCTGGTGCCAAGGCATTCACTCTGTGCCCTTTGTAGCTTGACCATGCTTGAATCTTGGTTCTCGCTGTTTTTGCGATTTCTATAATCGCTCGGCTTTATTGTAGTTTCTTTACCCTAAAGTAAAAAATCTTTTCATAAAACTTCTGCAGATATTTGTTTTCATTGTTCAATTTTCAAGGTGCGGTGGTGGAGATGAGGAGGATCGAACTCCTGACCCCCTGCGTGCAAGGCAGGTGCTCTCCCAGCTGAGCTACACCCCCACTTATTATGAAAGTGCGCTGCTGGCAGTCAGGTCAGCTTTCGCTTCTCTTATCTACCATTTGAAGGCAGCGCCTTCAAAAATGAACAACGAGTCGAACGACTGTAACTTTCCTTGCCTGA